>JACCWL010000139.1 GCA_013697645.1 Tatlockia sp. | reverse complement strand
GAGCAATCTTTAAATCTTGACCATAGGCTTTGTACTTACCATCTCGAACAGTCAATGCACCGCTGGCCTTCAATTCGCTTTGAGGCAATTTGAGAAGCTGAATCGATCCTGTAAGGAATCCTTGCAGACCTTTGACATTAAGGGCTACGTCATCCCCCATTACCAGATTAATATCCGTATTAAGGGGAAGAGGATTTGGCGCTGAGCTTTGTTTGGCGTTAGTAAAAACCGCATCACTTGATAGATTTATGGTGTTATCAAAGGATTTTGGTTTAATTTGGGCGCTTGGAACAAGGATTGTACCTTTAATATCAACTGACTTTGGCGAAAAATTGAGAACGAGTTGAGGTGATAAATTGATTAGATATTCACTAGTTTTCATCACTGGAAAATTAGAAGCATCGATATTCAGACTACCTTTTAAATGAGGTGCGAAACGACCTTTTCCGTTAAGGTTAAGGGGTTGCCCTTGGGATTTGATGCTGCCTTGCAAATCCCACTCGTTATTACGACTTTGTAAATTGACTTGTATCGGATTTAAATCTAGCCCAAGTTCCGACATCAAAACTTGGCCTTTGCTAAGCAGGAGATTGCCCTCTAGCACCGGTTTTTTTACCAACCCAGAGGCATTAAGACTGGCATTTAGTTCTCCCTCTATTTTGGAAATAGCCGAACTAAAACTTTCCAGGAAACTAAGCGAATTTACCTTTAAATTCAGATTGGCTTTGATTTTCTGAGAATCAGTTAACCCCTTTTCTAACTGAAATTCTGGTAGCGCAAGCTTAAGTGTTAAGGATTTATTTTGATCAATCGTTAACTGACCATCTACATTTAATTGTAGTGATTGGAGTTCAGCTCGTAGCTGGCCGCCTAAAAATTTTAAGGTTTTTAGTGAATTTTCATCCTGTAATTGCAGTGACCCGGGTTGAATAGTGAAGCTTGCTTGACCCGATTTTGCATCGCTTAAATTGGCATCTAGAGAGAGCGTTGTTTGCAACCCTTTTAAAGCAGGATGCAATAATTTAGGCTCTGGAAAATTAGCTTTGATTTGCCAAGAATAGGGTGGTGTACCGTTTAATAAGAGATGGTTTTTACCGAGATTAAACGCTGCATTAATTTGTTGCTGTTGATAAAGAAAAGTGCCCTTTAACAAACTACCAAAATAGAGTGCATTTAAATCAGAATTAACTAGTAAATTTTCTATTGAGTCACCGCTAAACTGGCTATTCACATTAAGTGCTTGAATAGGGAATTTATCCCCCATTAAATCAAAAGATCGTGCCTCTAATTTTCCCTGAATTTTGGGATTTGCTAACTCACTATAAGCAAGATTAAAGTGAAGGAAACCCTTTGGGATTTTGATAGCTGCATTGCTAATAAAATTTTGCTTGCTTGCTGTTGCATTGACTTGAAAATTGGCCACAAAAGGAGCTGTGGTAGTCGCCGCCAGATTAAAGTTTAGATCGGGAATTTTGCCATTAATTTGCATAGAACCCTCAGGGCTTAGCAATGACTTGTTATCCTCAATGGGCAAGGCAAAATTTAGCCACTTTACAAGAGAATTCAGTTCCGAGCCATCCCTTAAGGTCCCATTCACAACTAAATTTGCAGGGCTTGTGAGTTCTCCATGCCAATGGTAAAGCGCAAAATCACCGCCAAGATCAATAAAACCCTTCACTTCCTGACCATACTGAGAAAAAGTAAAGAGTAATTTAGCAGATGCTGAATAAGGATAAAAAGGTTGGCTCTGAGCTTGTAGTGCAAAATTGAGGTTGGCATAAGTAAAAGTGAGTTTGGAAACCTGCCAAAGTTGATTGTGAAGCTTAGCCTGTAAATTAAAGCTTCCTAATTGAGTCAGACCACCTGTTCTGTTTAACTGAATTGTATCAATTGCAATATTATTAAGATTTAGCTCAAAGGGTAATTTAGGAAAATTAAAGCCAGATTTATTCAACGATTCTTTCTGTTTTTTTGGTGTAATTTCTAATAAATTTGCTTGTAAATTTTCAACAAAAAATTGATGCTTGAAAAGTGCTTTCCATTGCCATTGGAATTGTAAATTTGTCAGGTTTAAATCAAAATTATCGTTTTTATAGGTGAGTTTAGCCACTGAAAAATGATCAATAAGTCGTCCGCGTGGATCTTCGGCATAAAATTCGCCTGGCAAAACCAATTTTGCCAGTTTAGTTGTTATAAATAAACCTGCACTCGTGGTCAGCAAAAAAATAACTAAAAAGGCTAGTATGATAAAAAATATTAGCACTTTTGAGCTGAGTTTTTTAAGGTTACGCATTTATAGATCCGGCCCTATACTAAGAAAGAATTTTGGTCTTTTTCCTTCGCGATTAAAGTGAGAATCCACAGCCTGCGCGACACCAATTTTAATAGGCCCTAGTGGAGATACCCACATTAAACCAATACCGACATCGCTAGTTACTTTTCGAGGGCTTGGCTTGTAAACAGATCCGGTATCGAAGAAGCCGACTAAATACCAATTTTTCTTTGTTTCTTTCTGAATTTCTAATCCTGCATAAGATAAAACTTTGCCTGGACCAATAGAATTGAAGCTATAGGCTTTTAAATTATCGGCACCGCCAAGCAAAAGTGCTAAAGATAAAGGCAAGCGATTGATGTCATTTATGAAGGTAACCCCTTGAATGGTATGGAAATAAAATCGTGTGCGAATTTGAGGTACGGTAATAGCTGCCTTAGCATTAAGCGACAGTTGCGCAAAATTTTCATAGGAAGCAAGATATTTAGAGGAAGCTAAACCCGTTAGATTCAATTTATAGCCCGAGGGTGAAAAAAGTTTAGACTTTGTTTTCAGCCAGGTGAAGCTCGCCTTAGGGAAAAAAGTAAAATTGGATTCATTTGGACTATAGGGTTGATTGTTATAATGATACCCATCATAAAGGCTATTAAGTGATAGGATGCGTTTGTATTGAGATAAACGATGATGCTGAGCAAGAGAAACTAAGGCGGATTTAGAGTCACCCGCATCATAATTTAAAGCGGAAAGATTTCCAGTTATCTGATATTCATCAGTGATAGGATTTTTGCCCGGAATACTGTATTTAGCCTGCAGCATGCTTTGTTTTTGAGAGCCAATTGCGAGGATATTAAATTTATGCCCGGCACGATTAATCGGCACAATATGATAGCCAAACCGACCACGAATCCCTGTATCAGTTCCATAACCACCACCAAGAGAGTAACTAAAGCGATTGGCTGGTACTAGATGTACCTCAACTGGGATATAGAGCTTATCGCTATTGATTTGCGGTTTAACTGCAATGCTTTTAAAATAACCACTATTGGCTAACTGGTTGTTCAAGGTCAATATTTTATCGGTGGAGTAGGGCTGGCCATAGCCGAATGGGACGTATCGATGCAATAATTCCGGTGAAATGTTGGTAGGATCAAATTGAATTTGGCCAAAATAATAACGCGATCCGGTATTAAAAATTAAGGTGATTTGGGCACTATCCTTGGCCGTATCGAGAAGGATTTCTGCCTTATCAAAGGTTGAATGCAAATAACCCTGCCTCTCTGCGGCATCGATTAGATTGCGTTTTGCTTCCTCGTATTTTGCACTATTAAAGGCTTGACCTTGAGCTATTGGCAGCTTAATAAGTTCCTTTTTAATTTCCTCATTAGTCGCTCCTTCCCCAGCTAGGCTGATGCTTAAACTGCTGATATACATCTGGGGACCGGCATTTATATTGATACGCAATGGTTGTCGCCTAAGCCTGATTTGCGGTTTAAAAAAGCCCAAGGGTTGCATAGCTTGTTCAATTTCTTGGCGCAACTCTTCATCCGTGTCATCGCTAAGCGGTTTGGTTTGATTAAGATCTTTTAAACGTAATTGAATATTTTCCAAAACCTCATCTTTCACGCCGCTAATGACAAAGTCAGGTGTAGGACTAGCGCCTAGAACTAAGGGTAAACTGATAACAACAATAAACCTAGCTAAAAAAATCCTGGCCTTGGGATTTAATAAAGCCTTCAATCTTGTGAGATTTCTACAAGAAAAGTGTTTTAAATTCAATAGTGACGAGAGCCAGCTCGATAATTTTATTATCATGTAAACCCTGTAGAGTCTTCAGTACTATAGGTCTCTAATGCTTTTAATCGATAGACCAGCTCTAGGGCTTCTCGAGCTGATAAATTATCAGCATCTATTTTTGCCAACTCCCGAAGAATTGGCAAATTGCATGGCCTAATTGACTGTGCTGGTTGTTGCACAATCTGAGCTTTGGGATGTTGCACCTGCTCTAAATGCTCAGATGCAAGTTTTAAAACTTTTTCGGGAATGCCAGCAAGCTGGGCTACTTCCAGGCCATAGCTACGATTGGCATGTCCTTCTTCTACGCGATATAGAAAAACAATTCGACCAGAGGTCAAAGTAGCCTGTAAATGAACGTTTTTGATGCAATTAAATTGTTGCGGCAGCGCTGTTAGTTCAAAATAATGGGTAGAAAATAGGGCATAGGCTTTAATTGTATTGGCTAAATATGCACAGGTTGCATAAGCTAAAGCCATTCCATCGTAGGTACTTGTTCCACGACCGATTTCATCGATAAGAACCAGACTATTCTCAGTCGCTTGACGCAAGATATGCGCAGTTTCGGTCATTTCCACCATGAAGGTAGAACGCCCGGAAGCAAGGTCATCGCTGGCACCAATCCGAGTGAAAATGCGATCAATTGGACCAATACGAGCTTCTTTGGCAGGGACGAAGCTGCCAATATGAGCCAGAAGAACTATTAATGCATTTTGGCGCATATAGGTGGATTTGCCGCCCATGTTAGGTCCGGTAATCAAAAGCATTGTATTGGTACTATCTACATTTAAATCGTTTGCAATGAATTGTTCCTTAAGCACTTGTTCAACAACGGGGTGGCGGCCTTCCTTAATAGATATCCCTCCTGTAGCTACCAATTCAGGGCAACACCATTTTAGACAATGTGCTCGCTCAGCGAAGTTAGCCAAAACGTCAATTTCAGCAATTGCCTGGGCTAGTTGATTGAGTGGAATAATAAATTGCTGTATTTCTTCCAATAAATTGTCATAAAGCCATTTTTCCCGAGCTAGCGCTTTAACTTGGGCGGATAAGACTTTTTCTTCAAATAATTTTAATTCCGGCGTGATATAACGTTCGACATTTTTCAAAGTCTGTTTACGCTGATAATTCAAGGGGGCTTTTTCCGCCTGGTTTTTAGATAATTCAATAAAATAACCCTGAACGCGGTTGTAACCAAATTTAAGTGAGGTAAGGCCCGAACGCTCTTTCTCTGAATTTTCTAGTTCAATAAGTTTTTCCGTAGCATTGTTATTTAAAGCTCTTAATTCATCGAGATCTTCATCAAAACCCGGCGCAATAACTCCTCCATCGCGAATAAGCATCGGCGGATTATCTACAAGAGCTGCTGTCAAAAGATTCTGTAAAAGAGGCTGAGGTAGCTGCAATTCCATCAGGTTGATATGTTTTAACGTTTTGTTATTATTGATAATTTCGTTCAATTCAGGAAGAAGTTCTAAGCTTTGTCTTAGTTGAATAAGGTCTCTGGGCCTTGCTGATTTCAAAGCAATGCGCGATACAATTCGTTCGATATCACAAACTTGCCTTAATAGAGGAGATAACAAATTATCTTGTTGATTAGCAATTAGCTCAGCAACTGCCTGCTGTCTTTGCTGAATCAAAGAAGCTTGACGCAGTGGTCGCCCGAGCCAGCGCTTTAATAAACGGCTTCCCATTGCACAGGCTGTATGATCAAGTACGGCAAGCAAGCTATTTTCTCGACTGCCTTGATAATTTTCAAATAATTCAAGATGCCTTTGGGTCGATGCATCAAGTTGCAGGTAATCTTCGTTTTGTTCCAAGGTGATATTGGTTAAATGCGGTAGAGATTGCTTTTGCGTTGTTTTTAAATAAATCAATAAAGCCCCGGCTGCAGGAAAGGCTAGACTGTATTCATCGCCGCCAAAAACATCTAGATTGGCCAGCGCAAATTGTTCGCACAATAACTGGCGAGCACGATTTAAATCAAATTCCCATGCGGGGCGCTGCTTAATGGGGTAATTGCTGTGAAAATTGCCAAGGGATAGCGATTCCTGCACTAGGATTTCAGCCGGTTGCAGGCGATTGATTTCCGCAGAAAGCTGGGCTTCATCCTTCACTTGCAACAGGTGAAAACGCCCGCCACTCAAATCAACCCAGGCTAAGCCAAATTGTTTTTGTTGCTTATGAATCGCAAGCAAGACATTATCACGCCGGGCATCAAGAAGGGCTTCGTCAGTGACAGTACCCGGAGTGATGATCCTTGTAACTTGACGCTCTACCGGCCCTTTAGAAGTGGCAGGGCAGCCAATCTGTTCGCAAATGGCTACCGATTCTCCTTTTTTTAACAGGCGAGCCAAATAATTTTCAATAGCATGATAAGGAACACCTGCCATAGGGATTGGTTTTTCGGCAGAATGACCGCGATGCGTCAAGGTTAAGTCAAGTAACTGGGCAGCTCTTTTGGCATCCTCATAAAAAAGCTCATAAAAATCGCCCATGCGATAGAGCAAGAGCATATCAGAATGTTCAGATTTGATGCGTAGATATTGTTGCATCATCGGTGTATGAGTAGCAGACATGGGCTTCTAACATCAGTAAATTTTAAAGATTCTAGCAAATAGACCTCTTAGGAAACAGCTTTCCTTGCTATTTGTCTGAAAAAACATCAGTGCAATTTCATTATTTCCGACTATAATGAGTTCAAGACTATGATTTTTTTAGTTATGTTTGGAAAATAACTAAAAATCATCGTTTGATGTGGATTTGGATGAAGGAAAGATGGAGTTGACATTGTTTTTGGAAGATTTTTACTTCAATGACCTCCAAGTCCTTCACTTAAAGTAAATTTTTGTTAGACTATTTAGGGATGTTTTACCTAAAGCTCAATAATGGAGATGATTATGAACCGTTTGGCACTAATAACAATGACTGCATTTTTTGCAGTAGCTCTCTCTGCCTGTGGCGACAGAGTAGAAAAAAAAGTTGAAACTGAAAATGTTCAACACACTCCAGCAACTACAACCACAACTCCAGCAGATACTACTATCATTACTACACCAAGCGATACAAAAACTAATCAATAAAGTTTATTGTCTCATTGAATTTCAAACCCCGTGTTCTCTCGCGGGGTTTTTTTTGGTTATGGGAAAATGATTGAATTAACCGATTTAGTCCGCACGTTGACTGAGAATCTCTCTGCAAAACATTTAAAAATAACCACAGCAGAATCCTGTACCGGTGGTTTGATAGCCTATTTACTAACTGAATTGCCGGGTAGCTCAGCTTGGTTTGACCGTGGTTTTGTGACTTATAGCAATTTGGCTAAGCAAGAAATGTTGGGTATTAATCTTAAGTTGCTCAAAAAGCATGGAGCTGTGAGTCGAGAGGTTGCTGAAGCAATGGCACAAGGCGCTTTAGCGCATAGCGCTGCGGATATTGCTCTAGCAGTCACAGGTATTGCTGGTCCAGATGGGGGTTCTCGCCAAAAGCCTGTCGGCACTGTTTGGATTGCCTGGGCTGGAACCAATTTTCCTGTGCGGAGTGTAGATTTCTATTTTCCTGATACGAGTCGCCAACAAGTTCGCCAACAAGCCTGCGCTAAAGCCTTAGAAGGAGCTATTTCAATAATATCGTTATAAATACATGTAGCCTGGTTAGTGCGATAGCGATAACCGGGTTTCCATTTCCGATAAGATCCCGATTATGGCCACGCGCTACTCAGGCTACGGTCTGTGATAATACAAAAGTTATCCCTAAACTCAGTTTGCTGTAAGCCAATAACTATGTATAATTTGTGGTTTGTACACTACGGGTGAATTTATGGAAGACAACAAACAAAAGGCACTAAGTGCTGCTCTCGCACAAATCGAAAGACAATTCGGCAAAGGCTCTGTTATGCGCATGGGAGACTGTACTGTCTCACGTGATATCGAAGCGATTTCAACGGGATCCCTAGGACTTGATATTGCTTTAGGTATTGGTGGTTTACCTAAAGGACGAGTCGTTGAGATTTACGGACCTGAGTCTTCGGGTAAAACAACTCTGACGCTTCAAGTTGCTGCAGAATGCCAGAAAAAAGGTGGAACTGTTGCGTTTGTTGATGCTGAACATGCCCTTGATCTCAGTTATGCGGCAAAACTTGGTGTGAACGTTGATGAATTATTAGTTTCCCAACCCGATACTGGCGAGCAAGCCTTAGAAATTACGGATATGTTGGTTCGTTCTGCTGCAGTTGACGTCGTTATCATTGACTCCGTAGCTGCCTTAACACCGAAGGCTGAGATTGAAGGTGAAATGGGTGACCATCATGTCGGTTTACAAGCAAGACTGATGTCTCAGGCTCTGCGTAAGCTAACCGCTAATATCAAGCGCTCTAATACCCTAGTTATCTTTATTAACCAAATTCGAATGAAAATCGGCGTAATGTTCGGTAACCCTGAAACGACAACAGGTGGTAATGCGCTAAAATTCTACGCTTCCGTTCGCCTTGATATACGACGGGTTGGTTCGATTAAAAAAGGGGACGAGGTTCTTGGTAGTGAAACAAGAGTAAAAGTAGTTAAAAACAAAGTAGCTCCTCCCTTTAAAACGACTGATTTTGATATTTATTATAATGAAGGTATCTCACGCGAGAGTGAAATTATTCACTTAGGTGCGCAGTTAGGTCTTATTGAGAAATCAGGCGCCTGGTATGCCTATAAAGGGGACAAAATAGGTCAAGGAAAGGACAATGTTCGCCAGTATTTAAAGGAAAATCCCCAAATAGCGGTACTCTTAGAGCAGCAAATCAGAGCTGAGCTATTGGAAAAGAAATTACCATTGACTCCGGTTGTTGAAGAGTTAGAGAGCGTGGATGGCGTCAGCGATTGATTGTGCTCTGCGCCTGCTCGCCAGGCGAGAGCATGGTGCGCAAGAATTAGCTAACAAACTTGCTCAAAAAGGTTATCAAGCTGCTGAGATTCCTGAATCCATCAGAGAATGTCAGCGTCTTGGTTTGCAATCTGATGTTCGTTTTGTGGAATCCTTTTGCCGTTATCGAATTCGCCAAGGTTATGGTCCCTTAAAAATTAGCCAGGAATTGCAGGCAAAACACATTGAGCGCGATTTGATTGAGGCAGCTCTTGAACAAGAGCAGGACAATTGGCTGAATTATGCTTTAGCTGTTTGGCATAAGAAATTCAAAGATCAGGCCGATATACCTTTTATTGAATTACAAAAACGACAAAGTTTTTTACTTTACCGTGGATTTTCTACTGAAATTATTGCAAAGGTTGTTACTGAGGTGCGTGGCCAAAACCATTTTTCCAGGTAATGAAAAACCTTGAGTACGCTGCGCTGCATCAAGGCTACACCTGCTTTATAAAATACAAGTAGCCTGATGCAGCGCAGCGTAATCAAGGTTTTTTCATTCTGGAGATCCTCCCCTTCGTCCAGGATGAGGGATGGGGATGAGGTTAGTGCCTAATTTTTTAATTGATAACTGTGAAATTACATGAAAAGTTCTGAATTGAGACAAGCATTTTTTGATTATTTCGCTGCAAGAGGACATCAGCTGGTTGAATCCAGTCCGCTTGTACCTGGCAATGATCCAACACTATTATTTACTAACGCGGGCATGGTTCAATTTAAAGACACCTTCCTCGGTTTAGAAACTCGCTCATACAGCCGTGCGGTTAGTTCACAACGTTGCGTTCGTGCTGGAGGCAAGCACAATGATTTGGAAAATGTTGGTTATACTGTAAGGCATCACACCTTCTTTGAAATGTTGGGAAACTTTAGTTTTGGCGATTATTTCAAGCGAGAAGCGATTCAGTTTGCCTGGGAATTTTTAACCACAGTTTTGAAATTACCTCCCGACCGTTTATGGGTCACAGTTTATAAAGATGATGATGAAACGGCTGATATTTGGCTCAAAGAAATGGGTATTTCTGCCGAACGTTTTTCACGTTGTGGGGAAAAAGATAATTTCTGGTCTATGGGAGATACAGGCCCTTGCGGACCTTGCACAGAAATATTTTACGATCATGGACCCAATATTGTCGGTGGTCCGCCCGGAAGTCCAGAGGAAGATGGTGATCGCTATATTGAAATCTGGAATCTGGTTTTTATGCAATTTAATCGCGATAAAGATGGTTATTTGCATCCGCTACCAAAACCCTCAGTCGATACCGGCATGGGATTTGAGCGAATTGCCGCTGTGGTTCAAGGTGTTCATGCTAATTATGATATTGATATCTTCCAGTATTTAATTAAGGCCATTTGCCAAATGGCACCTACTGTAGATCCGAACCATGTTTCCTTAAAAGTGATTGCCGATCATATCCGTGCTTGCTCCTTTTTAATTGTTGATGGAGTAATGCCAACGAATGAAGGCCGCGGTTATGTTTTGCGTCGGATCATTCGTCGCGCTGTTCGACATGGTAATAAATTAGGCTTAACCACTCCATTTGTCTCAAATCTTGTTCAACCGCTGATTGATATCATGGGTGATGCTTATCCAGAACTTTTAAGCGCAAAAGAACACATGGAACGGGTTTTAGCGCAGGAAGAAAATCAGTTTGCTCGTACGCTAGAGCAGGGTTTACGTTTATTGCAGGAACAAATTCAAGCTTTAAAAAGTGATGATATTCCCGGTGAAGTGGCATTTAAACTCTATGACACTTATGGTTTCCCTCTGGATCTAACTGCTGATATCGCTCGTGAACAAGGTTTAACTATTGATCTAAATGGTTTTAATAACTGCATGCAGCATCAACGTGAATTATCGCAATCGGCAAGCCAGTTTAATGCGGATTACACAGTTTCAGCACAGCTGGCTGAATCCTCTGAGTTTCATGGTTATAGCCAAGAAAATTTACATTCCAAAATTCTGGTGCTTCTTTCTGATAACAAAAGAGTTACTAAGTTAACCAAAGGTACCAAAGGCGCTGTTATTCTTAAAAATACCCCTTTCTATGCAGAAAGTGGCGGGCAAGTGGGTGATCAGGGCAAACTAATTGATGGGAAAACTATTTTCCGTGTTGATGATACTCAACGAGTTGGCCAAGCGATTGTTCATCATGGTGAATTATTAGAAGGCGAGCTAACTATTAATCAAGAAGTGTCTGCGCATATTGATTCAACGCGCCGCGAAGCAATAAGACTTAATCATACAGCGACTCACTTATTGCATGCAGCCCTTAAACAAATTGTTGGAGCACATGTACAACAGAAAGGTTCCTTAGTTGATGCTTTACGCGCCCGTTTTGATTTTTCTCATTTCGAAGCATTAACGACAGTGCAACTGCGCCAAATTGAGATGCTGGTCAATGACAGAATTCGTGCTAACGATGAGGTTATCACGGAAATCATGACGATTGATGAGGCGAAGAAAAGTGGGGCCGTGGCATTATTTGGCGAAAAATACAGCGATACCGTCCGAGTCTTGTCGGTGAATGAATTCTCGAAAGAACTTTGTGGTGGTACCCATGCCTCTCGGACAGGTGATATAGGGCTGTTCAAAATTATTGCAGAATACGGTGTTGCAAGCGGCGTGAGACGGATTGAGATGGTCACAGGTACTAATGCTTTGAATTGGGTTAATGAGCAACTAGAAAATTTAGATGAGGTCGCGCTAAAACTTAAAACAAATTCATCAGCCGTAAATGACAAATTGTCACAATTTTTGCATGATGCAAAGCAACAAGAAAAAGAGTTAGCGCGGATCAATGCCAAGTTGGCTGCAAAATCAGGCGCTGATTTACTTGCCGAAGTGCAGAAAATAAAAGATGTAAATGTGCTAATTAAGCGATTTGAGTCTATGGATGCAGAGACATTACGCACTACTTTAGACCAGCTAAAATCGCGCCTTGAGCATGCAGTAATTGTGTTGATAGCAACAGACCAAGATAAAATGAATGTTGTAGCAGGTCTAAGCAAGGATCTTGTAGGTCGCTTACCAAGCGCTGCGATGCTCGTTAAACATCTTTGCGGCAAAGGAGGCGGGCGAGAAGATATGGCTCAAGGTGGTGGACGTGTTCCTGATGATCTGGACGAAAAGATTTCACAGATTCAAGCAATGATCGCTGAGCACGCGGGTTAACAAACAACTGAGATCCACACCAAAGCTTTAGGTTTTTTGAGAAAAGATGTGCGCTAGGTTGAAGTGTTTTTTCTCAAAAAAGTCATAAGCTTTGGTGTGGGAGAAGGTTACATTGACGGGGCGCTGAAATGGCTTTAATAGTACAAAAATTCGGGGGAACGTCGCTTGCTACGCTTGAGCATATTAATCATGCAGCAGATTTGATTGCAAAGGCAAAGCAAGCAGGCCACTCTGTAGTTGTTATCGTATCCGCAATGAGTGGAGAAACGGACAGACTAATTAGACTAGCAAATGAGATTAGTGAATGTCCCGATGATCGGGAATACGCCGCCTTAGTTGTTACTGGTGAGCAGGTTTCTATGGCATTAATGGCTATGGCCTTAATCAATCGTGGTATTCAAGCGCGTTCCTACTCGGGTAGACAGGCGCGAATTCAGACCTGCAGCCATTTTAAAAAAGCACGTATCCAGGCTATCGATACACGACCAATATTAACTGATTTAGAACAAGGAAAAGTAGTTGTAATTGCAGGATTCCAAGGAGCTGACAAGGATGAGAACGTCACGACACTTGGCCGTGGTGGTTCTGATACTACTGCTGTTGCTATCGCTGCCGCTCTAAAAGCTGATGAATGTCAAATTTATACCGACGTCGATGGCGTCTATACTACTGATCCACGAATTGTGCCCGATGCTAAGCGACTGGAACAAATTACTTTTGAAGAAATGCTGGAGTTATCTAGCTTAGGCGCAAAAGTATTGCAAATTCGTGCGGTAGAATTTGCCGGCAAATACAATATTCCCCTACGTGTTTTGTCCTCCACTCAGGAAGGGCCTGGAACTTTAATAACCTATCAGCAAAAAAATAGCATGGAAGCGCCGGTAGTAACCGGTATTGCTCACAGTCGTAATGAAGCAAAGGTTACTTTAACTGGTGTGCCTGATGCACCAGGTATTGCTTCTGAAATTTTAACTCAAATTTCTGAGATCGGTATCAATGTTGATATGATAATTCAGCATCTGTCTGCCCATGATAAAACTGATTTTACTTTTACAGTGCATCGTGATGAATACCAGTTGACGTTGAAACAGTTACGTAAATTAGTCAAAGAATTGGGTGCTGATGGGGTGGTTGGTACAAATGATTTAGCCAAACTTTCCCTAGTCGGAGCAGGGCTTAAGAGTCATCCAGAAATTGCCTCAATTATGTTTAAAACTCTGGCAGGAAAGGGGATCAATATCCAGTTGATTGCCACTTCTGAAATTAAAATATCAGTCTTAATTGATGCTTCTTTATTAGATGAAGGCGTGCGGGCTTTGCATAGTGTTTTTCACCTCGAGGGTGAAAGTCATGATGAGTCTCGAGCGGCTCCTGCGGTTGAGGTTGTCACTGTGATTGCAGTCCAAGCACCCTAGTGTATATTGATATTTATTTGCGCACATTGCTTGTAAAATGTTAAAATAAATTCTTTCAGCCTAAAATGTCTCTAGAAAAGGGAGCAAGAATGAAGTTGTTGAGTGAGTTCAAGCAATTTGCAATGCGTGGTAATGCGATGGATCTGGCTGTTGCAGTGGTGATTGGTGCTGCCTTTGGTAAGATTATTTCATCTTTCGTTGAAGGTCTTGTGATGCCCCTAATTAGCGTTTTACTAGGCGGAATAAATATTGCCTCTATTTCCTTTAAAATCGGTGCCGCAGTTTTCAAATGGGGATCGTTTCTACAATCCATAATCGATTTTGTTATCATCGCCCTTGCTATTTTTATCGCTATAAAATTTATCAATGTCTTGCGACGTAGGCGCGAAAATGCACCGGAAAAGCTTTCAATGGAGCAATCCCTCCTAGTTGAAATCAGAGATTTACTAAAAGCAACAATAGCTGAATAAAACTTTGCTTCTCTATTTCGAACTAATAGTAATCAAATTTCCTTGGTGATCCTAGGGCTCAGTGCTAATATTGCGCATTTCGTTTCCTAGAGTAGTTATGACCAAAACATTAATTAATTCCACTTCGATATCAAATTTCATTAATAAATCTAAAGAAGAGCAACAAATCTTTATGGCAAAGGTAAAGATTAGAGAACTTAATCAAAAAGAAGATCGTCATCTTTTGAAAAAAATTATTGCAATGAAAGTGCTAATGGAAGCGCGTCGCGCAATTCATGACCAGAGCTTATTTAATATTACCGCTCAATTTCGTGAATTTCTTTCCTACTTTTCTACGGAATTTCATTTTGAAGTAGATCAAGCTTCTTCAGATCATCGACTTAGGAAAGAAGGTGGTGAATCCGTTGTTCTCGGTTCAGAAGGCGCAAGAAAAGATGGCATAGTAGCAGGGTATCGCTTTTTCCATACCTCTGAGATTGGTCAATTGTATTGGAATAGGAAATTTTTTACTCTTGGTGTCGATAGAAGCAACAACATTGTTAGTAAAAAAGTGAACCACTCAAATGATGCCTTAAGTACCTCGTTCACCAAGACGTGGGAAATATTGCATAAAGAAAATTTAAAGTCTATTTTTGCCGAAATAAAAGAAGAAACTAGTTATGATAATAGTTTTGGCTATGATTTATTTTGCGCGGCGATTTACTTTAGTAATGCACTAATCGACCTAAGTTTTGAATCATCTTATTTCTATGTACCCTTTGCTCTTGCCTGCAGTCTTGTTTCCTATGCCCTTGTAATTCCAACAGCCCTGACGTTGTTCGCGCTGGAATGCTTCCTTATTCAACCACTTAAATGGGTAATTAATTCCCTCCTACCCGATGAGCATGCAGCATTTATCGAAGATCTGCAGTTAAGTTACTCTCTCTAATCCATATAGAGCAGGTTAAGTGTTTATAAGTTGTTTTGATGAATTAATCGACATATACTCCATGCGTTTTTCAGGGCGCTAAATGCTTTGTCCACTAACTCTATAAACTTGGATCTAAAATGAAAAATCTAATTGCAGCTTGCTCCCTTCTCCTCATGATTAACTCCAATGCATTTGCCGATGATGAAGTCCCTGATAAGTTTTATATTAAGCAGCACTTGATTAGTTTAACAACTAGCTTCGATATAGTGTCCAAGACTAAAAAAATTGGCACCCTATACCGAAGATTATTTAATATTGTGCCGACCTATGAGTTTTTTGATCCCAATGACAATAAAACAGCAACGGCGCGGTCTAAATTTTTTTCAATAACTGCTCATTTTGATATTTATGATAAATCTGATAACTTTCTTGGCTATGCTGAGGAACAATTCCTAACCTTTCTTCCTACCTTTGATATCTATGGAAGTGATGCTTTGACTAAATTAGCCAGTGCAAAAATGAATATCTGGGGAACAACCTTTTACATTTACGATCCTGTTACTAATCAAGAAATGGCGACTATGCACAGACCTTTTTTAAGAATCAAAAATGACTGGACTATCTCCATTAACAAAAAAGATTTATTTAAGAGCAAACACATTGATTCCAGAGTATTAATGACAGTTCTAGCTTTCCAAGGCGATATAGAGATTTGGAGAGCCAACAAGCCTAAAGATTTAAGCACCTTTTTAAATACCTCTCGCACTGAGTTAGAACCATTCAAAGCTAAAATTGCGGCAGCAAGCCAAGAGGCAAGGTTAGAGAATGTGCAAAAACCCGATGAAAAGGTACTAGAACAACTAGCGATTGAATTAGAAAATAATTATAAAAAGAATCAAGCAAACAGCAATGAAGAAGAACAACTAAGTTCGTTCATTGATTTTAGTTTAAAATACATGGAATCCAATAACCTAACCGATTCAACCAAAAAAGGGATTTTCTATTTGCTAAAAATGCGTTTGGATGGAGTCGTTTAGATAAGCTTCAATCATAGGGATTGCAAAAAATGTATACTGAAAAAATTTTTTCCTATGGAACCTTGCAGTTTGAAAGCGTGCAGCTGGCTACCTTCGGACGTAAACTTAAGGGCAAGGAGGATGTTCTATCACAATTTAATTTAACAACGCTTGAAATTAAAGATGCTAATGTGGTTGCCACTAGCGGTGAAAACAAACACCCAATTATTAGCTATACAGGGGACGCTAAAGATCAGGTGAGCGGAAAGGTATTTGATCTTAGTCAAGAAGAGTTAATGCAAGCTGATTCCTATGAAGTCTCCGATTATAAACGAATTAAAGTTCAACTTAATTCTGGTGTTTATGCATGGGTTTATGTAAATGCTGAATGTTCTTTTGAGAAGAATCTAACTTTGGGTGCATAATTAAACATAATCTATTTTTAATTTGCTTCTCAAGGTAGCTTTTTAATTGTTCAGCAATATCAGGGCTTCTTATTTTTTGGCGAGGATTAAAAATTGGCTCCTGCTTAACGGGGAGGGGAGGATATGTGTCGAAATATCGCTTCCATCGGTTTTTCATTGCCATTAAATCCAGCTAAGTTTGCCTCAATAAAAGTATCTCGTGTAACCTTTGACCAATCCAGATCAAACCCAGCCTTTTCAGCAAGTAAATCACAAAACGCACGCAAGCTTCGACCATTACCCTCTCGAAACGGATGAGAGGCATTGATTTCATTAAAGTAATAAGACAATCGTTCACAAAAAGACGATTTATCGAGTCCGAGTAAATTATCTTCTTGGTTTAATTGTTTAAAAATTTTATTAATTTCACGGTTAATAAATTCATATCTTGCAAAATGGCTACCGCTCTTGGAAATATCAACCGTTCGCTCTTCACCCGCCCAAGGGTAAAGTTCCCCAAAGAGATAGTGATGTATTTTTTTTAGATGATCGTAATTAAAATGGCCAGAAGGCAACAAACCACCAATTTTTAGGCGATAAATTGCAGCTTCTAAGTCTTGGAGTTTTGCTGGATCTTTAATATCCATTCGATTAATAAGGGTATTAGTGCCAGGATAGAGATAAGGATCAGACATTAACTATTAAAGAACAGCCCGGTTGATTGCACGTTGTAAAAATTGCTCTTCAGTGATTAAACCATTATCCAATTGTTTCATATCAGCAAGTAGCGCAGGAGTAGGTTTTATGCCCTCTAAGTTCAGGTTGGCAAGCGCACGTTTGGATTGCTCGCTTAAATGCTCTAGATTTACAGGTAATTGGTATGATGTTGATCGCATAATTAAACTCCTTATAGTCTATTAATTATACCTGATTTGGCTAAAATTCGCCATTAAAAATCAGTCGTTATCGTAATAAGAAATCAAATAAATTAACTAATAGACCAAAAAACCAAGCTCATTCAGAAGCATTGTGTATACCTATTGGTTAATTAGGGCTTGGCAACATATCGGAGCGCAGAAGCGCTGAAGTTTTGTCTACAGGTCCTAATTCGACATAAAGGCATAATAAGTTAGTTTTTTAAATGCACCGATTAGCATAAGCATGGAAATGGTGACAGAGATTAATGTTGCAAGTGCAAAACCATAACCATAATAAAGGGGTCCTAGGTAAATGCTTAAGAGGGTCAGGAAAAAATTAAGTAAGAAAAAAATGAGTGCTATCAAGAAAACCTTTCGAGGCATGTTTAGATAAAAAAAGATATTCATTAAGGCCATCAATACAATCAATAATGATGCGGCCACTAAAGAGATACGAAGTAAATAAACGTAAATCGGTGATAAATTCATAAAATTTAAGACTTCTGGGGCTAATAAAATAGCGAAGGCGGCTAAACCTGCTTGTACTTGAACGGTATTTAAGAGCGAGGTTCTAGCCATCGCAATTATTTCGCTATGTTTCTCATTGATTTCTTTCAATGTCGCACCTTCGCGAATAGCATCATAAAAACGGTCGTAATACCGTGCAAAATTAGTTTCCATCTCATAAAAAAATACAGCCATTCCCGGTAAGATGAGAAGAAAAGCTATAAAAATAGGCATGTCATAGACAGGTGACGAGTGCAGGTGATCTAAGGTGGCTGTCGATGTATTGCTGTAATACCAAAAGCAAAATTTATCAACCCAAATGCCTAAGTAAAAGAAGAAGCTGCTATAAACTAAGGCAGGATTTATCTTCATAAAATGAAAAATTTCGCGGCTGAATAGATGGTTGGTTGGGTAGGATCTTAGTAAGAAAATAAAAAAAGCAACAAGCAATAGGATGTGGCCAATATAAAAAGACAGCAACAATCCAAAGAGCTTGTATTGGTATAAATTAATTGCCAAGAAAAAAATAATAAAGTAACTGATAATAAAAGCAAACAATAAGAATCGATAATTTTTTAATCCAGATAACGCATTAGTAAATAACCATAAAATATTTAAAACCACGAAGCTGCTCGCCATCAATAACTTCACGCCAAGGGACTGGGAATAGAGTAAAAACTCAGCTGATAGATAGCCGATTGGCAGGGTTATCATTGTCAAAACTAAAATTGAAGCCAAAAAATTTGGGCAAATTCTGCCAAATTTGTCAGTGAAGATTTGATCCGAAATATAGCGATTTAGACTATTCTGAAAAACTCCGCTTGAGATTAATGATGTAGAGATAAGATAGGTAACAGCAACTAAAAATTGAATAGCAAAAGTAGTGTGTCCTAAAAAATGTTCGAGATAGAAATAGATTCCAATTAAAATACAAATGGAAATTATCCAGGCGCCACTGCTTAATATGCCCGCATACAAATGAGCCCGTACAAACCCTAAAAAAGAGTTGTTGCTCGATAACTTACGTAACTCAATCCCTATTCCGGCCATTTTTTTGCCCTATTGCTACGTGATGTTCAGTGAAAAGAAGCGTTTAATTAATCGTTTGTCTGATTTGTTTTCTCTTTGGAAAGAAAACGATTATAAATTTCTGTGTAGCTCTCAATCATGGTTTGTTGGTCATAATATTTTTCCACCCGTTTGATACATACCTCTTGCGCCTGACGCCATAAATCTGGATTATTAAGTAGCTTAACAGCTTCTTCTGCAAGCAGATTAGCCTTAGTAATAGGGACTATAGCTCCAGCCTTCCCTAGGGCGCGATCTTCTTCGTTCTTCCCTTCAATAAGTTCGCCGCAAGATCCAACAGCAGTAGAAATTACAGGCACACCGGCCGCCAAGGCTTCTAATAATACTAAAGGCATGCCTTCACTGACTGATGATAAAATTATCAAACCGGTTTTTGATAGAATATTAAGCATATTGTCTTCTTCAATAAACTCGATATTATTTTCTTGTCCCATCAAATAAATATAATCAATACATTCAGCTAAATACTCAGGATCAGTATTACCAACATCCCTTATCCAGGCTTTTATATTTGGATCTTCAGTGGTCATTATTGCCACAGAGCGAATAAAAGTTTTTACATCTTTAATGCGTACAATTCGGCCCACGAAACAAACAATTTTTGGGATTTCCTCATTAGCAGGGCGCCTTGCTTGCGCAAACCTAGGAATATCAACCCCATTGGGAATTATTTCAGTTCTACTACCATCAGCACCCCCTGCAATTTGCTGTTCCTGCGCTGATTTATAGAGGCTTATAATTGGATTCGCATAGTTATAGCAGGTGCGTGCAAGTGAATCGAAGAAATTAAGCCATACACTATGCTCATAATTAAAGTTTTTAGCATCCGATATTAATCGGTCAATTTTGGGGAACATTGTTGTTTGTAACAACTCAATACTACGTTCTTTGGTGTAAAGTCCATGTTCTGATAAAATTAATGGGTAGCCATAACGCTGATGCACCATGGTGGCTAATAATCCAGCATAGCCCGTAGAAATTGTATGGAGAATTTTTGCTTTGGGTACATTGTCTACTAATTCTGCCAGCTGCCATAGCGGCAGATGCATATTGCGAACATTCCAAAAATAATCAATGAATGAAGGAGTAGTGCTAAAATTTTCATATTGTTCATTAATGTATTGCCATGCATCCTCGCTGCGCAAAAAATGCTCTGCATCAAAACCGTCTTTTCCTACAAGCAAAGAGGCAATATCCGGAAGATTTTCGATTAAATCTTTAGGGCAACCGTGTGAATTTTTATAGATGTCATGCAGTTTTTTAATTTTGTCGAGAGCTTCTTGCTTTTTTTCAAGCTTAGCCGGAATAGCTTTTGCTACTACAGACTTGTTAAATAAATAAATAATCTGTAAGTGGGTGACATTCTTTGGAATATCATACAAATACTCCTCATACTCACCTTCGTAGGAACCTAAAAAAATGATTCCAAATTCATATTGAGGCATATTCGTTAACATTTCATGTACCCAGGTAGAAACACCACCTCGTTCAAAGGGATAAGTCCCTTCTAAAAAGATTAGAATATCAACTTGTTTACTAGAGAAGCAGGTCTCAATCATTAGTTACCCAGAATGAAATAATTGGTTGTAATCCAATAATCTCCTTATTTAAACAAGGAGTTAGTGTATTTTTAATTGCAGAATAATTTTTTTCATTGTATTCAATTTCTGCAAGAATAGAGAAAATTTTGTAATCCGGAACCTCATTTTCTGCAGCTTGTTTTAGCCATTTTCTTGATTCTTCATAATTTGACTGATATAAATTAATTTTTGCTAAAATTAAAGGCAGCTCTAAATCATCAGTTAAGACTTGTTGAGCTTCTTTTGCGTAAAATTTGATTTTTTCCAGAGTAGCTTCTAAGTTCTCATCCACCACTAAATATTTATAAACTTGTTCCCACAAAATTTCAGCAATTTGTTTATGATAATAAGCAGTCATCACTACGTCGTCTGATTTTTCCAGTTCTTTAAGGAATTTTTTTATATACTTCGAAAATTTTCTTTCTTGTTTCTCAATTAGGCTTTGCGCATAAAGCCGCACTTCTTCCATATCATCACTTAGTGCGAGAGTATTAATTTTACTCACGCCTTTTGCTTCAAACTGATTAACGGCTACAAGCATTTTTTCACGCGAAAAATTAGATGAGCTGGGAGATCTAACCATTTGGAAACCAGATCCTTCACCATAACTGAGAAAATCTGTTGAAGGAGGGCGTTGGTAATCAGGATAGTCAACTGTAAACCAAAATGGTTTTTTCTTCGAAATAGGCTTTTGATAAAAGAAAATAAAGGCCAGTAGTATAGAAATAATTATTCCAAAAATAAAAATTGAGATAGATAACAAGTAGAAAAGAGCAAAAACAGGTAAAGCCTTTCGACGCATAGAATAGGGTACTATCAACATGATAAAGTAGGTCAAAGGAAGACAAATAATACAGTAAAAAGGCCAAATGGAAAAAATACTATGCGGTTCTAAAAGAGCGCTACTCGCTAACATGAGTTGTTTCCTTTATAAAATCATCTAACTGTGTTTTTACTGGTTGTTGATTTAATTGTTGGAAACGGAAATTCAAGCCATCACGATTAATTTTTAGGCCAAAATCACTCTTTACGAAATTTGCGATTCGATTTTTAAAGCCAAGCATCCCTTCAATGCCAGTAAGTGGCATCAGAGTGATAACTAATTTGTTGGAATCCTTGTCAAGCACCCATATATAATCCAGCGATCGTTTTTGTCTTTCTAGAATGTAAACGATATTTTCTTGTTGTGGACCAGGAGGGACCGTAAGGCAGGAGAGAGCGCTGTCAACATTAGAATATTGTTTCAAAAGTATCAGCGTGTGTAATTCTTTTAAGAATTCTGGAGGGCAGCTCGGGAACTCTTTGACTAAGGGTTCTGCTTTTTTCAACACTTCTAAATTGAATGTGAAATAAGAGGCAAAGACAGACAAGACTTCGAGGTTGTCATGAGTTAAAGACCAGAATGGCATATCTTTGATGACTACAAAACCGATTATTTTTCGATTTTTGCCAAATTCAATTAAAGGAATTACAGCTAAATAGGAACTTTGATTTCTATTCACAAGTTGAGATATCGAAACGTAAGTAGATATTTCATCCTTAATTGCATTTTCCATTAAAGGGTCGTTGGTGTTGATAAAAAAATCAGATCCGATTAAGGCTAAGGTATTTGTGTCTTTTGTTTTTTCATCATATAGGCAGAGCGCCGCGCTATTTATAGAACAATATTGACTGAAAATATTTAATAAAAATTGCGCGGTTTCAGGGTTAAGCTCACAGTTATTTCGTAAGATTTCCTGTTTTATTTGCAGAAAAGCATCTCTAAAAGACAAGGGTTTTATTATATAAGATTGCTCTATTCGTTCATGAGAAATACGCAGGAGATAGTAGTCGCGTGATAAATTTTCTAAATGCTCACGGACATAATTATTTAAATGCTCGACATGACGGATGCGTGAAGTCCAATAGGAACTAACTAGTCCGACAATAAGGGTTAAGCCTAAGCTGCCAGCAATGTATTCTCTCAAGGCCAGATTTCCAAGTAAATCAAGATGCTGTTGATGTATCATCAAAGCGAACAAAATTAGTAAGGAAACTACACCGTAAATCGTAGAGTAAATAAGACTGCAATAAATGGGTGCAAAAATTATCCAGGGAAAAGGACCCTTTAAATTAAAAGGGTCCTCCGGATTTACGTAATAGGCCACAAGGAAAACAATCAGCGTGATAAGAACCGTTTCGATTGCTTTCCAGACATCGGATCGTTTTGTCCCATAGGCAATTGAGAAGTCGCTTTCAAATTTCATTTTGTATATCTTGCTGCATTGACTTGAGCTTTAACCGGTACAAGAATTGTCGATTTAACCGGTACGCCAATCGGCCCACTGATTGGGCAAAGGTTATTGAAAATCATCCACTGCAACATAGATTGTCCAACAACATCTAAGCCTGATCGGCTACCACCGATGATTGAGCCCACTCCGGTCCATACAATTTGACCGGTATGTACATTAATCATGGTCAACGCAGCACCTGCCACAGGTTCTCCATCGAGACCTACTTTATAACGCCATTCATTGGCAGCCCCTGTGACTACATAGGTAAGTCGATTAGCGCGTGCCCAGCTTAGAATTGCTCGTTTAGATAATGTTTCATCAGGGCAATAAAGCAGTTTTGCACAAGATTGTACATGCTGGAATTGCTTGATGTTACAAAAGCCTCTTGCGCGTAATAGGCCGACGACCATTGTTTCTACTTGTCGGTTTGCTAAGGGTGTGTCTGAGTGATTAGCAAAGGCTGCAACACCAATCCTTGTATAAGCTGGAATTAGCATTTTATTGCTAACATTAACCCTCATCGTTGAACAAGCGGTTAATAGTCCAAACATAACTAATGCAAGATTTGCTTTGATAAAGAATTTGTGGTTTAGAAATTTAAAGCCACGTTTAGAAATAGTAGTCATAACTTATCCCTATATTATAAAACACCTGTGATTCCTGTCGTTGATTTACTACTGGTTCACCTAAGGCCTGCGGCTGCTGGTTAACCTGTTGTTGATTTTTACTATATTCAACAAATAATACTAAATGATCTCTCCCAAATATACTAGTTGCAAACCCTCCTTCAAAAATTTGTCCAAAGCCAAGCAACTTGCTAACCAAAATACCCGCTTCAGCAAAGGGCCTCCATTTTTGGGTATATTCTTCTCTGTATTGCTGGCCAAAGCCAAAAGTAAGTGCTGAATTAATATCACTAACTGGCATGTAAAATGAAGAAAGTGGGTCTTGTTCTACTGGTACTAATTGCGCCAATAAGGGGGTCAAAACTCTATTCTTAGTATGAAAATTGAGGGAGTCCCCATAAAGATTGAGATTCCAATCGGGGTAGCTTAGGTAAAATTTGTGTTGCCAATGAAGACGTAAAATCTCACTGGAGCCTAAAGCGAATCCATCTTGCCCGTAGTACTTATTTAAACTTAATTCAGCGTTATATTGATTATAACTTTTTGAATCGTAATCTAATTGCATCTTTATTTCGTCTTTCACTCCACCTAGCCTAAGGGCTGTGGTTTCATCAGCTAGATCACGATAGGCTAGAGTTAATTCTCCGTTCAATCTAGCTATAAGATTATCACGATGCCATTTAGCAATGATTGGAAAAACTCTAGCTAGGCTTTTTCTTTCACCAAGATCAACTTCCCACCAGCCATTATCAACATATTTGCGTGCTTTAATACCGACTTTATGATCTACATCTGGGGTTGTTGCAATCACTTGTGTATCATTAGTTCTTGGAACCCAGGCCATACCGTAGGGGGTAAGTGATACCGAGGGTGTTACAAAAGTACGAAATGAGAGTTTAGATAGGGGACCAGAAACATTTCCGAAGTTTTGCTTTGATAAAGAGCTTGAGACCTTATTTGCACGAAGTAGCATGGTGTCTTTAAATAAATCATACATGTTTGAGTCAAAAGGATGTTCTTTCAGACCTTTAAAGGCATAAGTTTCTGCGAGAGCTAAATTTCCTGTCCGAGTTGCTGCAGTAACTCTGTCGCGATAAGGTAGCAAATCAGGAGAGTCAAGTAATAGGAATTGCATCATATCCCTGTCATTCTCTTCAAGGGCAAGAGTTAATGACATCCACGGTGGAGTAAAACTATGAGATTGCTTATGAGCTCTAATAATATGACGTGCTAATGAATAGCTTCTATTTTCTAAAGCCCAGGCTAAAACTTGATCATCTACTTCTGGTATTTTAAATAAATCTTTAGAGATTTTCAGAATGACATTGTATATCACTGAAGCGGGAGCAAAGGAGCGTACCAATTCTGAGTAGGCTAATTTCTGCCTTAAAGATAGTTTTTCTGGGTGTGGTCCTATTTCCTGCATTAATAAATAGACTGCCCTTCTTTTTAAATAGTAGGCCTCAAAAACATTATCATTTTGATTAGGTGGAATAGTGTGATCTACTTGATTAAATAAATCTGCAGTAGCTAATAATTTGGCATAGTCTTGATTAATTTCTTCATAATGCGGTTTGGCAATAGCTAGGGCGCTAATATTGTCACCAATATCAGAGAGGGCAGCAGAATGTACTTCCCAAAGCTCAGGTTTCATACCCAAAATATGGCACCATTTCCTTAAGACATATTTCATTTGGCGAAATTCATGATTTTCAATTAAATACCAAAGATAACCCTCTTGGACAAGCGATAATTCAGGCCAGAGATCTAAGATTCTGCTCCAGTTATTAAAAGCTTGTATGACTAAACCTACCTTTCGATTAGTTTGAGCAATTAGCATTGCAAATTCAGGATCAGCGCTTAATTTTTGGAAATTTTTAGTGGAAAGAGAATTCATAAATAGTTTAATTTCATACCATTTTTTTAAATCGGCACCTAAAGTCATTATTAGTTTGGCGATTAAAATATGAGGATTCTTTCTATAGGCTCTGAGTGCATCGTGATAAGCAACTAAGGTTTGACCATCCAATTGTTCTAATTGGATTAATTGTAATAATGCAGAGAGGTTGATTACGTTAGCGTTGAATAAATGTTTAAGGGCAATGATTGCGACATTACCATGCCCAGTTAGCAAGGCCATTGAAGCATATTGATCCCAAAAATTAATATTTTTAATTCCAGCCATCGATGCCGTTTCAGCAAAAATTCGGTAAGCGCCTTCAAGATCACCGCGTGAATAAAGTATTCTAGCTTGCTCTAATCTTATTTTTATATCCGAGGGGTTCAAAGCGGCCAGTTTTTGCAGATAATACAATTCTTTTTCTGGCTCATCTGTTCCACTAGAAATACCAACGAGTTGCTCGACAAATTTGCGATCGCTTTCGACATTTGGGATCCCTAGCAACATTTTTAATGCCTTACCAGGATAGCCTCTTTTTTGCATTGATATATTGTAATCTAACATTAAATCTTTATTCTGCGGTGATTGCTGCAGTAGATATTCATAGATCTGAGATTGCGCATCGTAATTAGCTATTTGTCGTGAAAGTACCAGCGCATCTTTGATGTATTTTTCTGGAGTGATCCGGTTATTGATCAAATACATCCATTGTTCCAAAGCAACCGCACCGTTACCAGCCCAGAGTGCAGCCTGCGCCAATTTCTCACGCCACATGACGTTTTTAGGATCATGACTAACCGCCGAATAAGCGATTCTATATGCATAGCCGATACTACCATTCATCACAAAGACATTATAAGCAAGTAAAAATACCTTAGGATCGTAACGTTTTAATGTGATTTGTACCTGCCTTCCGTGACTGACATAAGTGAGCTTGTCATCAATGGGCTGCATGTCCGTTAAGGAAGGTTGATTAAGAGGTATGGCCACATCAGATGATTCTGCTAACTGAATGAGTGGCTGAAATTTTTTGTCTGACTCATAAGCTACCCTATCCTTGTTTTTTTCATCACCTAAGTCTGTAGGTTGTTCATAGGAGGGTGTTTTCTTTCTCAGAGGAGAAGAATAATTGTTAATGGTAATCACAGGTATAGAAGTTTGATCTTCGCGGTTTTTTTCTCTTGGCAAAAACTTCGTCTTATCGGTGGGTTTTCTTTTAGGTGTTGTTCCTGCTTCTGTTCGTAGTTTTTCATCCGCAAGTGCAAGAAATAAATTCTTTTGCCAATTTTCCTCTTCTTTCTTAGTTTCGGAATAGGTCGAGGAAAAGGAACCTGTATAGAGATTCGATAAAGAAGAGGCTTGGACAGAGTACAGCTCTGGATTCGCCTGATTCTTAAAAGCAGCCTCAATATTGCTAGCAGTAGATGTCAAAGATGATTGATAAATTGACAGATCATCCGGAGCAGCGGCTAAAGGGCTGGAAATAACGGGAATGGGAGCGAAGACTGGCAATAAATTACTCATCCAACTTAGCTGCCCATTATTTTCATTGGTTATATCAGTTAACTCTTGAGCTAATGAGTTTTTTGTTTTGGCAAATTCAGAATTTCTAGCGATTTGTTTTGCAATGGAATTCCCTCTTTTCCCTTTTCTATCCGTTGTTCGAGCCATAATGTTAGGACGAAGAATTTGCTGTCTATGATTATTTCCAGCTAAATTGCTATGAATTTTATTGGCAAGTAACTGCTGACTAAGATTAACCACAGTAACCGCATCAGAAATGGGTCCAATCACTACTCGATAAGTGAGGGGCATACGATTGGCAGAGACGATGTGAATAGGATGGTCAATTTTTTGGGTTAATTGATCTTTGAAAATCACCGCATTTTCACGCTTTTCAAAGGAAGCTACTTGCAGCCTATAATTGACAGTCGCCTGCTTGGGGATTTTCAGATGACTGCCTTGCTCTAATCCATAAATGGTAGTGGTTTTGCCCTGTGGTTTTGGAAGGGCGTTTCCTGCAAGGGCTAAATTCTTTGGCGAATCTTGATTTTCTCTCTTGTCAGAGTTGGCGGCACTAAAGGAGTTTTGCAAAGTAGAGGCTTGAATAGTGTACTTCTTAGGGTTCACTTGACTGTAATGGGCGATTTCTCGACGGTTTGACCTTGTTGGAAACTGCATGTGGCGAGATCTTACATTCGCTGTGGTCGATGCCAATGTGCTCTGGGCTTTCACCTTTTTGCCAAGGTTATTTATCCTGGCAGTTTTTTCTGTTTTAAGAGGAATTTTTTTTGAGCTAGCGCCTTCAGCTTTTTTAATGGTAGTTATTTTGGATAATAACTGGTGACTAATATTAATAACGGTAGCAGCATTGGGGATGGGTCCAATAACCACGCGGTAGGCAATCGGCACACGCTTAACTGGTTCGATGTAAACAGGGCTTTCAATTTGTTTGGCTATCTGATTTTTGAAAATCACGGCGTTAGCATGCTTTTCGAAGGATGCGACCTGCAACATATAATTGTCAGTCGAGTTTTTGGAAATCCTTAGATGGCTCCCTTGCTCTAATCCATACACTGTAGTCGTTCTGCCAGCGGATTGCGCTCTCGCGTTGTCCAGTAGCATAAGATGTACACAGCATAGTAAGACTAGTGATGACTTTCCCATGTCCTAAAGTTGCTCCATACAATTTTTCGCATCGCATTTAGTCAGAATATCAAATACATAGGATTTCACAAGCCTTTCCTTTGATTTTCGTTAAAAGGTGAATTGAGCGTTTAAAAAAGAACTCAAGTAGATAAATTTGGTACACTGAACTAACCTTAAAGTTAGATAGCCCCCTAGGGAGCCTTACATGAAAAAGGTATTAGTGACCGGTGGAAATGGTTTTATTGGCAGTCATTTAGTAAGTCATTTGTTATCTTTAGGCAAGGAAGTATTAGTTCTTGACAAATCTATTCATAAACCCACTTTTTGTGATATCCACAAGGCGCAATTTATTGAAGGCGATATTTTATCAACAGGGCTAATTCATGAATGTTTGAAAGAAGTTGATACTTGCTTTCATCTAGCAGCCATAGCTTCTATACCGATTTGTGCACGAGATTGGATTTTCAGCCATGAAATTAATGTTTTAGCTTTTAATGGCTTACTTGAAGAATTAAAGAATATGGACCGACCAATAACGTTGGTTTACGCTTCATCCTCTGCGGTCTATGGTGATTCCAAAGCGCTGCCTTTATCAGAATCTGAACGAGTAATTCCGCATTCAACCTATGGCGGGGATAAGTTGTCTAATGAAATTTATGCCGAAGTGATGTCGCATTTATACGGTATTCATTCAATAGGCTTGCGACTTTTTAATGTCTATGGCCCCGGTCAAATGGCTTCAAGTTCTTATAGCGGTGTTATTACTCGTTTTAAAAATGCGATTAAAGAAAATCAAACAATTAAAATTTACGGTGACGGAAAGCAAACTCGGGATTTTATATATATTGACGATACTGTAGAGGCTTTTTTAGCTGCTGCAGAAAGTGCTACTAATAAATCGGGTCTATTCAATGTTTGCACTGGTCGTTCGCTTTCAATATTAGAGTTGGCTAATCTAATGATGGATTTTATGGAGAGTAGAGTTCCTATAATTTATGAAAAGGCACGGGAAGGTGATCTTTATCACTCCGTAGGGGACGGATGTTTAGCTAAAAAGGAGTTGGGTTTTAATGCGCATACATCTATAGAGACTGGTCTTACTTCATTTTTGAAACAAACTTTATAAATAAAAGGCGAAACCATAAAAGCTTAAAAAAAAACGATGTGGTTTGTTAGAACTTATATTATACTCGAAAAACCAAGGACTTTTATTTCTTTCAACTGGTAAGCTCATGACAAGGATGCTGGTTCTTTTTAATTGCCTATTAATGTTCATGTTTTCAACATGTTATGCATTCGATAATAATACCCGAGTTGCTTTTTATTATGGTGCTAATCCTCCTCTTGAAGAATTACTTGCCTTTGAAGTTGTAATTGTTACACCCCAGAAAGACTTAAATCCTAAACTCTATAACAGTGCCTCTAGCCAACTTTATGCCTACGTTAATGTAGGTGAAGTGGATGAAAAATCCGATGAGATTGGACAAATAGACCCAAGCTGGATCAAAGGTTTAAATCCAGCCTGGGGATCGAAGATTTTGGATATGGCTAATCCGGACTGGCGTGATTATTTGCTCAATAAGAAAATTACCCCACTCTGGGAGAGTAGTTATCGCGGATTTTTCCTTGATACTCTCGATTCTTATCACTTGCTAAAATTAGATCCTACGCAAATACAGCAACAACAGGCTGGGATTATTGACTTAATTAAACGGATTAAAGCGAAATACCCTGATGCTTCTATAATTACTAATCGTGGCTTTGAGGTGTTGGACTCTATTCATAATTCTATTGATGCTGTGGCCGCTGAATCCTTGTTTGCAGCTTGGAATTCTAAAGCTCAAAAATACGAGACAGTTTCAGAGAAGGACCGGAAGTGGCTACTCGATAAACTTAATAACACTAGAAAAGCCTATAACTTGCCAGTCATAGTTATTGATTATGTTGAACCGACAGAGCAGGAGAAAGGACGTGAAACTGCTAAAAAAATTTCTGACTTAGGATTTATTCCCTGGGTCGCTGACTCTAATTTAAAAACTATTGGCTTAAATATAGAATCTACTAGCTCAGGTTTAGAACCTGTAAGCCGAGATATATTAACTATAAATTCAGGTTCAGTAACTAAGATTTCAGGTGCGCAGGAAATAGTTCCACGTAAAATTTTGCTACTTTATAATGAAACGCCCCAAATCCTTCAAAATCGAGCCACCTCAATCCCTTCCTTTCTGTATGGCGCTTTTCCTCTACAATTTATGGGGTTCGTGCCCGTTTTGCAGCCAGTCAACTCAACATTGCCTAACCAACTTTCAAAAGAATATGCAGGGATTATTGCTTGGTTTGAGAAACCGGTGATCAAAAATCATGAATTATTGGAGGGTTGGTTGACCAAACAGGTACGAGCGGGAATACCTGTGGTTTTCATGCAAAATTTTGGCCTACCACGTTCTTCACATTTATTAACCTGTTTAGGCATAAAATATGGTCCAAGCCCTACTCTGGTTAAAAATATAAAAATTTCTAAAAAAGATAAAAATATTGGTTATGAAGTACTACCTCAGCCGGTTGCTACGGATTTTGAAGCCATTACTAATAAAGAAGCTAAGGTGCTTTTGAAAATTACAGCAGGAAAGTTGCAAGAGGATGCAATTACGATAACCCCCTGGGGTGGCTATGTACTTAGTCCTTTTGACATGGTGGTTTTACCTGATACAAAGTCCCGCTGGGTTATTAATCCTTTCCTTTATTTCCGCGAAGCCTTACGCTTGCCACTATTTCCTATACCTGATATTACCACTGCCAATGGTAAGCGAATCCTCACAGCTCATATTGATGGCGACGCATTCATCTCTCGTGTTACCTGGCTTGACAATAAATTTACAGGCGAAGTAATTTTAGATGATATTTTAAAGCGTTATAAAATTCCTACAACGGTGTCATTTATTCAAAGAGAGTTTGAGATACTCGACAAAAATGAGTACTTAACAAAAAGACTCAGCGATGTTGCCAAACAAATTTTTAGATTACCTTGGGTTCAACTAGCCACACACACTTATTCTCATCCGCTAGCATGGGGAGAGCTGGTTGAGGGACAACCTAGTACTAAGGCATTGTCTTATCCGCTTAAAGACTATCTTTTTAGTTACAAAAAAGAAATTGCTGGTTCTTCGGAATTCATTAATTCAAAGCTTGCACCCTCCAATAAGAAGGTTAGGGTGGTGTTTTGGTCTGGAGATGGAAATTTACAAGATAAACCTTTAGAGGTTGCTGTTGAAGCGGGACTTAGAAATATTAATGGTATGTCTGAAATGGATCTCAAGAAGGATCCATCTTTAACCAATGTAAGTGCCTTTGGTATCGGGTATGGAAGGTATTACCAGATTTTTGCACCGATACCCAATGAGTATGAATATACCGATGAGTGGTCACAACCCTTATACGCCTTTCAAAATGCAATTCATACTTTTGAATTAACAGACAAACCAGTTCGCTTTAAACCCTTGTCTATATATTATCATTTTTATTCAGCTACCGATCAGGCAGCCCTTCGTGCACTAAAGCGTGTTTACGATTGGACCTTAAAGCAAAACTATATTCCTCTCTATATAACTGAATACATTGATAAAGTAGTCGATTTTAACAATACCGTAATCGCTAAGGATACCTCTAAGGGTTCTGATTCATGGTACATCTATAATAATAAGAGTTTGCGGGAATTCAGGTGGCCTGTTAAATCGCCGCGAACCTTTCCTGATCTTGAGAAATCTGAAAATGTTATTGGCTTTAGTATTCATAATAATGATTTATATATACATCTCGGACCGCTAGATACTAGCCGGATTAGTTTTACTCAATCAGCACCAACGAGGCCATATCTTGTCGAGGCAAATGCAGAGGTTTTAAGTTGGGATCTAACAGATAAGAACAAAATTGTTTTTTCGCTAAAAGGATACGTTCCGCTTAGTTTTAAACTTGCAAACATGGGATCTTGCCAGTTAGAACAGGATAATCAACCATTGAAGGTTGCCGATTATAATAGCAACATTAAACAGGAAGCGAGTAGTGGACGATTTGAGATACACTGTCAAGGAACAGTTAAAGACTAAACCTGAGAACCAGCTGTTTTCTTATGGGTTTATTGTTTTTGCTTCGGTGTTAGTCTTTGGTTTGCTGATTTTTTTGTTTCCAGGAAGATCTTTAATGGAACAACTAATCAATCAGGAATATATTTCTGATGTGGATTATCGTTATAGCATTGCCTTATTAGCCTCTAAAAGCCACTTACCTATTAGTTATAAGGACGTCAATGAGGATCCCACGACAGTCATAAAGCTATTAAAAGAAAGTGCTGATTCAAGTGACCTACAATTTTTGAGGCTTAAATATATTGTTCTGAGAACCATATCCCAAAAGCCTAATTTGACCAGAGCGCAAAGATTAGAAGTAGATAAGGCACTAGTCCATTATTTAACTGTCCTAAAATCACAACCGAATACTTTTAACCAAGCTCTAGGAATGGCTAAGGACGCGCTCGCTATTAATCAAGCATCCCTCGCTCTTTTTTATGCTGAAAATGCAATACAATTAAACCCACAGCAAACTGCATTTTCTTATGGAGAGTTAGCACAAATTGCTTTATGGGCGGGGCAATGCGTAAAAAGCGCTGATTATTATTTTCTTGCTCAAAAACAAGCGAAACTGATTGACGACAAGCGTTATTTTTTTATCACAGCAATGAAAGTACTGTTTCAATGTAATGAATTTCAAAAGGCTATAGAGTCAGTAGAGGAGCATATAGATGGGCTTCGCAATGACGAACTAACACATGGCATTCTGACTGAGTTAGCTATTAGCGCCGGTAAACCTGCAAAAGCACAAGAGTTTGTACTCAGACTTTTGGAATTACAAAACAGCTCCACCTATGTTTATAAGCAGGAAACTTTGCAAACCAGAATTCACAAGCAAAGCTTTGAGATACTGCGCCAATTTAAGAAAGACCTTTTTGGGACTGAGAGCAATAAGAGCATCAAAGGAAGTAAAGCTCTTAAGGCAACGCCACAAAAACCAACGGCACCCAATGCTCCACCACAAACACCGACAGCACCTAAGTCACAAAAGGCACCGACTGCGGCGCCAAAGGCACTAAGCAATTGAAATGAATAAATTTGCTTTTATGTACTACAATTAATTTGAAGCTATTGAGAGGGAAAAATCATGGTCGATTTATTGAATCTAATTGTCCTCATAATTTTAATTGGGGTAGTTATGTGGGTGATAAATGCCTTAATTCCTATGGCGGGTGGCATAAAAAGTCTGTTGAATTTATTGGTTTTGATTGTATTAATCATTTATATCCTGCAATTTTTTCATCTGATTAATCCGATTTTACCGATGATTAGGATCTTTCATTAACCCATAATCGTCAGCTCGAGCGATTCGTCAGCTTAGGTGCTTTACGGTATAGATGGATCCCCGCGTAGGCAGCCTATGCGGGGACGACACACAAAAGGTGTCGATACCTCAGGGACTGACCTCTATAACTTCATTTTTTTATAAACAATAAAGGGTAAACGGCTTATTATTGCCATAATGAAACGCCAAAAAAAGGGATGGTAAATGCGTCGTTTTCCAGCGTAAGAGGCGCGCCAGCAGGCTTTAGCGCAAGCTTTCGGAGGAGAGGCGTAAAAGATGCCTGGTGTGCCGAAAGTTTGAGCGGTGTCGATGAAACCTAGACGGGCAATCGTTAGATGCAACTTTCCAGCCGAGGCCTGTTCTAACCCTTCCAGAAAGGTTTCAACAAGCGCTTTGGAGCCGCCGTAAAGACTATTTTTTGCTCGGCCGCGACAAGCTGCAACAGAGCTTAAAAAAATGATGCGATGTTGGGCTTGAGTTTTGACTATGTAGGTTTGAATAATTTTTACAGTGCTTTGGATATTAATTGTAACTAATGCTTCTATATTTTTCGGATTTAAGGCGCTGTTCTCTATAATTGAACTAAAGGCTATAAACATATCAATTTCATCTGGATTATTTTCAAATAAAGATAAAAGGGGTCTAATATCCTTGCCAAAATCGCAAATTAAAACCTCAGTTTTTACGTGATAACGCAACCTCAAATCCGCAGCAATAATGTTAAGTTGTGAGGCGTTTCGCCCTACTAAAAGCAAGGAATTTCCAGCTTGGGCTGCTAATTGTGCGAATTCCTCGGCAATAATTGATGTTGCGCCGAGGATCATCCAAGTTCTTGTTTTCATTGGCTAATACCTAATCGTTTACTCATATCTGAGCACATCGTGCTTTGATAGCGTTTCAATAGATTGGAAAATTCCTCATGCTTTGGATATTGCTGCCTGAACTGATCTTTACTTAGTAAGATATCTTTAGCTAAATAAATTTTGCCTCCTGCTCGTGTAATCCATTCATTCATTGCTATAATTGCTTGCCTTGATTGAGTATTGTTAACAAAATCAATGGCTAAGGTAAAACCTGGTTGAGCAAAAGATAGTAGGCCAGAACCCGTTTTAGTGAAATATTTTAGCACCGCAAGAGTTGGTATTGCTTGATGTGAGCGTATCAGTTTGATGAGTTCATCGATTGCGCTAAGTGCTTGCTCTTGGTCAAATAAGGCTTGGAACTGTAAAAGGCCATTTTTGCCATATAAATGGGTCCAATTCTTGATTGAATCAAGGGGATTATTAAATTGAGGTAGGGACAATATTACTTCTTTTTTACGGGGATGATTAAAGTAAAAACGATTAAATTGCTTCATAGTCCAGGTATTGATAAAGCGCATGGGTATTTGTGGCATTTTGTACTGACTTTGCGGCTTTAAATTCCCCGCTTCCGCGTGATTAGCAAAAGTAACTAGAGCCTGTGGTTTATTAAGCAAATCCAACCAAGCTACCTGATAATCATAATCACAACCGCTAGTTTGCATTCTTTCCAATACAGCTTCCCAGGCAAAATATTTAGCACTCGATGCGACAACGGCATGCGAGGCTTTTCGCATTTTAAGCGCTATTCGCTTGATAAAACCGGTTAGACCAAGGCCTGCAATAGTTGCGTGGTAGAGGTAAGCATTTGTTTTTCGATCACATCGGTAGGATTGATTGCCAATTTCTAATTCAATCCATTCGATATGTTCGCCAAAACTTCCTTGCTGATGATTATTTTTACCATGGACATCATTAGCAATACCTCCTGCAACAGTAGCGCGTAGAGTTCCTGGTATAACTGGAGGAATATAGTCGGGGTGGACTAGGAAAAGGTCGGCAAAACTGACGGATCCTTGACAGACTAAAAGACCTGAGGCTTCATCAAATGAAAGAAGATGATTGAAACGACTCGTATCGATAACCACGCCTTGATCATTAAGACAGCAATCAGAGTAGCTTGACCCATTACCTCTTGCGAGCAATCCATTTTCATTTGGCATGGTCATAAGTGTTGCAATTTGATCTTCATTATCGGGACGAAAACACTGAGATTTGCTTTGAACAGCCTTAGAAAAATTAGAAAATTGCTTGTTTTTGGGGAGCATCTTAAGCCATTAGAAATCGATTTAAGCAAGTCTGACATGTTTTCCATTAAGGCTCAAATGGTTAGAGTACAGGTTAACCTGCAAGAAGGGTCATGCAAAAATCAAATAGCGAAGCTAGTTTAGTGCGCTAGCGATAACCAGGATATCGAAACCTGGTTATCGCTAGCGCGCTAACCAGGCTACTCCTACTCTGAACAGTGCTCGGAGCCCACCGTCGGAACACAGTATCGTAGGTGTTTATAAACTTATTTGCTCTACGAATTGGAACAGTTATTGCAAACATCAAGTTAAATATCTTCTTTTAGTTGTTCGATACTGGCACGTTTCATGCGTAATAATTTAGTAATATGTACTAATTTAAAACTAAAATTGGCTAGAATGTCAAAATAGCACTATAAGACGTTGGGGGGGTTCTATGTCGAAGTCTAATCGAGATATCTCAGACCATGCTGGGCTTAGTAATTTATCTTGTTCAAAACCAGTTAAGGTTATTGCTGTGACGGCAGGAAAGGGCGGCGTAGGGAAAACTAATGTTTCTGTCAATTTGGCAGTGTCTTTAGCGCAACTTGGAAAAAGTGTTTTGCTGTTGGATGCCGATTTAGGCTTAGCTAATGTCGATATCATGCTTGGTCTTCAAGCAAAGTATAATCTGTCTCATGTAGTACAAGGCCTTTGTAGTTTAACGGATATTATATTGCCAGGGCCAAATGGCATAAGAGTTATACCGGCAGCGTCTGGTACTGAATACATGACCCAATTAAGCCCAACTGCGCATGCTGGCATCATTGATGCCTTTAATGAGCTATCTGATGATCTTGATTACATGATAATTGATACCGCTGCAGGAATATCCGATACCGTCTTAAGTTTTGTCCGTTCCTCACAGGAGTTAATTGTTATTGTTTGTGATGAGCCAACTTCATTAACTGATGCTTATGCTTTGATTAAAGTCATGTCGAAGCGCTATGAATGGAGTCACTTTCATGTTTTGGCTAATATGGTGAGTAACGCTCAGGAAGGCCATGAGCTCTTTAACAAATTATATGGTGTGAGCGAGCACTTTTTAGACGTACGACTTGACTATTTAGGCGCCATTCCCTTTGACGTTCGTGTCCATGACGCTATAAAACTGCAAGAATCACTGATTATTGCTTTCCCAGAAGCTCTGGCAAGCAAGATGTTTTTAGAAATTGCTGAAACGGTAGACGATTGGCCCTACAAGCAATCAATAGGTGGAAATACCAGCTTTTTTCTTGAGCGCTTGGTGACAAGAAGATTTTAAAAAAAATAATAGCTCAGGTGGGGATGCGAATGTTTTCTCTAAAGATGAGCCAAATAGGGCCTTTCTGAGCACTTACAAGAAACTAAGGAGATAGTCGTGGATGCTTTGGCTGCCTACGGCAAAGTGAATCAACAAACCCAGGAAACGCTGGTTAAAGCCCATGCATTGCTTGTTAAACGAATTGCATATCATCTGCTCGGGCGCTTGCCTTATTCAGTACAGCTTGATGATCTTATTCAAGCGGGCATGCTTGGGTTGCTTGAAGCAGTCAGGCATTATGACGCGACCAAAGGCGCTTCATTCGAAACCTATGCAGGGATACGTATCCGGGGTTATATGCTAGATGAAGTTCGCCGCAATGACTGGGTTCCGCGCTCTGTTTACCGTAATTCTCGCATGATTTCTGAGGCAGTCAGAACAGTTGAAAACCGTCTTGGGCGTGATGGTAAAGATCATGAAGTTGCCAACGAACTAGATATCAATCTAGATGAATATTACGAGATTCTCAAAGATTCAGTGGGAAGCCAGGTCTATGGTTTTGATGATCTTGGTGTGAGTGATGATGTTTTAAATGTAGAAAGTGGCGAGTTCTGTGACCCGCATGACAAAGTTTTACGCGACGATATGGCTAATCATCTCGCAGCAATTATCGAAAATTTACCTAAAAACGAACGTTTGGTTCTTTCTTTATACTATGAGCAGGACCTAAATCTAAAAGAAATTGGCGCGGTTTTAGGTGTTTGCGAGTCAAGGGTTTCGCAAATTCATAGCCAAGCTACATTGCGGATAAAATCACGTTTACCTGAGTGAGTTAGTAGGTTTAAACCCTTTATAGTGTCGAAACAGTTTTAGAGGATATTTTATTTCTTTCCAATTTCTCTAAAAATTCGTTAGCCAGCGTAGCAGGGTCTCCTTTTGCGGTATTAATAATTGCATCAAAGGTTATTCCTTCTCGAATATTAAGTGACGCACGTTCTTGATTTTCAAAAAAACCAAAGCGATTAGCAAGCTTTGAATAACCTTCAATGGTTTCTTTAGTGCCTATACGCGGTAGGTCATTTTGATCGTCGGCATTTTGGGGTTGTAATATATCCGGGTCAAAGGGGTTTTCTAAAAATAAGGATCCGCCTTCTTTATTAGTATTTGCATGTTGATTAACTAGATTAAACAGTTCGTTTCTTGAGAGGGTATGTTCTGAGGTCTTAACAAAGTGTTTATCTGCTGTAACTAAAGTTGCTAATTGATTGAAGGGGAAAAGTCCTACTCTCTTATCCAAAGGATTATTGAGTTCTGCTTTAAAATTTCTCTCTTTAATACGCTCACTTAATTTTTGTACAGGGCAGTATGCAAAAGTGATTGAAGTAGTTAAGGTTTCATTTGGATTTTCTGTACAGTATTGCTGTGCGCGCTTTTTAAAAAGTTCAATACATTCTTGAGCAGTACCATCTGGGTTAGGCACAATGTCAATTACAATGTTTTCTTGGCAATTTTCTTTATTGAACACCTCATCATAAAGCTTCAATATTGCATCACCAATTTCAGTAACCAATCGTAAATCTTTGGCTAAGTTCGTAACTTCGGTTGCTTTAAATCCAGCCTTTATTAAGATGTTTTCAAGGTCAGGAAGAGATGGATTAGGGAATTGTTGCTCCCGAATTAGATGATTGCCTTTTGAAAAGGTAAGCACTCCTTTGGCACCTAAAGTTAAAATTTCCTCTTCAGTCATTAATTTTTGAAGGTTTTCTCTAACACCCGATTTAGCGAGTTTCTCATTCATTAATAACTTTAATTCACTTGTACTCATATTAACAATCCTACCCACTACCTCATCAATGCTGATGGATTTCCACCCATGAGTAGAAACCAATTCAGTGCACAGAGATGATTTTCCTGCGGTTGATGAGCCTAATAATAAAACAACATGCATGATAGTGTCCTTATTTGGTAGAGGGTTCAGTTGGTTGTAATTGATTATAAATTAATCAAAAAGTCCATTTTTGGATTTAATTATTTTTTACTGAAAATTTACAAAGCATATTAGGGTCTGTCGAGAAGGGGAGTGTAAAAAAGGGCAGTTTTATACAAGGGAGGTAGGGACGGTTATCAGCAGCGGATTTTGTTTATAAAAACTGACTAGCAATTGATAAACTTTTGGATAATTCTGATTAATTACTAATGGTTTTTGGAAAAATAGTTCGCTAAATACAGCAAAAAATTCTGAGGCTGAGGTTGCGGCATAGGAATCAATCGGCGTTGGTAGTCCTTGTTGCAAAAGCCTATCCAGATCAGCAAAGGCTTTATTAAACACTTCAGACCATTGGTGAACCGACATTCCTTTATGCAGCGGGGGGAGACCATTTGCTCTACCATTTTGCATATCTAACTTGTGAGCAAATTCATGAATCACTACATTGCGACCGCCAGGGTCAGTCTGATCAAGGGCATCATCCCAGGATAAAATTACAGGCCCTCTAAGCCAGGCTTCGCCATTTAGGTAGTTTTTGCTTTGATGCATCACACCATACTCATCTTCTTCGCTAGTTTCGGTCGAAAATGCACCAGGATAAATCAGCACAGAGATCCAGCCATTATAACAATCAAGACCAAGGTTCAAAATTGGAAGACAGGCTTGTAAGGCAATGATTAACCGCATAAACGTCGTAAGCTTAAGACCCGCAATCCCTGCTAATGATTTGTAGTGGAGAAACAAAATGGCAAGCCGCTTTAGCCTGGCTTTCTCTTGGTCATTTAAACGCTTAAGTAGAGGCAAAGCTTCAAACGCCTTTCGCCATTGTGCTTCTTTTATTGGTGATCGCTTAATAATACGTTCCTGCCGCCATTCTTTTAGCCTGAGAAACATCACTAGATTCCTTGTGATAAGTGTTAGCTAAGCTGCTAACACTTTAAATTCCGATGCATCAATAATTATATATCTAAACTTTGATTTGGGTCGTTGAATTCATCTTCTAAATTATTTTTTATAAAGTTATCCATATTCGCTTTATAAGCTTGTAAGCTCACAAAAGCGTTTGTATCGGGTGTGCCAAAGAAGGTATCAATAAATCCAGTCCTTGACTTATATGAAACGATTAACGCTGGAATGCAAAAAGGTATTAGGGCAAGAACACCAAGTATTCTTTTCAAAATCGGGCTTAAGGTTTGAAACCAAGCACGATGGTTTTTAAATTCTGGTGTGGCTTTAGCTATGGCGTCTTTTACAGTTTCATCAAATTTTATGAAATCGCTAGGTTTTAAGTTTTCCGCTGCAAAAAAAGCCTTATGCGCTGACTCTAATGCACTAATTAAGGTGTTAGCAGCTTTTCCCACTTCTTCATAGTTAAAATATTTTTCTGATTCACCTATAAGTCGAGTGGTTGTTGTTTGAAGTTCCATTAAATACTTAAAAGATTCAAGTTTATAAACATTTTTTGTAATTTTCGTCAAAAGCGAAGGATCTTCAGCGAGTTGTTTGGCGGTTATATCAGAAGATCGTCTTGTAAACTGTTTTGTATCTTTGTCTGTTTTACTGTTCAGTGGCGATTTACCAAATAAATTATCAAGGTTTTCATGGCTGGGCAGATTCAAGGATTCCGGTCCAACATGACCATGCACAAATTTAACCTTAAAGTTCCCCGCAGGTTTTGTAACTAATTCCTCGCCGAGCACTCGATTCCAAGTTAATCGAAAGAGAGGATTAGAGAGAGGAATAGGAGCTGAATTTGAATAACCTATATTTGTAATAGAGGTGGCTAATTTATTTTTACCAATATTAGCCTGCAAATGAACATTGATGTTATCTATAGTGGTTATTAAACCTTTGATACTTTGGTCTTTATAAGGAATGTTAAATAGTTCCGCGATTGCTTTTATCGTTTCAAGTCCAACAGGGGCGTGGGTAAAAACAGTAAGTTCTCCTTCAGGGGAGAGAGTATAATTAATGGCTTTGAGCATAGGTAGGTAGGATAGCTTAACCATATCTCGGATTTCTTGTTCATCAACTATTTTATTCCTAATCAAGAAAACCATATTTACTAGAGATTCGGATTGCCCCCAACCTAATTTGGAGTACCCCACAAAGATGTCCCTTTCATAATCTATTAAAAATTCTACGCCATGATTGGATAATAAGATGTCAATATTAGCTCCTTTTTTATAGAGCATATCAAGCAGTTTTAAAGTGAAATAATCATTTGTACCTCTATCGCATAACTCATCGCCAATGATGGTATGTGCTATTACGGGGTTTACTTTTGCTCTTTTGATAATCTCTTCAAATTTAATAAGCTGTTCCCTTACAAATGCGAAATGTTCCTCGGTGCTAAGTTTGCTGTTAGTAGGTAGATTGATGGGTGTTTTAAAGATATCTCTTAACGCTCGATAATCGTCTGGGGAAAATTCTAGAATTCCCTCTTCCATCAAGGTATAAATTATTTTGAGCGTATTGCCATGAGCATCACCCATGCTGCTATGAGTCGTGTTAGCAAGCTCCATTACTTTAGGAGCAACATCTAAATCAGCCGATCTATATACAAGGGTCATAATTAATCCAAAGTGATTTTTGTCGTTCAGTTTAGCAAATAAAACCTTAAGAAAACCTTAAAGATTTAGATTTTCTAAATCGAGAAGCCATTTTTTTCGACTAATGCCACCGCCATAACCGCCTAAGTCGTCATTTGCATTGATTACCCGGTGACAGGGAATAATTAGGCATAACTGATTTGCTCCATTAGCTTGAGCCACCGCACGAAAGGCTGAAGGTCGTTCAATCGCTTTAGCGATATCTGAATAAGAGCGAGTTTCGCCATAAGGAATTTTAGTTAAAATTTCCCAAACTATTTTTTGAAAGGGCGATCCGAGCAAAAATAAAGGGGTATGAAATTCTTTTAGATTACCCTCAAAAAAAGAGGCTATTTCTTTTTCAATCGAATTAATTATTTCGTTTTTACCTGGAATAATGGCCGATTTTGTTCTCTTTCTGAGTCGCTCCACTTCACGTTCTAAGCCACGACGATCAACAAATTCTAATAGATACAGAAGGTTATCGGAGGCAATAGCGATCATGGATCCCAGCTTAGTGTCAAACCAGCAGGCTTTTAAGACCGTTTTGCTCCCTACTTTTGTTGGAGCTGTCCCCATAATTTGCGAAAATGCATCGCGAAAACCAGAGCCAGATCCATAGCCACTTGAAAGTTGTACTTCAATTATCGATTCGCCTTCTCTTATTTGCTTCATAGCAAGCCCCATGCGACGAGCTCTTGCGTACTCGACAAAGGTCATGCCAAAGCGTTTTTTAAACTGTCGACGGGCTGTAGTAGCATCAATTGATAGTTGATGAAAGTCGCTATCCTTCCATCGTTTTTCTGGATTTTCTTCGACAGCTTCTACAAGAAGTTGAACCAATTCTGAAACCTGATTCGGATGAGAGAGCGGTTTACAGCGCTTACAGGGTCGAAACGAAGCAAGCAGAGCCTCTTTAGCAGTTTTAAAAAATTCACAATGCTCAAATTTTGGTTTCCTTGCTGGACAGGTTGGGCGACAAAATACTCCAGTTGTGGTTACGCCTACAAAAAACAAGCCCTCATATTCGCTGTTTTTCTCTAGCAATGCTTGATAAAGCTTAGCTGTATTTTCAACAATCATTTGGGTTCTCACATTAATTCAAAGGCTTTTTCTTTAATTATAAATTCTTTATAAAAAGGCGCCGCCGAATTTCAGACATCAATTTTTCTTATGCAGCAAACAGTTTTAGGAAAAGCTTAGATGCTTCTGAATTGATTACAGAGCAACTTGATTCTCGAGGCCCAGCAATATTTAATACCTTGATGTTATGCTCAACAATCCATGCTTTGAAGGTATGCAAAGCTTTTTCTGTTTTATCTAATCTAATTATTAAATGAGGTTTTTGAAGCACTTTGGCATAATCAATAGTTAGTTGGGTCCCATCTTTTATTTTTTCAGGCAGCGGCCAGGTAGGAACAATGATCAGAGTGCCGTTGGAATCACGGATATTTAATTGAGATGAAGAACAGATAAGGGCAGCCTTGATGCAGCGATAGTGTTTAGGGACTCTGCGCTGCATCAAGGCTATGCCTATTTTTAATTTAAACAAATATAAGTGCAGAGGCGTAACCAAGGGTTATGTTC
>JACCWL010000138.1 GCA_013697645.1 Tatlockia sp. | reverse complement strand
CAAAGCCCTGTGCTTCATTGGATGCGGCGTCATCTACGAATCACTGAGGGACTAGAAGGCGAGCGATTTTTTATCTTCCACAAGCAATTATTTTACGTAACCCCATTATTCCTTGTATTAATTCTAGTTGAAGTGAGTGATCTGATTTTTGCAGTAGATAGCATTCCTGCTATTTTTGCGGTAACTGATGACCCATTTATTGTTTATACTTCCAACATTTTCGCGATACTTGGGCTGCGAGCCATGTATTTTTTATTAGCCAATATGCACAACCGTTTTCATCTACTCAAATATGGACTTGCTTTTATTTTGGTGTTTGTCGGATTCAAAATGCTCATTGCATCTTGGTTTAAAATTCCTGTCTTTATTGCATTAAGCATCGTAGTGCTTACCTTGGTTTCTTGCATCTTGCTGAGTATTTATCAACGTTCAGCAGCAAAGAAAAGATAAGCACACAGACTTTGCTTAAATGTGACCTGCGTGGAATAAATAGAAACCGTGGGTTATTAAAAGAATCCCAATAATTCCAGCTATTATTGGCACCGCATAAAAACCCCATCCTGAGTACATTTTATGGGTAAAGTTTACCATCGCCTCCGGAAATGAAAGCCAAAGCACTGATTTTATTAATATAAGCCAAGCGACTAAGGTGATTAATACTTCAGATTCCCAAATCCAGATATTGTGAACAAGTACTAGAACAATACCCAAGATTAGACCGAGAGTAGCTGTCACAACAACAGTAGGGCTACCTGCTTTAAGATGAGTAAGCATATTTCTATAATATCCAGCACGCGCTAGCATAATAATAGCGGTTATCATCAAGTACAGCCCCAATGCCTGTGCTAGAAAAAGAGAGTGTAAAGATTCATGCATGGCAATACTCCTTGTTGTTGACCTCCATTTATAAGTTTAGTATAAAAATCAAACAATAAAGATAAATTATTGCAGCGAAATGAGTTTTTCTACCAAAACTGCTTTTCTCAGTTATGTTTGTTGTTTAAACAAGGCAAAAGACTTAATATTCTCTTAATTATCATTTGGTATCATTCTCAACCAAGTTGACTAAATAGAAACGGTTATGACCATTACATATTACTTGCAAGCTATCGAAGACGCTCTTGAAAATACAGGTTTTGAAATAAAAAGAGGTAATCTCTCTGGAGCTCTAAACTATCAACAAATAACCTTTAACCTAATCAATCAGGTTCATGCCAAATTTCAAAACGATCCTTTACTGGAATGGACTTTAGCCGTATACAAGGAGCAGTATCATAATTTGCTAATTCGACTGCATTTTGACAAAATACTTGTTTTAATGACTCTCTATATAAGCTTTATTGCTGAAGGAGATATTAAAAATGCGGGGGCTGTTAATTCAGAAATTAATAATTGTATGGAGCTCCTCTTAACAGTTTACCAAAATGCTCAGCAAAACAAGGTTGAAATTACACCAAATTACTCATTAATTCTTCACAATATAACTATTTTGAATCAATATTTTTCTCAGATCGTAGTCCTGCATAACCGGCTGATAGCGATGCATAACAAGGTTATTTTTGCTTCAAGTTTGATTAATAATGCTATAAGCAATTTTCCAGATAATCAAAAAGCGCTTGGTTTAGACCATTCAGAGGATGTAAAAATAGCTACAAATCAGAATAAAACCACTGAAAGTTCCGCAAATCAATTTGGCCAATTTTGGAATCCCATTAAACTTCCAATTAAGCGTACTATTCAACCCTCTATCGAAGAGACCAAACCGATGAGCCCTGGCTTTTAAATATGAAAAGAAATATTTAACCTATCACCACTAACCAGTGGTGAATAGGGCTTAGCTAATAACCCATTAGAACCCTTTAATTTAGTAAGAGAAGAAAAAGCGTTATAATCAAGATGTTATTGCTAAGGGGCGGCGAGCGACTATTTAATTAATTGGTCAATGTGATGTATTTAAAAGGGTTATTTTTAATTTCGATAAAATATACCCCCATTATTGTTAGCTAAGAATTCCTAACTTTCGAACTAATCTGGTTAATGTTAAAAGAATACTTCTAATTATTGTCCATTTCTGCTATAAGTTTCAATTTTATTTTTTTCATGATTTAACTTCAATCAATTATTGCTCAAGGTTGGGAGAGGGTTAGATATGGATAACAAATCAGCAATAATAACTGGAGCTAGTAAAGGCATAGGTAAAGAAGTTGCAAAACATTTGGCTCGTCAGGGTTTTAATCTCTTATTAATATCGCGCTCAAACGACCTATTAGCAGAGCTCCAAAAAGAACTGCAGGAAAATAAATTAAATTTAATTGTTAAAACTGCTGCTATTGATGTTTCTCACTCTGACAAAGTCAATCTAGCTATTACGGATTTTTATAAAACAACTAACTCCATTGATTTACTATTTAATAATGCTGGTTATGTAAAAAGGGGTACCTCAGATATTGATCCAATCGAGTTATCCGCAATGATAAATTCAAATCTCGTAGGCGCTGTTAACCTAATTAGGGCAATTGTTCCCTTAATGAAGATTAAAAATTCTGGTTACATCATCAATGTAAGCTCCAGAAGTGCTGAAACACCAAGAAGTTTTTTAGGTGGTTATTCTGCTACAAAAGCGGCTCTTCTAGCTTTTAATGAATCCTTATACAAAGAGTTGAAAGAGACTAACATCAAAGTGACAGCGCTTTGCCCCGGCTTTGTTGATACTGAAATGACATCCGATGTTAAAGAAGATAGGGGCAAGTTAATTAAAACAACAGATATTTGTGCCGCTATTGATTTTTTATTATCTTTATCACCTGCTGTCGCTTTAAAAAAATTGGCATTTGAAAGTATTGTGCAGGTAGGTGGCTATTGCTAATGAAGGATCTTTCGAAGCAAAAGCAATGTATAATTTCGTCAAATGGAAATTTCCAAAAAAGATGTAATTATTTTAACAGAAGCAGATTGTAAAAGTTGTAATGATGTTAGTGAGGAATTTATAAAAATTTGGCTGAAAAATAAAAATGAGAAACCTTATCAACAGCATTATATATCGCAACAGGCAGCTACTCTGAAAATAGACAATGCTATAAAAAATAATAACGGTAAAAAGATAATTATTATTCCAAACAATGCGCATGATTCAGCTGTATTAATGGCAAGGATTAGTCAGTTTTCTAATCAAGAAACCATATTTATTGGAGGAGATGGGTGGGGTTCATGGGAGGATACAGAAGTTGGGAAATTAGGCAACTTAGTAAATTATTCTGCGTATCATATAGTTCCTTGGGGACTTGAAGCTTGCAATAAAGATGTAAAAGAATTTAAACAAAGCTATGAGCAACAATTCAAAGACCAGCCTAAAAATAAACTTTCATACATTATATATCAAACAGTAATGTCTATTATCTCGAGTTATGCTCAATACGGAATCAGTTTGAAAGGAACAACTAGGGAGAATCTTTTGCAAGGATATCGGCTGGCAATAACTCAAAACAAATATTGGCATCATTCTCTTGATTACTTGGTATATAAAATTCACATAAAATTCACTCTAATCAAAATGCTGCTTATGCATTAGTAAATCCTATTACACATCATAATTACATTTATAACTGTAACCAATCATGAAAAAGACTACACCTACTTTATCAGACGAAATTAAAAAGAATATTGTAAGCAGAATAGTGTTGTGTATCTTTATTCTTGCAGTGGCCCATGTTATTACTATTGGTTTTTATATATATTTATTTACAACACAAACACAGCATCATTTAGATCAGCTCTCAGAGGATTTAACTCCTTACATCATTAGTCAAGAAATTATTAAAAATAGATACGCTATCAATCTGAAGTTAGATGAGCTTTCTAATGCGAATAACATAAAAATACAGTGGTTTAAGAAGCCTAGCGAAAAGAATGGAGGGCTCAAATTTTCTGGTATATTAAATTGGAAATATACCGTACCAGTAAGAGCAGTAGATAATAAATATTATGGATATTATATAATTTCGGGTTCATTGTTAAGTGATCAATGGATGATGGTTGGGCTTTTCATGCAATTTTTCTTTTTAATAATATTTGTCATGCTCTTCTGTTTTATTTTGTACCCCATAGCCTATCGAATCCCAAAGAAAATAATTATTAATCCAATTAATACATTGGTGGAGTTGTTACATAAAAACGATCCGGCTGAGATAGATTCGTTTACAGCACCTTATGAAATAGTATTACTTAGAGACCACTTCATTAAAATCCTTTCGATACAAAATGAAATCTTGAAAAAGACGGAGATGTTGAAAATTTCCACACAAGTTGCTCATGACATTCGATCTCCGTTAGCTGCCATTAACGTTGCTATTTCGGATGTGTCATCAATCCCCGAAAGCAAACGCATTATGATTAAAAACGCTTCTCAAAGAATCAATGATATTGCAAATAATTTACTTTCACGGGCGAAGTCAGAAATTCCTGGAGCAAATAATAAACAGGAAGTAGATATTTTTCCCGAATTAATTTTTGTTGTATTGGATAGCATCATCACAGAGAAAAGATATGAATATGATAAGCTAAAAATTAATTTTCACTTGAATGTTTCAGAATCAGCTTATAGTTGTTTTTCTGATATTAATCTAGGAGCATTTAAGAGGATTTTATCTAATCTAATCAATAACAGTATTGAAGCAATTAATTCTAATGGAAAGATTATTGTCTGTCTTAGCTCAGACAATCATGTTGTAGAAATTAGTATTCAAGACAATGGCTGCGGCATCCCACATGATATATTGTCTAACGTAATGGTGCATGGATTTAGTTTTAATAAAAAAAATGGTGCAGGGCTCGGACTGGCGTACGCTAAGCAGCAGATAGAGCAAATTAAGGGCGAAATTGCTCTGCAATCGACAATTAACATTGGTACTAAAGTTATCATTACATTGCCTAAATCAGATTTTCCTCCATGGTTTTGTGAAAATATTGATATCAATTACAATGCTAAAATCATTGTGCTAGATGATGATCCATCAATACATGATGCTTGGAATGAACGATTCAACCATCTTCCTCATATCGATATAGCTCATTTTTACAGGGCGTCTGATTTCACCAAAGAAGACATCCCCTTTTCTTCAACAGATCTTTATTTAGTGGATTATGAGCTGCTAAATGACAATTTGAATGGTTTAAATCTTATAGAAAAATTAAGGTTGAATAAGAATGCTGTTTTGGTGACGAGTTGTTTTGAAGACAAGGCTGTACGTGTTCAATGCGAAAAACTTGGTGTAAAAATAATTCCTAAACCATTTGTGCCTTATATTCCTATACTGAATTCTACTAAGAATCAGACGAGCAGTTTAGTTTTTATAGACAATGACGATTTAATGAGAACAGTTTGGTCTCTTGCTGCTGAGGAGGCAGGATTAATTATTTCAACCTATTCATCTCCAAATGAATTTAATAATGACATTAATAAATATCGAAAGGATACGCTCATATATATTGATTCTGATTTGGGCGACAATATCAAAGGTGAGCAATTTGCTAAACATCTTTATGATCTTGGATTTACTAAACTCTATCTAGCAACAGGTTATCCGCCAGAGCACTTTGGACGTTTACCTTGGATAAAGTTAATTGTGAGTAAAAAGCCTCCTTTTATCGATAATTTAGATAATCAGACAGCTTTCATTTAAGGAATGACCAAGTTCAACCTGTCTTTGATAGGTTCAAGCTTTCTTTGGTTTAGTCCTGTATTTCAGAATTACATGTATTTATTTACCATAAAATATTGCCTCCACTTACTCCCTAATCAAAGCATTCGTTACCCATATGTACAACAGTTTGAATGGCTTCCTCCCACGCTGCCGGCGAAGGGTGATACACAAGAGGACCAATGAATTTTTTATACCGATCCTTATAAATCGGTTTCGTTATTAATAAATCCAATCCCTATTTCAGCTCTTGATGAGGGCGTTCTTTAAATTCTTTATGTCGATTGCTAAATTGATCAACATGAATTTGAATTTACTTTATACACCAATTCGATGAGCCCTGGCTTTTAAATATGAAAAGAAATATTTAACCTATCACCACTAACCAGTGGTGAATAGGGATTTTAAGCATCACTGCATAGAACATCCGTCATTATTCCTATCATCCTCTTCAAATTCCTCAATTTCCTCTAATCCCAAGTCTTGTTTGAGCTTAGAAAAACGATCATCTTGAATCTGATTAAGAAATTCAGCTACCTCTTGTCTACATTTTAAAATAATTGCCAGAGGTTTAGGTTTAAACCTTGATTCACTAAAGTCCATGCCTCCAGGATCTATACATTTCAAAGAATCTCCATACTCGATGAGGACCTTGAACATTTCAATTTTTCGACCCATTAAGGTATGGCATTTAAGATCACTATTTTGGTTCCAGCCACTCTTATGAGTCCCTTTAGTTAATCTACTGAGACAGATTAAATTGCTACTTAATAGCCATTGGGTTGTTTCGTAGCAATTTCCTAAAATTTCTGATTCAACGGTGCTCTCAAGAAAGCTCAACTCAGCTTCACAGGATTGAGGAAAATTAGTCGCATTTTTAATGACAAAAATAGCCTCTTGGACTTGCTTTATTTTTAGGCCTAAAAAATTCAACACTTTTTCGGTGGGAACAGCCTCGTGATACTTCACTGATTCAAGGTGAGTTTCTAGATAATTGCGGATTTCACCGGAGCTTGCTTTTATAAAGCTCTTATCAAAAGGATGATCTAATCTATAGCCATTTTCGATTAGGATTTTTACAAGTTCTAAGTGATTATTTTTTAAAGCCAGAGTAAGCGCTGAGTTAAAATTTTTATCGCGGTGATTAACATAAGCTCCCATTTTAATAAAAGCAAGAAGGAGATTTATATTGCCTGTTTGGGCCGCCGCTAGAAGGGCATTTTTTCCATTGGAATTGGATTCATTAATGTCATAGCGCCATTCTGGCGTATGTTTGAGCCCAGTTAAGTATTGATAAAGTTGTAAAGGGCTGGGGTGGTTGTAATCGTTAATAAATTGAATGACCGAGTCAGCAGCGATATCACTGTAACAAAGGGGAAAAGTTGTATCTTGCAACGTCGTTTCTTCATTTTGTTGACTAAAGAATAAGATTTTTTCTGGAATATCATGCGTTTTGCAAAAACTACTGTGAATAGAAACGACAGGCTCCAATCGTTTAATATTGCTTAGAATTTTCTTCCTATCTTCAAGTGAAGGAATAAGGCCTATTAAATTTGAAGGATGAACATAAACATGCTCGATTTCACGATAAGACAAGATATTTTTTAATTTAATAAAACTGTCTGTATCAGTCAAAGATTGACGAAATAATAAAGCATTGCAGATCATAGTACGGATATACTCATAACCATATTTGAAAAATAAGCTACTAAAATGATTGTACAATTCCTTCTGCTCTGCTTTTCGCGGCGCGAAAAACAAGAACCCCGTTAATCTATAGAGCTCCTTAGACTCTTCAAGAAAAAGGCTTAGGTTCGCTAAACATAAATCTCTCGTTGCTGATTTGCTAACATCCAGCATAAACGTTTGCAAGTTTTTCCAGAATTGATAAACCGATTTACTATTATCCATAATGATGATTAAGGGCACTTTAGCTTTATCTATTGTTTGCTCTAAGGTCATTGTTTCTTTTTGATTTTTCAACTGAGAAGCGATTGTAATTGCCCTCAGTCCTGAAGTTGAAAGAATGGCGATTCTTCCAGGTTGTTGATATTTTTTGAGAGAAACAATTTCGGGATCATTGCCTATAGCAAAGGCAGGATAGCCAGTAAGTTTTTCATTAGGCAAGTTAGTGATAGCGTATTTCTTTCTGTCGAGAAACCCTCTCACCTGTTTTTGTATTGACACTACCTCGTCTATTTGAGGCCTAGGCGAAAAATCGTCGCTTGGATGGGAACGTTGTGTAAATCGACTACGAAAATAAAAATCTTGATCTTCAAGAAATAAACTGTGCTCTGCGAATACATCATCGTATTTAAGATGACTCCAATCTTCGATAACAATTTTTTCTGGATTATTGAAAAACAATTCCATAGTTTTAAAAACTTTGTCCTTAATCTCTTTAATGCCGTCATTTTTAATGATCTGATGACCACCGGTTTCAAGAAATAATTCTTTTACTACGCGGCC
>JACCWL010000121.1 GCA_013697645.1 Tatlockia sp. | reverse complement strand
ATACCATCCAACTTATATTCAAGATGCTGAGCCTCCGATACAGCCAAGGCCAGTTGGTGTTTGAATTGTTCCAGTTGTAAATTTTGTTGTGATTTTTCAATTTTTTCAGCGAAAACGTCGTCTTTTTTACCCAAGCTTTGAAGCTTTTCGACAAAGTTCTCAATTTGATTTTTTGTTAATTCTGCAGGTAATTTAGTTAAAGCCTCCAAAGAGTTACCTAAGCGAATTAATCGACTGTGAAGATTAGAGTGCAAACCTTTAACCGTGTTATCTCTTAATCCTCTGTTATCAAACAAAGATGACATAAATTTGTGTTTTGCTTTTTCATCAGAAAATTCGGTGCTCAATGGAAGACTTTCAATACCATCCAACTTATATTCAAGATGCTGAGCCTCCGATACAGCCAAGGCCAGTTGGTGTTTGAATTGTTCCAGTTGTAAATTTTGTTGTGATTTTTTAATTGCTTGATTGTGGTTTCTTTTTTTAGCAACAAACCTACTCATTTCTTCTTCTTTAGAATTGATTAGTTTATTTTTAGCATTAGTAAGAGCGATGAGATTATTTTCTGGCAACTCATTTTGGATATTTTCATTATCAGTAATTAATTCATTTGAAATGTGTAACAGTTTGCTCTCAATCAATGTTAATAATTGCCGTTGGTTATACTGAAATTTAGTATTGGAGCCAAAGATAGTACCAGAGATTTTATTGAAGGCATTGCCCGCATTAAGTCCATACCAACTAGAAGCAGCCTCAGCTTCTGCATAGATAGCTTTAATGTTTTTTGCACTAGAACTACTAGAATGCAAATCTAGATATTCCAATAGCTCATCTTGAGAAATTTTATCGATGGGTAAATAAATACCGCTGCTTTCTGAAAGAGCTTGTTTGAATTCATCTAATTTTTTGTGCGCTTCAAAAAGGACTGTTTGACGCGCATTTATTTGTGAATCAAGTTTCTCTATTTGGGGATCAAATTTGCGATTTATGGCCTCTATTGCTGGTTCAAATTCATGCTTGATAAACTCGTAGCGCTGAGCATTTAGTCTCACTGCATTTGTTTTTATCGCTTCCACTTTTTGGAAAGTTGAGTGAACCTGAAAATCAACCCGTTTAATTACTTGTTGCCGACCTGCTGTAGACATTTTTGCTAGAGATGACTCGGAAATATCCTTTTTTTCCCTTGCAGCTTTAAGCACTTGCGTAACTAAGGGTAGTTCATCATCAATTTTTGCACTATAAATGGCTGTAGCCTCAGCAAGTACAGTTTGGGGGATTTCAAATTCATTTTGAAACGCCTCGGGATGATCTAACTGCGTTTTCTTCTCTTCAAGCAACTGTTTATAGTCTTCTAATTGTTTAATCTGGATTTTGCATTCTTGGATGGTTTCATTTAAAGCACTAGCCCTGTCTTCCTGGGTGGATTCCTTAATAAGGAATTCAGGTTTTCCCTTATTATCAATGATGGATTTTGGCCTTTCACCAACTGTTGCTTGATTCACTTTATCTAAGGCAATGGTTTCCTCAATCAGATTAATCTGGGCTTTAGCTTTTTTTAGCGCGGTATTCAGAGTCGAGGTCTCGCTAGTCTTGATGTTTATGAAACCACTAAGGCCTTCTTTTATCTCTAGATCGAGGAGTTCCACTCCTTCATTAAATACTTTTTGCCACTCATCAATTATTATTTTCTTATTAAATTCGACGCTTTCTGAATTTTGATTCGCTACACTCTCTTGCTTTATTTCAAAATTATTTAGAGTATATAAAAAATATGAACCTTCGAGTCTATCAGGCAAATCTTCATTTTTAATAATTAGTTCAGTAGACAAAGCCTTGAATTTTTCAAGGCTTGCCTGGAGCCCATTGACACTCTTTTTCATCTCTTGCAAATGCTCAATGAGCAGCTCTTTTGATTTTAAAAGCTTAATACCTTTTGAAATTTTAGTTAATAATTCATAAGGTTGCTTTCCTATCAATGAGGTATATGCTTCATCCATTTGATTTATAAGCGCCTCTTTTCTTCGGATATATGTTTTACTTTTATCTACTTGTTCAGAGGTATGCGCTTCATAAACAGCGATGCGTTTTTCCAATAAAGGGATCATATCTTCAAACTTGCTAAGAATTTCATTGCTAATCAAATCTGACACTATTGATAGACTCTCTTTATCTACCTCTTTAGTAAATTTTAATAGTGCCATAGCTGACTTATACGTTTTTTCATCAACAATTTTTGGAACAGCGTTTAAGTCTTGGTCTAAATAATTAAAGTTTTTTAATAGAGCAGATACAGAACTGAGAATCCACGCATCGATTCCTACCAAACTACCTTTTCCTGCTAAGATAAGATCAGCAATGTTCCACATCGCTTGCAGAACATTATCGGAATAAGTAGTTGATTCTGTAGGAGATATCAGATTTTTATCGTCTGGTATTTTTATTTGACCGAGCAGATCAGGATTTACAAAGATCTGCTGTGAGTCTTGAATTTTATCTAAGCCAGTATCATCGCGTTTCCAAGCATGCGGTCTTAGGACTTCGATTTCCGTTTTAAGGGTCTGTAATGCTTCAAATAAATTGCTCATATCAATGTCACTTAATAGTCAGCTTATAACTATTATAATGAATAATTATTAACCAGAGATTAACTGATCTGAGTTAACCTTATCCATTTTCTTAAATGCTTGAAATCATTCAGAAATAACTGTAGAGCTGCGGGCAAATTCATAATTGCATCCAGAAAGGACCTCAAAGCCGACTTACCGCGGTTTATCCGCGTTATCCAGGAGGTGTAGATAAAGGCTATGACAATCAATCAGCTAACAAATAACGGTTTTTAAAGGGCTCTTATTGCAGAACAACTAGAAACTCTTCGAGACGCTTTATCTCGTGCCTGTTCTTTGCTATAATTGCTTATTTATTTGACATAAAAAGCACTGCACGAGAGAAGAATATCTATGTACAGCCATCAGGAAATACAAAACGCTAGCAGTCTAAATTTGCAAGATTATATTTTACAACCTCTCCTACATACTGCTGATCTAGCTCCCTTATCTTCTCGTCTAAGTGTTTTAATTGACTCGGCTGATGACAGTGATAGTAATGAAAAGGAACAATTGAACTTTCTAGCAGAAAGAATGATTGAAATATTCACTGCAAAAACCAAAAATCATAACATCACGAATTCTATGCCCAATCTGCCTGCTTTCATACCCAAACAACAATCCATTGTTAATTTTTTAGAGGTAATACCTGAAGAACTAATCCAGAAAATTCTGCAAGAATTAACTTTTAATGAGCGACTCTCTTTTACCTTAGTTTCAAAACAGTCAAAAAAGATAATTAATGAAATGCCACTTCTTGATAAGTATATTTTTATTAAAGATATTTTTATGATTGCTATTGATCAACTAAATCAAGAGTATGATTTAGCTATCCTGCCTGACCAAGTAGATGTGATCAAACCAGGGCAAGATCATGAGTGCCTAGTAATTAATCCAATAGTGTGATCTCATACATCCTTTGAAATAAAAGGAGCAAACGAGATGACAATCCCCTCATTAGTAAGTTGTTTTTCAGTAATACGTGATC
>JACCWL010000103.1 GCA_013697645.1 Tatlockia sp. | reverse complement strand
AGAAATGTCGGGCCAGGGGCGCCGACCTACGTTTATTTATTATCTAGTATCGTCTATTGAACATAGGTCAAATAACTAGGCATATAATCTGGGTTTTTTCCATGAACCAGATCAAGATAGGCATTTTTTAATAGAGTACCTATCTTCTTCTCTTTATCATGCGCAAAGACTTTATCGTTAACCGAGCGAATTGCCGTAACTTCTGCGGCAGTGCCGGTAAAAAAGGCTTCATCTGCCTGATAAACTCCATCCAAAGTAAGATCCATTTCGACCACTTTAATGCCTAAATGACGCGCTAAGTTGATGATCGTATTGCGAGTAATCCCGGCAAGAATACCGCCTAAATTAGGTGTATAAATGACCTCATCTTTTACCATAAAGAAATTTTCACCAACCCCTTCTGTGACATAGCCCTTGCTATCTAAAAATAAAGCTTCGTGATAATGAGTCCCTTTTAACTCCAAAGAAGCTAAAATTCCATTAATATAATGGCCACTCAGCTTGGCATCAACAACGGTAGAATCAGGGTGAATACGGATATATTTGCTCGTTTTGATGTCAACGCTCTCATGAGGAAGATAAGCACCCCAAGGCCAGCATGCGATGATAAACTCTATAGGATTGCCAACCGGATTGACCCCTAATTTACCGTATCCGTAAAAAATAATTGGGCGAATATAACCAGCTTCCAGTTTACTAGAAATCACAACTTCTTTAATGGCTTCAATAATCTCTTCTTTGGCATAGGGTTGCTCCATTTGCAAGACTTCTGCAGAGTAAAAAAGACGATCCACATGGTCTATTAAACGAAAAATGGCAGGCCCTCGCTCTGTTTTATAAAAGCGAATGCCTTCAAAAGCACTTCCGCCATAATGCAAAGCATGTGATAAGACATGGACTTTTGCTTCTGCCCACGGGACTAACTCACCGTTTTGCCATATTTTTTCTGTTGTTTGCATCATTTTTTTCCCCTTGGCCTAAATTAAGGCTAATTCCTTTTCTCATAACAAAAAGTTAGAAAGATACAACCAATCCCTTATCAAGACGCTGCAACTGCGTTTTAAATAAAATCTGAATCTCTTCCAAAGTTGCTTTGTCCTCTGCTTCAAAACGAGCGACTAGGCAGGGTGTTGTATTGGAAGCACGCAGTAACCCCCAACCATTGGCAAATTCTACACGAAGGCCATCAATAGTAATTATTTTGGCATCAGGAAATCGAGCTTGCTCGCTAAAACGTCGCATGAACGCGAATTTTTCAGCTTCAGCAATGGGAATTTTGATTTCAGGCGTATTAATACTATCCGGAATAACAGCAAATTGTTCACTAGCTGATTGGGGGCTTTGGCTAAGAATTTCTAATAAGCGGCAAGCGCTATAGAGTGCATCATCAAATCCATACCAGCGATCTTTAAAAAAGAGATGGCCGCTCATTTCACCAGCCAGCGCCGCATTCTCTTCTTTCATCACGCCTTTGACGATGGAATGGCCAGTAGGACACATTTTCGCCACACCGCCAGCTTCTTTAACCACGCGAGCCAGATGGCTTGAACATTTCACATCGTAAACAATAGTGGAGCCAGGTTTACGTTGCAAAACATCAAGAGCATAAAGCATCAATAAACGATCAGGCCAGATTACCTGACCTTGATCAGTAATAACGCCTAACCTATCGGCGTCGCCATCAAAAGCTAAACCGATATCTGCCTTGTGTTGGGCGACCGTCGCTTTTAAATCAACTAGGTTAGCTTCGATAGTCGGGTCGGGATGATGATTGGGGAAACGTCCATCCACATCGCAAAAAAGAGGAATAACTTCACAACCCAGAGCTTCAATAACCTTTGGAATTACGGGCCCTGCAATCCCATTTCCGCAATCAACAACTACTTTAAGGCGCCTATCTAATTTGATATCGCCAACGATGCGTTGAATGTAATCAGACATTAGATCCCGCGCTAGGGATTCGCCTTGGCCGTCTTGAAAAACGCCCGCCTCTACTAGATTATAAATCTCATCAATGTCAGACTGAACCAGCGTTTTACCTGCCAAAACCATCTTAATACCGTTGTAATCTGCAGGATTATGGCTTCCTGTTACCATCAAACCGCTATCAATATCCGTCGAGTTAACGGCGTAATACATTACAGGCGTGGCCGCCGCCCCTAAATCAATAACCGTAATGCCGCTATCAAGCAAACCCTGCTTTAGCGCTTCTGCCAAGTCATCACTAGTTAAGCGACCATCACGAGCAATAAAAATTTTCTGACGATTAAGGGCATGAAGTCGACAGCTAATCGCTCTGCCGATAGTGTAAAAATCATTTACATCCAATTCTTTGCCAATAATTCCACGAATATCATAGGCTCTAAAAACAGAGCGCTCAACTTGCTTTTGCTGATACATTCATTCTCTCCCTGAAGAGCCAAACCCGCCTTGACCACGCTGGCTTTCTTTAAAATCTTCGACCAGCTCAAAAGCAGCTCTTACAACGGGTAAGAAAACCAATTGAGCGATGCGCTCACCTGGGTTCACTGTAAAATGCTCCAGACCCCGGTTCCAACAAGAAATTTTTAATTCTCCTTGATAATCTGAATCGATTAAGCCCACTAAATTGCCCAAGACAATCCCATGCTTATGGCCTAAACCCGACCGAGGCAGAATGACTGCTGCCAAGTTAGGATCAGCAATATAAATCGCTAAGCCAGTTGGAAGTAACACCGTTTCTTGGGATGCAATTTGAATCGGTTCATCGATACAAACACGTAGATCAAGACCTGCAGAACCTGCTGTTGCATAGCTGGGTAGTGCGATAGTATTGCCAACACGTGAGTCTAATATTTTGAGCTGAATGGCTTTTTCCATAATATTCCTCTTACTTTTAATGCGCTGTATTTTGAATAGTTGCAGCAAGGATTGCAATAATTTGTCCTGCGAGTCTGCTTTTATGGGTCAATGGCAACTCCATTTGTGCATCTTTAGTCAATACTGTTACTTGATTCTTATCAGAATCAAAGCCAAGACCCTCACCTACTTTGTTAGCAATAATCATATCTAGTTTTTTTTCTAGCAATTTTGCCTTTGCATGTTTTAGAACGTCTGCTGTTTCTGCAGCAAAACCAACTACAAAAGAGGCTTTGCCGCTTGCGGATACTGCTGCAAGAATATCAGGATTGGAATTGAGTTTAAGAGTCAGATTAGGATTAGCTTGTTTTTTTATTTTTTCACTTGCAGCTGATTCAGGACTGTAATCAGCAACAGCCGCTGTTGCAATAAAAATCATACCCTTTTGCATGTGCTGCATGACTGCCGAATACATCAATTCTGCTGACTCAACCTGAAAAAAATCCACACCTGCTGGCGGGCTCAATTGAGTAGGCCCACTAATCAAAATGACCTCAGCCCCTGCCATCTGCGCTGCTTCAGCAAGCGCATAGCCCATCTTTCCAGAACTTCTATTAGAGAGAAAGCGGACTGGGTCGATGGCCTCACGCGTAGGTCCTGCAGTAATCAATAATTTTTTTCCAGTAAGCAATTGGTGAATCTCATGATGCCTTAGGGCATTAATAATGGTTTCTACCTCAACCATTCGACCCAAACCCTCATCGCCACAGGCTTGGGAACCCTTTGCAGGCCCAATCGTAACAACCCCTCGTTTAGCGAGTAGCTTGCAATTTGCCACAGTCGCAGGATGTGCCCACATTGAACGGTTCATTGCAGGACAGACAATGACTGGTATTTCAGCAACCAGGTACAAGGTCGATAGCAAATCATCAGCAAGACCATGAGCCATTTTTGCTAGGCAATCAGCAGTAGCTGGCGCAATGAGCAAATAATCAGCCCAGCGCGCCAATTCGATATGCCCCATAGCCTGTTCAGCTTGCAGATCAAACAAATCCGTACGGACTTCTTCTGCACCCAAAGCTTGTAACGTTAAGGGGGTTATAAACTGCTGAGCAGATTCTGTCATCACCACCCGCACACTTGCTCCGAGACGCCGTAATTCGCGCACAAGATAGGCTGCTTTATAAGCCGCAATGCCACTACAAATCCCCAACACAATTTTTTTGTCAATAAAATCTTGCATGGCCATTCATTTTTGATAAGAATACACCGATCAAACCACAAACCTCGTCATAAAGGAATAACAATGACTAGTCCACTTCCAGCCCAACCTTTAGGCTTTCGTGAAAAGCTATTAACACAAGGCGTGCAAAGCCTTTCTGATACCGAATTACTAGCCGTTTTTATTAGCTCAGGAAATGCCAAAAAATCATGTCTGCAACTAGCCTTGGATTTAAGTAAGCAACTGGGTGATTTACGCGCCATTTTAAATGCTGATCAGCATCGGTTTAAACAAGTAGCAGGCTTAGGCCTAGTACGTTATATGCAACTACAAGCAGCTCGGGAAATCTGCAGGCGCAGCGATTTTATCTCTTTACAAAAAAACACCCCACTTGCAAACGCCCAACAAACTCACGCCTATTTGAAACGCCAGTTGCGTGATAAGAAAAACGAAACCGTCGTTGCCTTGTTTCTAGATAGCCAAAATCGAGTTTTAGCCTATGAGGAATTATTTAGCGGCACCATAAATTCAGCGGCGGTTCATCCACGACCTATTGTGGAACGTGTGCTTAGCCTTAATGCTGCAGCCCTTATACTGGCTCACAATCACCCTTCCGGTTTGGCAGAAGCCAGTCCGCAAGATATTATTGTAACCGAACGCCTTCGCTACGCCTTGGAGTTGGTGGATGCGAGGCTATTGGATCATATAGTTATTGGTGATAATGAAGTCTATTCTATAATGTCTCAGATGAAATGGCCCTGTAATTAGCTTTAAATTTCATCACTCATTCGTTGTTGCATGACCTCTTCTTCCGGTGCCCAATAGTAGCCTCTATCAGCGGCGATTGCTGCATTAATTGCCCTTGTATCAACACCTGTAGAGGACATTCGTGAATTATTGACCGCAGTATAGCTCACTAAGGAAGCAGGTGAGCCAGGAGCATTCATGGTGCCACCGTCAAGGGTGGAACATCCGGCTAAAATTGCCAAGGGCAGGCAGAGGCTTATCTTTCGCATTTACAATCTCCTTATAAAAGACTAAATGATAAAAGCCAAAACAGTACATAAAACAAAGGCTTCGCTGGAAGTCTTTGGTATAAGTATAGGAAAAGTTATGGCAATATATTGAAAATTAGACTATTTAATTTCCAGGAGCTCTTATGTGTCGGTTTGTAGCCTATTTGGGCTCAGAGATTCTCTTAGACGATATCCTAGTTAAACCGACTAATTCGATAATCATGCAAAGTCTTCACGCAAGAGAAACCAATATCCCAACCAATGGAGATGGCTTTGGCCTAGGATGGTATGCACCTACAATTACTGAGGAACCCGCTTTATTTACCTCTGTTTCCCCTGCTTGGAATGATAGAAACCTACTCAATCTAACCGCCATAATCAAATCACCCTGCTTTTTTGCTCATGTTCGGGCAGCCAGTCTTGCTGGAGTAACTAGTTACAATTGCCATCCCTTTGTCTATGGTAAATGGATGTTAATGCACAATGGATCCATCAGTGATTTTTTATCAGTCAAACGACATCTTCGCCATTTATTAGATGATGATATTTATAACTGGATTCAAGGAGAAACAGATTCAGAGCATTTATTTGCACTCTTTTTGCAATTGGCTAAAGGGAAAAATCTCAACAAAATTTCTGTAGTAGCCGATGTTTTGCAAGCCACTTTTAACCTGATTAATGCTTTGGTCGAAAAATACGCCTATGAAAATGCGTCCTACTTTAACGTCTGTTTGACCGATGGAAAATGCCTAATAGCCAGCCGCTATTGCACTGCAGAAAATACAATGCCAGAAAGTTTACATTACTTTGTAGGTACAAGCCTTCAGAAATACTTTGAAATTCAAGGCCTTGCACCTAAAGCCGCCCTAATTAGTTCTGAAAAACTGACCAATTTTAATGCCGATTGGCAAGATGTGCCAGCCAATCATTTCTTATTGATTGGTGAAAATCATCAGATAGAATTAAGGCCTATAGAAAATATCGTCTCCTAGAGGAACGCGTTGACTCAAAGTAAAAGGTAACCGAAGGTACCAATCGTTGACTCAAATTAAAGGTAACCCAATAGAATAAAAAAATAAAAAAAATAAAAACCAATTATTGTAATCAAAAAACAACTTGATG
>JACCWL010000101.1 GCA_013697645.1 Tatlockia sp. | reverse complement strand
GTATCAGATAATTCCTTTTTATCCCCAATTATTTTATTAACCATTACCTTAAATTTGCGAGGTAAATACAGTCAGTATTCTTGAATTTATCGACCTTTTTATTTAAATTGTTTGATTTAAATTTTAGTAATCAACATTAAAATCCAATGTAGTATCTACAGTTGATTGATTGGTCGTAAAATTAGTGGGCTCCATACATAGAGGAAACCTTCCCCGGCCTCCCGATACTTCGTCTAAGACTTTGTGATTCAATTCTTTAGCTAAATTATATGCTAAGGGTCTTGCTTGATTTTTTTCCATTTTAATCCTCCAGTTTTTTTATTACTTAACTTGCTACTTCCTATAACATCTAAGTTATTATTAGATAATTCCTTTATCTCAAATCTTTCGTTAAAACCACCTCACCACGCCAACAAATTACTGACGATGACTTGGCCACAAATTAAACTTTCGGGTACATATTTGCATATCTCAGCATCTGAGTTAATTGCACCTAAAAGTATTAAGGTGTTAAATACTTTCCCTAACACCATGTTGATTTTTTCTCCTTTATTTTTATTAACTTTTCCATAAATTTGCGAGTTTAAATTGCGAGGTTAAACTCACTTGACACATTCCACACTTTCTAAATTACAAACTTTTTTCCATAGTAGTTTGTAAAAAATTCTGCTTTTTTGATCTCGACACATTCGTTTTAATTCTTACAGATAGCTGATTTCCTGCTAGGGACAATCACTTCCTCTATTCGTTAAAACTAGAAGAAGGATATTTTTGATTGGTAAAAAAGTCAATAACTTTTTTACCAAAAAGGTTTATTATTATTTGGTTAATTAAATTTATTTTAATTAACCTCTTGTTTTTATTTATTTTATTGATTATATTTCCAGGTAAATTTTTACAAAGATTTTTTACCTTTTTTGTTATATCATGGGAAAATCATATATTTACCATAATTAATATGCCTAATCTTATATTAGAGAATGTCTCCTCACCTGGTGCTCGCGGGAAAAGATTAAGGTTCTTACGTGAACATCTCCTCTCCCTTGCAAGAGAGGAATTTTGTCGCAACTCCAATATTACTCCGCAATCCCTTAAAGGATGGGAATTAGCTTGGGGAGGTGGGCTGTCGCTACCAGGATCGAAAAAAGTAGTAAAACGAGCTAAAGAATTAAACGTGTATTGCACTGAATCATGGTTAATGCATGGAGTTGGTAGGAGTGCAACCATCATCACTAAAGATTTGGATCTCGAAGAAGGAGACGAAAACCACATTGCCAAAGAATTATTACTATTCCGAGAACTCGAAAATTCAATTGACACTGTCATTAAAGATGATGGAATGCTCCCCTCTTTACACCCCGGTAGCTATGTTGGTGGAATAATAGTCAAGAATATTGAGAGTGCACTTGGTAAAGAATGCATTATTGTGGCAGATAACAATGAAATTTTGGTCAGGCTATTAAAACCCAGTAAAAAACCATCTCGCTATGACTTAGTTTGTGCAAATGAAAATACAACCTCAGTGAAAAAAGAAATTAAAAATACTGCGATTAAATGTGCTGCTCCAATTATTTGGATCCGCAGAATATTTCGAGAAAAATAATTTAAATATTTTATATTTATTTTTATTCTTACAGGCAATAATAACGCAATTAAATCAGTAATGAACTTTCAATAAAGTTCTTCCTTTAATTGAAAAATTGATTTTGCTTCTCACATTTATTGAAACTTACAATAGTAATAAGTTGGTTTAAACAATATATTGCGTCACGATTGACCCTCTTATTTTTTGAATGTAAGATGCCGCGTTCATGAATAGGACGATGATAAACTTCGCGAAGAATACTTAACTGCCAAAATGTATTATTAGTAAGACAGAGCAAATAATGGGCGGAAAATAACAAAGCAAAACTTGACAATGATTTTTCAATTGCTGAATTTATTGATCTTCAAAAATATATTTTAGACACAATGAATGTTAGGGAAGAAAAAAATAGGATAAAAAAACAGTTGGGAGAAGTTGCTCAACAAACAGCTCATGATATTCGCTCCCCTTTGGCCGCGCTCACCATAACCTTGGATGTCGTGTCGGAAGTCCTCCCAGAAAAGATACGGCTTATGATGCGCAACAGTGTAAACCGAATCCGTGATATCACAAACAATCTTATGGATAGCACAAAGCCAGTTTCCGGAATAGAAGTGTATGTGCAATCTAAAATTGGGGCAGATGAAAGATCAATCTATTTACTCTCAAGTCTAATCGAAACTCTCATCACCGAAAAACGAATGCAATTCCGCTCAAAAATCAATGTAGGAATCGAAGCTACTCTCGGCACCGATTCCTACGGCATCTTTGCTAAAGTAAATTTAGCCGAATTTAAGCGAGTACTATCCAATTTAATTAACAACGCAGTGGAAGCCTTAAAAGAGTCTGGGAATGTAGTGGTAAGTCTTTTGCGTATAGACAACAAAGCTGTGATTATGGTAGCAGACAATGGTGCTGGCATACCCCCTGAAATCTTGAAGAAACTAGGTCAACGGGGAGAAACCTTTGACAAAACTGGAGGCTCAGGACTAGGACTTTATCACGCGCGAACCACCTTAGAGTCTTGGGGTGGCAGTTTTCAAATTATTTCGACCGTCGGCATTGGAACAACATTATGTTTAGAAATTCCACTAGCAAAAGCGCCCAAATGGTTTGTGGAAGAGTTAAAGCTCACATCAGGACAAAAGGTGGTCGCATTGGATGACGATACATCCGTACACCAGATTTGGCAAAGCCGCTTTAGTGATATAAATGTTGAACTTATTCCACTATCTACACCAGAACAATTGAGGCAATGGGTTGCCGATCATTCACATATTTTAGATCGCACCTTATTTTTAATAGATTATGAGCTACTAGGATTTAGGGAAACAGGAATTCAGCTCATCCAGGAGTTAAAGTTGCAAAAATCGGCAGTTTTAGTGACCAGTCGATTTGAAGAACCAAAAATTGTAACCAGCTGTGAGTCCGATGTTATTCGATTGATTCCGAAGGGCATGGCTCCGTTCGTACCCATCAATGTTTCACGATGAAGAGGAGATCTCACCAATGATCCGTGCTTTTGCTGCCCCTGACGTTAACGCTCAACTACAACCGCTTGTTTATAATCAAGCGCCCTTAGCCCCTGAAGAGGTAGCCATTGCAATTACTCACTGTGGTATTTGTCATACTGATGTACATATGATCGATAACGATTGGGAACTTAGCCAATATCCTTTGGTTCCAGGGCATGAAATCATTGGTAGAGTGCAGGCTGTAGGGAATTTAGTTACAGAGCTAAGCGTAGGACAGCGAGTTGGTCTTGGC
>JACCWL010000083.1 GCA_013697645.1 Tatlockia sp. | reverse complement strand
AGGTCGGCGCCCCTGGCCCGACATTTCTTACCCGTTCTGCCAATATCGGGCCAGAGGCGCCGACCTACGTTTAACTTTATGTTCAGTTTTTGCCTATATTGACCCCTTAATATTCTGTTAATACTAGAAGTTTAAACTAAAGACATAGCACTATAAATATTAAGGTCTATACCATGAGCCCCGAGGCCTTGGAATTACTAATTAAGGCGTATTTAAGCCATAAATTCCCAACCAGGTATCAAGATTCCTGGCTAATTAGTGCTGATTATAAGGATTTAGCCACAGCAATCGAATATATAGACCGTTTAGGCCCAAATTCTTTAAATTTAGAAGATCTCAGACCACCACAAGATCTAAAGCTTTTCTACCTCTTGGATAGAACATTTAAATTTTCTGAATCTAGTCCACCTCAGCCTACAGCCTATGATGAGAGAGCCCTTTATAACATTTTAATCGATTTAGACAAGGTATCTCTTCTACCCGATGGAAATTACACTCAAAGACAGACGACCATTGAAGCCGCTGGGATTCAATTACTACAAACTGCGAAAATGAAACTTTTAGACCTTAGCCGAACCCAACTGCCTAACACAAAATTAATTACTAAAGCAGATTTAAAGAATGCCATTAGCAATCATGAAAAAATCATCGCAGAAAACAGCAATTCTAGTCAGAAAAATCAATTAGAAAATGAATTAAATTTATTAAAGGATCTAAGAAAATTAGTTAATTTAAAGGACAATATTAATATCCCAAAAGAGAATGGTGAGCCTAATCATTTCCTTATCTTAGATGAGGCAGCGGGAGGAGTTACTGAAAAAATTTCCTTAATCAGCCTAGATGATGCGAGCCAAAAAATCTCTAACATTTGTAATATAGATAAGCTTAATTTTAATTCCTATTGCGCCAATAGAAATGACTATAAATTAAGTACAGAAGCTATTTTGAAATTACCAAAGCATGGCAATACCACTGAGGTTCAAAGAGAGGCAATCGCTTTAAATATATCCCGTATTCTTGGTTTTAATACGACAAAATCCTCAATGATTGACTACAAAGGTCAGGCTGCTTTATTTGTCCCTTTTGATGAGATAAAACTACTCAATGAATTTGCTAAAGGTAAAGATCAAATTTTATTACTACCCTCCGCTATTTCTGGTTTATCAAAATTTATGAGCAAATATTTGCATTATTCAACTATTAACCCTGTAGGTAATGAATTAAATTCCGATCAAATTTTAGAAGATTTTGGCAAGATGTTAGCCTTTTCTTACTTGTGTAATGATCCTGATTTTATTGGCATGGACAACCAAAATAAAGCAATTAAATCAGGTAAAGAACTCTATGTTTTTGACCAGGTTATTATGGCAGGCGACGATAAGATGGAGTTAGACTCCCGTATGAGTCTGTCTCCTGTAGGTTCGGGTCGGCATTCTCGCCATAATCAAGGCAGAAATCGCTCTGTCATTGAAGATTCTTCCTTTGATGCCAAATTTAATAGCATTGCCACTTTATTAGATCATAAAGGCGAAATTAACGTGATGTTAGATACTCTTTATCTGACTCATAAGTCTAAATTAATTGGCATAAAAAACGAGTACAGTACAATTAAAACTGAGATTCCCTCTCAAGAAAATATCTCCAAACTTAAACATTTAGAGGAGCAATTTAAAGAGGTCGGCCTCTTACACAAAGACGTTTTAGAAATCAAAAGAACTACTAATACACGCATGAAATCTATGCTTCAAAAATTCCCTCGTATCAACGGTAGCCCAATGAATTCTCAGTTGTTTTTGGAGAATAAAGATTTGATAAAACCTTGCCTAGTTTTAGAAAAATTAGTCAACAAACCTGTGTTATTTTCCGCAGATGGCAGACCTTATAAACACCCGTGGACTCATCGTAATAACGATAAAATTTCTACTATTCTCCAACAGAATGAAAAAACTTTTATTAGCTTTGATTCTGATAAATTAAATCTATTTGGTTATTCAATTAACGCTGCTGAAATGACATCCATCTTAGTCCAGCTGGGGATAGATAATTTTTCTATCCATGAAAATACACTAATTATCCCAAACGAAGAATTATCTAAGATAAATGAAAATAGTCTTTTCCCAGAACATCGTCCTTTCGATAGTGAAAAAGATTATTTAGCCGTTGAGAATTTAGCCCACACTTTCTCCGCTTATTCTCCAGAAAATCAAACGGTATTAATTGAATCAATAAAAAATTATAAAGCAGATATGCAGAAAACTAATGACCCCGCATTTAGAATTAAGGTGATAGAAAACGCTCAAAATTATATTGATTCTAAATTACAGCGGATGGAAAACAAGGGTTTGCTAAAACACTTTGAATTGAACATGCAAATGGACTTTCAAGCTCACTTAAGGCAAATAATTCTAATCAATTCTCCTGAGCTCAGCGATAAAATCGCCCAAGCCTTCGAGGCTGCTGTCAAAGTGGATAGAGTTAAACAATTTAACTCTACACTCATCGCTTATGTAAAAAATCCCACCGGACAATTAGCCAATTATTTGGATAAATGCATAGACCATGCAAATAAGGCTCAAGATTATGGTAAGGCTAAGACAGAGAGTGAGGCGATGGCACAGGATTCTCTGGCATTTACAAAAGAGCTCTCTATAAAACAAGACAGTCCTCTAGTTGCTATGCGTGGTTTAGGTGCTGAAATTAAAAAATCTATCAGCTTAGATGATTGGAATGATGACAACGTACTTGAAATTCAGCAACAAAGAAAAGAAGAACTTAAGGCCGAATTTGAAAAGATCAGTGAAAAAAAACCTGAGGCTGAAGAACCTTCCACTGAAGAAGAACCGAGGGTTAAAAATCCCGGAATTAAAACCTTCTAATTAAGACCCAAAATAGCAACACCCTCATTGTGGCTCTTGACGTGGGCCTCATTTATTATATACAATCTGCCTATTATTTGATTAGACTGATATGGATATGTTGAATGAAGGCCTTAGAACTCGAAATTATATTAAAGAATTATTATGACGAACCCTCTAAAACCAAACTTAACTCCCTGATTCAAAACCTAAACGAACTCACGAACACATCACTTAGTACTCTTAATAGTTATTGCATTCAAAATAAAACCATTAGGCAATTATTAGCCTTAGCGGATTTTCAGCCCTTTTGGCTGCAAAAAATGGCAGGAATTAAAATCAAAGGCTTGCCTAATTTCAAGTTTAAGGAAACAGAAAATCTTAATGCATTTGAGCTAACCTTAGGCTACTTCAACTATTTTCAAGCCCTAAAAACCTTAAAAATACCTGATCAACAAACGAAATACATAGGACAAGCCTTAAGCTTCCACTCCTTTCAAGCGCTAAATCATTATGCTGAAGAGCTTATCAAACAATTTAAAGCGGATGATGTTAATAGTTTTATCCAAACCTTAGAAGGCTTTGGAAAGGAAGCTGTTTCTCATGGTACTGCAGGGTTTCTACTTATTGCTCAGCTTTATTACCTAGTTGCTCTGACACTCAAGCACTCCAATCAGGAATCTGCTCGGACTGCCTTTATTTTAGTCATTAAAAATATAGAGCTTGCCAAGTTAACTGAAACTGACTCAAAAGATGAGCTTCATAATGCATATTTTGGCCAGGATTTTTCCCAATCTAATCCTTTTAACTTACCTAACTATAAAGCAATAAAAGAAGCCGTTAGCAAGCAAGCTGGTTCCTTACTCGATGGAACAGACCTTAGCCTGGCAATTAAAGCGGCGAATCTTAGCAAACCTGTTCGGGAGCCTAAATCACCGGAGAAGATAAAAGCCCCCTTATCAGAGCTACATTTAACTATTTTAGCGGACTCTGCTGAAAGACTTTTTTTAATCAATAAAGAAGAATTCGAAAATCTAGACTCTTGGGGAGAAACACCCCTATTCTTCGCAACTCGGCATGGAAAAATTAATAGTTTGCGTTATATCTTATCGCAGGGCGCAAATTCTTGCCTAACAGATTATCAAGCATATAAATATCTTCAACTTGTTATTACAATAGACCATGTAGGCATTAAGCGATTGATAAAAAATCATTTTTTTGAACAAAATCAGCTAGATTTAACAATAAATTCTTCTAAAGAGAATTTATCCCTGTCCCAAGCGCTCGATGCTAATTCCAGCGAATTAATGCGTCAAGCATTAGTAAACGGGGCCAACCCTGATCTCATTCTTGCTGATGAAAAAACTGCGATTGAAAAGTGCTATTTAAGCTCTAACAAAGCAGGCATTGAACTTTTATTAGATTTTGGCGCTTCAGTGCTTAGTTCTAATTCTAAAGGTGAGACTATCTTATTCACCCTTTTAGAAAAAAACCCCGCAACTTCTAAGCTTGCCATTGAAGGAGCTAAGACTTATTTTCGCCGTTTTGTAGTTTTAGGTGCGAATTTAAATGCTCAAAACAAGGCTGGCGAAACTCTGCTTATTAAAGCGGTAAAACGACGGGATCTGAACACTTTAACCTTCCTTCTTAGTCAAATTGGCATTGATTTAGACCTAAAAGATAGCAAAGGGCAGACTGCATTTTCTTATGCAGAGAACCAAGAAAATACCTTATTTAGCGATCTTCTGAGGCAACATTCTCAAAGCAATTTGTTACAAAATCGGCACAAAAATCCTGCGATTAGTGGTCTAACAACTTCATTCTTTTCTCAAAGCTCTGCTGCTCCTGAATCGGGGATAGTAACAATAAGGCCTGGGTTGAGCTAAATTTTATCGATCAGCCCGATATTTTGTGTTTATCAAGATCCGCAGGAAATTTAATAGGCGCTTTATAAAAGGCTCACGACCTATCCTTCAGGGCGTCGTAAAAATAAGTGTTGGGAGGTGTTCATTGCCCTTCCAACACAGAATTCCTTGGGGCGTTAGCCGAAGTCGTTCTTGACAACTCATTTATTTTTTTATTTCACGCGAAGATTCTAACATCCAACGGGCTTTTTCATGCGCTTCGATTCGATTAGATAAAAGATTCGCTGTGCCTTCATCATTGTTAGACTGAGCCAAACTTAAAGCCTGGTATAAGTCCTTGACCAAGGTTTCGTTGTCATTGGCTAGTTCTATGACCATTTCATTGGCATTCGCATTGGAATTCCCATCTTTTATGCGTTTTAAGCTTTCAAAGGTCTTAAAGGTCGCTGGCGCTTGCTCTCCTAACATACGGATGCGTTCAGCAACTTGATCTACGGCTTCTGCTAATTCTTTATATTGCACTTCAAATAATTGATGCAAACTTGAAAATTGCGGGCCTTTAACATGCCAATGATAATTCTGGGTTTTTAAGTACAATGCATAAGTATCTGCCATAATAACTGTTAATTTTTTGAATACGTCACTCATTGTAAACTCCTTGTAGTTTCCCTAACTTATCCTGGTTGAAAAGAAAACCAGAACTCTAGCGATATTAGACGCCAATTTAGATAAAAAGTGCAACCTCTATAAAAAAAGACAAGAACTAAGATAGAATTAAACCCTTTTCAGGTCTTGAGTATTTAGGAGGCTTTTATGGACAACCTGCTACACCATTTAGACATTGATAATCTGAAATTATTAAATTCGGATTATCAGCATAAGGCCTTAAACGCGTTAGAGAACGGAAAGGTCCTTTACCTCCCTTCCTATGCTTTTTCCTTACAAACTAAGGAAAAAGCTCTGTTGTTGTCCGATAAAATTCTGGACGGAAAACACAAAAATGTTAGCTTCGACCATCATCACCAAAAAATAGGTGGTTCTCGGCTAGATAGCGAGCTCTCACAGTTACTAACCCCTTTTATGAAACGTTATGCTGATTTTGCCAAAGGACTTGTTGAAGCTCTGATACCTCAGTATCAGCACGCCTTAGAATGGGGAAGAACGAGTTATCGCCCTGCCGAAGTTAAGGGACGAATTAACTCAAAACGAAAAGATGATAGCCGCGTGCATGTGGATTCTTTTCCAGCAACACCAGTGAATGGGCGACGAATTTTGGGCGTGTTCTCAAATGTTAATCCCTACAATGAACCACGCACTTGGCATCTTGGCGAGCCCTTTGCAAAAGTGCTAAAACAGTTTTCAACTAAGATCGCAAACTATAGCCCACGTCGCGCTAAATTACTTCATTTAGTTAAAGTCACTAAAACACTTCGCACGCCTTATGATCACTATCAACTCCATCTCCATGACCAAATGAAACTAAGTGACTCCTATCAACAATCAGTTAACAAACAACAGATTGACTTTCCTGCACAAAGCACTTGGATAGTCTTTACTGATCAGGTTTCTCATGCGTATCAGTTCGGGGAACTACACCTATCACTAAAATAAAAGCCAATTAAACTAAGTCCCTCAATAAAAAGAGGGAGACCGGAGTGAAATTAGAAAAAGAGTACTGGCGCAAGCTAATAAAAGAGTATGAGGAAAGCGGTTTATCGCAGGCTGAGTTTTGCAGTCAGCAAGGGATTCATATAGCACAGTTCAAATACCGTTGGCGTCAAGAAATGGGCACTAACAGCAAGAAAGAACGGATTGCAGGAAGACGGATAGAGGCTGTGCCGGGATTTGAAGCGGTTTCGATTTCTGAGACGGATTCTTTAGCAAGTACAGAGGATAGGCCAAGGGTTATTTGCATTCAGCTCCCCAATCAAATTCGCTGTGAATTCCCAATGCCATTATCAGGGACTGAGCTTGGTTTGTTACTCAAGCAATTGGTGGCTTTATGTTAATACCCGACACGACTAAAGTTCATTTGTATTGCGGCATTACTGACATGCGCAAATCAATTAATACACTAGCCATCTTAGTCAAGGACGTATTCGGTATGGAAATTACAACAGGCGACTTGTTTTTGTTTCGCAGCCGAGGTGGGGATAAGTTAAAAGCACTGTATTATGAAGAACAGAGCTTTACCCTGTGGTACAGGCGTTTAGAGAAAGGGAAATTCATTTTTCCACGAAATACAAAAGGGCATATTGAGCTAACCAAAGAGCACTTAACCTGGCTAATGGCCAGCAATAAATTCACCTTTCACCAGGGCGAAAAGCCTGTGATTTATCGCGATTTTTATTGAAATAAACTAAATAAATCATGGTGGTTATAGTATAATACTGCCATGAAAATGATTCCCGATATCTCTGTTTTTTCCCCTGAATTTCAAGCTATTTTAGCGCCATCTCAGCAAGAAGAAATGGCGTCATTAAAACAAGAAACGCAAGAGTGGAAACAAAAGTACCATCAATTGCTTGAGCAACTTCGGTTATCTCAACAACGCCAATTTGCCCGTTCCTCCGAAGCCAATGTATTGCAGGGTGAATTACAGTTTGATGAAGCTGAGGCGGTAGAGACTAATGAACTTCCTCAGGAAGACAATACGCTAACGGTGACTTATACTCGTAAAAAACCTGTACGACGCCCATTGCCTGAAGCATTACCCCGCGAAATCATTGAGCATGACGTGCCAGACCATGACAAGCAATGCGCTTGCGGCTGTATGAAACAACGCATTGGTGAGGAAGTGACTGAGCAGTTGGAATTTGTTCCAGCGACACTTACCGTCATTGCGCATGTTAGACCTAAATATGCCTGTAATCGCTGTGATGAAGGGGTGAGCATTGCTCCGATGCCGGCACTTTTTCTCCCTAAAAGCATAGCCACACCCAGTTTGGTCGCTCATGCGGTTATTAGTAAATACCAGGACCATTTGCCCCTCTATCGCCAAGAGAGTATCTGGCAACGAATGGGTGTTGACATGCCTCGCAATACAGTCTGTGGTTGGATAATGGCAGCCGCTGAGGTCTGTATGCCGATGAGGGATGCTCTCATTAAAGCGCTTCTGACTTGTGATTACATCCAGGCTGATGAGACCCCTCTTCAAGTAATGGATGAACCTAACCGAAAAAACACCAGCACCAGCTACATGTGGGTGTATAAAAACCAGAAGCCTGATAAACCCATCATTCTG
>JACCWL010000076.1 GCA_013697645.1 Tatlockia sp. | reverse complement strand
ATAAAACGGCTTTTACATGCTGCTGAACGAAATATTGGGGATTCGAGGATTGATTTAGTCAGCGCTGAAAATCGCTTTGACGCTGCCTATAAAGCAATTATGCAACTTGCCAATGCAGCACTGCAAGCGCACGGATATCGAACCTTGACTTCTAAGCCAGGCCATCATCAAACGATGATCCAGTTATTGCCTCAGACTTTAGGTACCGATAAAAAAACAGTAATTATACTGGACGCTATGCGTAAACAACGTAATATTGCCGATTATTCAGGAGATATCATTCCTGAGAGTGCAGTAATAACTTGTATTGCTGAAGCAGAATCATTATTAAAAGACTTCAAAGAATGGCTGAGAATTAATGATAGAAAGCTAAAACAACAGCCCAATGAATGCCTCTAAGCTTTATAAATCCAGATTTTTGGTTGAGAATTTCAACATGAAATCCAAGTTTTTTTGTTTGCCATAATTTTGCCACCTCAGCTACCGAACAGGAATAATCTTTGGCATGATGCCATTCCTCAAAATTAAGCTGTGCATCGGAGAATAGGTGTACTAAACACTTCATAAAGTTCCTGCTTCATATCCTAGAATTTTAAATCTTTTGCGCTACCCAAACTGTATCTTTGCAACATTCTGGATCACGGAATTTATAAACTAACAATTTTAAATTAAGGTATTCCGATTCCATAGGACTCTTAGTGCAAGCATCATCAAACCAATGAATGATTTCATCATTACTTTACACAAGTGGGGTCAGGGAGTAATCCCCCCGAAAAATAACAGAATCCAAAAGTAGAATTTTCTTGTAACCTAAAGCCGAGAACACGTTATCAGCGCGGCACTTTTTTACAAGTGGCGTTCTAAATTTGGTGGAATTCATGCATCAATGATGTCTCGTTTAAAAGAGCTGGAAGCTGAAAACAGTCGTCTTAAAAAGATGTATGCAGAAGAACGATTGAAAGCAGAAATACTTAAAGAGGCTATTGAAAAAAAGTGGTAACACCGTCGCGCCGTCGTGAACTGGCGCAAAAGGCGGTGCAAGATAGGGGAATTTCAATTCGGTTGTCCTGCGTGCTATTTGGCCTTAGCGAGACCTGTTATCGCTATCAGCCTAAATTAACGGTGGAAATGCAATGATAGCGGACTGTTTAGAACGTTTGACCCAGAACCAGCGTAATTGGGGCTTTGGCTTATGTTTTTTATACTTACGCAATGTAAAGGGGTTTGCTTGGAATCACAAGCGAGTTTATCGAATCTATCGGGAGTTAGAGCTTAACATGCGGATAAAACCCAAAAAACGGTTAATCAGGGAAAAACCTGAAGCCTTAGCTGTGCCAAAAGCCATCAATAAGTGCTGGTCTATGGATTTTATGCATGCTCAGTTAGAAGATGGTCGTACCTATCGATTATTTAATGTCATTGATGATTTCAATCGCGAAGGCCTTGCCATCGAGGTCGATTTGTCTTTGCCAGCAGAGCGGGTTGTACGCTCTCTTAATCAGATCATTGAATGGCGCGGCAAGCCTCAACAAATTCGTTGCGACAATGGCCCTGAATATATTTCAAAGCTGCTTGGACAATGGGCTGATAAAAATCAAATTCAGTTGGTTTTTATTCAACCAGGAAACCCCCAGCAGAATGCTTATATTGAACGCTATTACGGTACCGTTCGCTATGATTGGCTTAGCCAATATTTATTTGAATCTATTGCCGAGGTACAACACCATGCGACACAATGGCTATGGACGTACAATAATGAACGATCTAATACCGCTATTGGTGGGATTCCTCCAAGGCAAAAATTAGCACTAGTTGCCTAATCCTCTACTTTTAGATTCGGTTAAAAAGGGGGGATTCAGGGCTTGAATTTTGCTACAAAATTCAAGCCCTGAACCGAATGGCATATTATATACCTTTGATGAGTGGCTGCAAATTTTAAGATAATTCAATGGATTTACACTATTTTGTAAAATGACGTATAATGCCATGTACAAAATAATCATCTAAAATAACTTGTCGAGTACAAATTTCTTTGCCAGACCGAAAAGTCGGTTTATCCATATAGAGTCAAGAAGGGTTAAAGCGCAAATACTATTAAAATTCATTTACGTGACTTAACCAAATCTATACTTTAATGATAAAGCATTACTAGACTATCCATATGGATTAAAGGACGATCTTCAAATTCATTAATTGTCAGAAATGTTATATCCAACTTTGAGTTAAATTCTAAGAAAATCATTTTGATTTTCATTTCGGTATCTCGATACAACTTAAGTAATTCAAAACAATTTTTATTAGCAACTATTAATAGATCAATGTCATTGTACGTATGATTTCGAAAAAAAGAACCAAAACCATATATAGTATTAATTTCATTCACCTCTGGAAAAGTTAATTGCATCGCCATCCGAATCTTTTTTATAATATGCCCAGTATTCATCACTCCATAGTGCTCCATTCATCTCATTAGCAACATATAGACCTATTTTAGAATCTAAACAGTATTGCTTCGCATCATTTGTATACCCATTCCACTCTCCCCCAATATAAATAATATTATTATGGTCAAATTCATCTAAAACTTTATAAATTAAAGTTATGCTCATAACATATTGTCTACAGCAAAAAATTTTTAGACTTTCATTTTGTTTTTTTCGGTAAACTTCGAATACAATATCTTTGCTTCTTGTTATATGGGATAAATTATCATGACTAGAAAGCAACCTATTCAGAAAAGATATATCGCAAAATGGCACATCCCAATTAATTAAACCATTATTATTTTGACTCATAGTATAAAATTCACTTCAAAGATTTTGGGAAAAATAGGATAACTATCTTGTTTGGCATACTGATGATTTTCAAAAGATTCTGCATGAACTTTAAATAGCAGAAAAGACTCATATTGAATCTCATCAATTAAATGTGAGTTAGCCTCAATTATATTAATGATTTTTCTATTATTTGGCAAAATGGTGTCTAATTTCCGTAAATTCCATATCGCATGTAAATTGGAGCCTGGATTATTTTTGGCTGTATTTGATTCAGGCCCTAGTTGATTTAAAAGCGTTTTATTTTCCATGAGTAACCTTTTTACACTAAATTTAAGAGAATTAAAATTATCAAACTTATTTTCGCTACCCAATTTGTTACGTTCTATTTCATGTTGCATTTTCCATGAATCCAACATTTCTATGGTGTACTTACCTTTTGGAGCTTTATCTACTTTGCAATGACAAGTGGGGCAAAGCAATATTAAATTATCATAACTATTTTTGCCTCCATTCGATAAGCCTCTAGGTCCTTTTGGTTTTTTTGCAATTATATGGGCCATTTCTCCAATATTATAACTTTCTGAATTTTGCAAAATGATTGTTAAATCTTGCTGACAACCAGGATTCGAACATCTTCCTGCAGCTCTTCCCCAAAGTATTTTATAATCAGTATCAGATACTGCCATATTAAGCATTTCCCGAAAGTTAACAATTACTCATTCTTCTTAAAAGAATATTTTTAATTTTAGAGCTGGGGCAGAACCTAAATTTAACCTATAGTATACCTATTCTTTCCGACACATGAATTTTCAACACCACACGTAACTCTTTAATTTAACTATGCCGTTGCGCGGAATCGAACCGCGGACCTGCTGATTACGAATCAATTGCTCTACCAACTGAGCTACAACGGCCTGCCTTGGGAGTATACTCTATAGGCAAGCTTGGTTTCAATTCAACTCCCTTGCTTTAACACAACACCCAAAGACCAATCACCTGCTTGGTTTGAAGGCAGGTAATTTATGGTTTGATTTGCTGGAATTCCGTAGCCTTCAACAATTAAGGCGTAGTAATAAGCCGGGAAAAGGCAATAGCCGTATAGGTATTCGTTGTTGTTGTATTGTGCGTTCAATCCAGACCAGGCTTGTTGGCATACCTGCGTATTTGCCTGTTCTAGCAAGGCTTCGTTGGTGAATTGTTTGCTTTCAAATTGTAAAGGCTTGCTTTGGACTAGCTCTGCCATACCACCAAGCACAAACCATTGGTTCATGGGGTTGGCTGCAATTACAGGTTGAATAAGCTGGTTCACACGATGCACACCATTTGTCAATAAGGAGACTTCTCTCTCGCAACTATAGGCATCGCCGTTTGCTAATAAGCCATTAGGTAACTCATAGTCGTTAGCAAAACATGAAGGACTATTAAGGTATTGATGTGTTACTTCATTTTGTCCTAGGCCTAAAAAACTGTGAACGAATAATTTTCTCTGCCGCCCATAAAGGTTAAATTGCACTAGATCCGAATCATTTAAACTCTCAGCATTCTCCACAGGGAGCATGATTTGCACTGATGCCCCGCCCATATCCATCACACCCACGTAGGGTTTGTTATCAGAGTTCAGTGTGCCGAGTTGATAATTTATCATTAGCCAGGCATATAAACCTTCTTCAGTGCCAGTAATCGTCTTAGCAGCTCGCAATTGCCATTGAGGTTGAGTTGAAAACCAATTTTTAACCATTCCATATACTTGCTGTTGCTTTGGCTGAGCTAGCAAACGCATTCCTGCTGTGGCATATAAATAGACTGGAATTTTTACTTTAGGGGCACCTGTAAACAAGGTTTTAAAATAAGCATTCATAGCTGCTTGGTTAGGCTCAAGAGTTGATAAACCAGGCTTTACTTTCTTTGACCACAATTCTTTAATGTTGATCGCTGTTTGACTCTGATCAACATCATAGGAATAAATATGTAAACGAGAACCCGTAGATCCCCCATCGATAACTGCAATACATTTATGTTGTTGGCAGTCAGTGCTTTCTGCACTAACAGTGAAACTTAACAGCATTGAAAAATAAAAGAAAATGCGTATTGCTATAGTGGATTTCATGGGATCAAGACTTGAAAGATAAAGGCAACCAATGGTACATCATGTCTATTTTATAGTCAATGGCCAATCTATAAATTCCTATAGCATAGTGGTTTTTCTAAGACCTTACCTTTAATTAACTCGATACTAATCATCCCACAATTCGCAGTATTGTATTCCGCTATTTTTTGCCTGCCTAAAGTTTCTAAGGTTTGCGGATGAGGAAAATGATAACGGTTATCAAATGCATAGGAGATAACCGCGTATTTAGGAGCAACTTCTTTTATAAAATTGAAGGAAGAAGAAGTTTTAGAGCCATGATGCGGAATTAGCAAGACTTCAGCCTGGAGTTCCTCGGCATAAGTTTTTATCAAATAGTCTTCCGCTTTTTTCTCAATATCGCCCGTTAATAACACACGTCCTACTCTATTTTCTATTTTTAAAACGCAGGAACTATTATTTTTATCTCTGAATTTTTTGACCAATCGGCAAAAATTGAAAGGAAACACCATCCCAAGTCCAAGGTGGATAGTGATGACAGGATTGACCTCGATGATAAAAAGACACCTTATCGACCACAAGCTCTGTATTGGGATATTTCTCCTCTAAAGAAGGCAAGCCGCCGCGATGATCCAAATCGGGGTGAGATATCACTATTTTATCCAGTTTACGAACACCTAAGGTATTCAGATAGGGTATTAGAGCAAGCGTTGCCATATCGCTGCCTTGATAGAATTTCACACCAGTATCATAAATTAGAACATGCTTGGCAGTTTGAACGATCACTGCTAAACCTTGCCCAACATCTAAAATATCAACCCGCGCATCCCCCTCAGCGACACGCTGATAGGCAGGAAATAAAGCAGCAATAATTAAGGTTCCGACAGCTGGGAAAATAGCTTTAATTGGCATGAAAAGCATGACACACATAATGAGCATGAGCGCTAGGGGTATTAATAAGTTTGAGTAAGAAAAATTAAGGTTAATCACTGCAAAAGAATCAATCCAGTGGAGATAATGTAACAACCCTGTAATGGATAGCTCAATAGGTCTAAGTAAAAATTGAATTCCAAAACACTGCAGCAAAAACAAATTGATTAAAGCAAGCGGTACAATTAGAAAACCAACAAGCGGAATAGCTAATAAATTAGCGATTAAACCATTGACTGCGCCATATGAAAACCAATACAAAGTAAGAGGCATCAAACCGAATAAACAAGCTAATTGGATCAACAAGGTCTTTTTTATTTTGCCTCCTGCCACTCGTTTATTAATCAGAAATAAAATAGCGACGGCAATAAACGATAAGTAAAACCCAGGGAGCAGCACCGCATGCGGTTCATAAAGTAAAACCAGTAATAATCCATACCGCCAGGCTTGCCAAACGGTGAAACGCTGACTTAAAAAGTTGCCTGCAAACAGAAAAAAACAGGCGAAAAGCGAGCGTTGAGAAGGCGGTTCAAAACCTGCCAGCAAAGCATAAATAAGTGCCGATAAAAAACCAGTAATACTAGCTATTTTAGATGCCGGCCAAAATAAACATAAACGGCTTGAACGAAGCCAAAACCATTTCATCACCCAATAGCAAAAACCTGCAATCAAACCAATATGTGAACCTGAAATAACCATAAGATGAGTCGTGCCGGTGCGACGAAATAAATCCCACTGACCTTTATCAATATGAGAAGTCACATTCAAAGTTAGAGCTTGCAATATGCCTAGAACAGAAGTATCCGACTCTGCTTTTTCCATCGTTAAGGCCAAGTTCTCTCGCGAAACGAGAATACTTGGCAGAGTTGTATTAGCCTCGCTTAATTTTAGAGAACCGCGCTTGATATACCCTGTCCAATTAATGTGGCGGGCTTTTAGTCCATTAACAAAATCATAAGCCCCAGGATTTCCTAAATTTTCAGGTCTTTTCAATTTAACTGCAAAACGCCATTGTTCACCGGCTTTGAGAATCGGACAATTTTGGTAACAAGCGAGTAAAATTTTTGCATCCACTGGCTGCCCATTTAGGCGATTCGCTTGAAATTGAAATTGTTTTTTTTCTGGGCTATTAGTAGGAATTGAAACGATAAATCCTTCGACTTGACTATTCGGAAGTACACGAGACAAAGGCATCCCCTCATCCTTAACCCAAACTTGATGGGCGAATCCCCAAATCAACGCCGCTAAAAACCATAGAATGAATGACCAATTTGGCTTGAAGAATATAGCGATACTAATCAGCAATAAAGGATAGACGGATTTTGTATACACAAAAGCTATCCCTGCAAAAAAACAGAGAATTTCCATATTTAAAATGTTGGACTTACAGATGGCGGCTACTTTATAACAAGTTTAGCTTAAGTACAATTCCTAAATCATGCCCGCACTATTTCTTCGAGAATTCTTCATAAACCCTAGAAATATCAAACAGATTACAATAGGATAGGCAAATCCAAGGTGGGGGGATAAATCTGTATGATTATTACAGCCTTAAATGAGAATAATAACAATGAAACTCGAGTCGCCATTACACCCAATGCAGTCAAGCATTACCTAAAATTAGGCTTTGAGATAATCGTTGAAAATAACGCCGGCCAGGCTGCGGGTTTCAGCGATGCAGATTACGAAGCAGTCGGTGCCAAGATTGGATCTAATCGTAATTCATTATTACAAAAAACAAAGGTTCTTGTTTCTGTCAGTGAACCTCTACCCACTGATCTACAAGGGCTAAAAGCAAACTCTCTTATCATTGCTCCTATTGATAACTCTCCAGAATCTGACTTGTTAAAATGGGCCTCCAAAGAAAAAATATCAGTTTTTTCGATGAATCTTATCCCTCGAATTAGCCGTGCTCAAAGCATGGATAGCCTATCTTCACAGGCAAATCTTGCAGGATACCGAGCTGTCCTTGAAGGGGTAAGTCATTTTAATCGGGCTATTCCTATGATGATGACTGCTGCAGGCATGATTCAACCGGCGAAAATACTTGTTCTTGGTGCGGGAGTTGCCGGCTTACAAGCGATAGCTACAGCTAAACGTTTAGGCGCAGTGGTTTATGCCTTTGATGTTCGTCGTGCTGCTAAAGAACAGGTAGAAAGTTTGGGAGCTGAATTTATCGAGGTGGCTGAAGGGCAAGATAATGAAACCTCTGGCGGTTACGCTAGTGAAACGTCGAAAGAATACCAACTCTTACAGGCTAAACTTATTGATCAATACGCTAAACAAGCTGATATTGTAGTCGCAACTGCTTTAATTCCTGGAAGAAAAGCACCCCTTTTACTTCTTAAAGAAACGATTGAACAAATGAAGCCCGGATCAATTATTGTTGATCTTGCAACGGCTCGCGGTGGTAATAGTGAATTGAGTCAATGCGATAAAATCGTCAAACTAAAAAATGGAGTCACCATTATTGGTTACTCTAACCTCGCAGGATTTGTTCCCGCAACAGCGAGCGAACTCTATGCCAACAACCTAGTGCATCTGCTAAATTTATTAGCTGCAAATCCCCCAGAACTCACTTTTAATGATGAAGATGAAATTATCAAGCAAGCAATGCTTTGCCACGAAGGTAATTATTTACCCTTTCAAAGCGCCAAGGAAAATGCAAAATGACTAGTATAACTACTCTGAATAATCCCTACATCGCCATAATGACTATTTTTGTTCTAGCCTGCTTTGTCGGTTATTACGTCGTATGGAAAGTTACTCCGGCCTTGCATACCCCGCTCATGTCAGTAACCAATGCTATTTCCAGTATCATTGTTTTGGGAGCTCTCATTGCTACGGGTACTCAACTCATAGGCCCAATGACTTATCTTGGTGGCTTAGCAATTTTTATCACGGCTATTAATATCTTTGGCGGCTTTGTTGTGACGCAGCGCATGTTGCGAATGTATAAAAGCAAATGATTTATGGTGCTGCCGCCATCCCAAACGTAAAGGGATCCTCCCATCAGGTACGTGATTACAGAACCCTGGTTGCAAGCAACCAGGCTACATGATTGACTTAGGACTTTGTGCTTTATAGTAAGGATTTCTCATGACTTCACTGGTTCCATTTTTATACTTAGTCGCTGCAGTTTGTTTTATTTTAGCGTTAAAGGGTCTTGCTAGCCCTTCCACATCCAGAAGAGGAAATCTCTTAGGGATTTTTGGAATGTTGATTGCCATTATATCCACCTTGATGATGCCTTCTATAAATCATCATTGGTTACTAATCACACTCATTCTTGCAGGCGGTGCCTTAGGCACCTTGATAGCTTTAAAAATCTCTATGACTGCTATTCCCCAGTTAGTTGCCGGATTCCATTCGCTTGTTGGTCTAGCTGCGGTACTGGTTGCTTTTTGTGCGTTTTTATCTCCTGATTCCTTCGGGATTGGATCGCCTGGTCAGATTGAAACCGCCAGTCTTATTGAAATGAGCCTAGGGCTTATTATCGGTGCTATCACGTTTTCAGGTTCGATTATCGCATTTTTAAAGTTGCAGGCGTGGATGACAGGAAAGCCTGTTCGTTTTAAGGGTCAGAAAATTGTTAATTTAATTATAGCCTTAACGATTGTTGGTCTATTGATATACTTTATAATGCAACAAACTCTTTATACGTTTAGTTCGCTTGCCCTACTCTCTTTCTTACTCGGAATCCTGCTTATTGTTCCTATCGGCGGCGCTGATATGCCGGTCGTTATTTCGATGTTGAACTCCTATTCAGGATGGGCTGCGGCTGGTATCGGTTTTACGCTCAGCAATCATTTATTAGTCATTACAGGTGCCTTAGTGGGCGCTAGTGGAGCCATCTTAAGTTACATTATGTGCGTGGGAATGAACCGCTCTATCTTTAATGTTATTTTTGGTGGAATTAAAGCAGTCGATCCAACGACCAGCAGTTCTCACCGTGAAGGTCAACAAACTAGACAAGCAAATGGCGTAGATGCAGCCTTTCTATTGGCAAATGCCAAAGATGTCATCATTGTCCCTGGTTATGGAATGGCTGTAGCACATGCCCAACATGCTGTTAAAGAATTGGTTGATGCCTTAGAAAAGCGTTCCATTCGTGTACGTTTTGCTATACACCCCGTTGCAGGACGCATGCCTGGTCACATGAATGTTTTACTGGCTGAAGCTAATATTCCTTATAATCATGTTTTTGAACAAAGTGAAATTAACCGCGATTTTGCAACGGCTGATGTTGCCTTTGTTATCGGGGCCAATGACATTACCAACCCCGCTGCTAAAACAGATCCCAGCTCGCCTATCTATGGCATGCCGATTCTAGAAGTTGAAAATGCCAAAACCATTTTATTTTTAAAAAGAAGCCTTGCACCAGGTTATGCAGGCGTGGAAAACGATCTATTTTATCATGATAATACCTACATGCTTTTTGGTGATGCTAAAACCATGACTGAATCGATATCAAAAGCCTTGGCAGAGGTTTAGGAACTGTTGACTTTTTACAAGTCTGGCGCCCAAGTCTTCATTTTCTGCATTCCCTTACTCACATACTAATGTAGGCTGGGTTAGGGGGCTCAAAAATAAAGGTCTTGGGCGCTCGCCTAGCGAAATCTCTATAGCCCCTAGTCTGCTTAATTAACTGTAAATGTTTTTTTAATTTGGAGATGTATATGTTACGTAAAATTGGAAGTTCTTTGATAGGTGCTGCTGTACTAGTTACAACCGGCTGGGCTGCAGATAATAATTTTCAAGGGCTAGATTTAGCCTGGGAAATGAATGTCATCTTGCCAGCAAAGGTGGGAAAAACCTTTCATAATTTCTCCTTTTGGAAATTAACAGCAGAATGCGTGATGACTACAGAAGATCAATCGACCGAACTTGAAGTCGAGGGACTAAATAGAAATAGCTCAGTAGATGGTCAGCCCATTCCTAAGGGTAAAACTATGCATCTTACCATTCACCCCAATCAACTTTTAACGGTAATGGCTGAATCCGGCGCCCAAGTTAAACTCACCAATGACGGCCCCCATACGCTTAATGCGCATTGCACACTTATTAGTAAAGAGTAGGTTTAAAGCTCTCGGCGATCGGGTTAAATAAAGTCGTAGGTTGGCGCTTTTGGCCCGACATTGGGTTAATGGTAAGAAATGTCGGGCCAGGGCGCCGACCTACGCTTTTTTAAATAACCCTTTAAGTGAATGCCGTTGGGCCAGAGGTGTATTGTAAGGAGCCAGACCCACGCGGTATTTATAAACCTTTAATGCTCACGTGTCGCCGTGAAATGTATTTTTGGATAACGCTCTTTTGCCATCGACAAATTGACTTTTGTTGGAGCCAAATACATGAGTGAATCGCTACCATCTAACGCTAAATAATCAAAGGCTTTGGCACGAAATTCTGCCATTGCCTTGTCATCATCCGCATAAACCCAGCGTGCGCAACTTGTATTGACTGCTTCATAAATACAATCAACCTTGTATTCATGTTTTAAACGATGAGCAACCACATCAAATTGCAAAACACCCACTGCACCTAAGATTAATTGGTTAGAATTTAATGGCCTGAAAACCTGTGTTGCACCTTCTTCGGATAATTCGATAAGACCCTTAATAAGGGCTTTAGATTTTAACGGATCCCTTAAACGGACTAAGCGAAATAACTCTGGTGCGAAATTGGGTATGCCTGTGAATTTCAAGGTTTCACCTTGAGTAAAAGTATCACCTATGCGGATTGTCCCATGATTGTGTAGACCAATAATATCACCAGCCATTGCGAGTTCAGCATGTGTTCTATCACCAGCCATAAAGGTTAACGCGTTGGATATTTGCACTTCTTTAGCTATTCGCAGATGGTTTAACTTCATGCCCTTTCTAAACGTTCCCGAGCATACTCGTAAAAAAGCAATTCTATCTCGGTGTTTAGGATCCATATTCGCTTGAATTTTGAACACGAAACCACTGAAATTTTCTTCCTTAGGCTCAACCTGACGTTCAACTGCGGCACGTGCTAAAGGGCTTGGCGCATATTTTATGAAATCTTCTAACAACTCACTGATTCCAAAATTATTAATAGCAGAGCCAAAATAAACCGGTGTTAGTTTGCCAGCCAAATAATCATCAAGATTAAATTCATGTGAAGCTCCTTTAACGAGTTCTATCTCATCACGCAACTCTTTCGCCGTATCACCTAAGAGTTCATCCAATTTTGGATTATCAAGCCCTTTAATGATTATCGCATCCTGTCTTTGCGCATTTTTGCCGCTCTGATAAAGATAAACAGAATCTTGATAAAGGTGATAGATGCCCTTAAAACGTTTCCCCATGCCCACAGGCCAGGTCACAGGAGCACATTGTATACCCAGTACTGTTTCAACTTCGTCTAACAAACTAATCGGCTCGCGACCCTCACGGTCTAATTTATTAATGAACGTCATAATCGGCGTATCACGCAAACGGCAGACTTCCATTAATTTGACGGTTCGCTCTTCAACACCCTTGGCTACATCGATTACCATTAATGCTGAATCCACTGCGGTAAGCGTGCGGTAGGTGTCTTCAGAAAAATCTTCGTGTCCTGGTGTATCGAGGAGGTTCATCACGTGATTGTTATAGATAAACTGCATGACGGAAGTGGTTATCGAGATTCCACGCTCCTTCTCCATTTCCATCCAGTCGGATTTTGCATGCCTGTCTGCTTTGCGCCCTTTTACAGTTCCAGCAAGCTGGATAGCACCTCCGAATAACAACAATTTTTCAGTAACTGTCGTTTTACCTGCATCGGGGTGGGAAATAATAGCGAAAGTCCGTCGCTTGGTGAAATCCTGATAACAATCTGACATATCTTTACCTGGAAAGCATTGAATAAAGCATTTTAAGTTAAATGGTTGTAACTGACAATTTTATTAATTTGTAAATTACACAAGCCTAGATGAACTGGAAGATTGATATGTTTTTAGTGTCATATAGAAAGAGACCAGATTCATATAAATTCAATTATACGGGGCTACTCTGAAAATTTCACTCCTAAAATTGTACAATCAAGCAATTTGTAATACAATTCATTCTTTTATCGATTAGCAAAGGAAAAGAATAAATGACCACTACTAAACAAGATAAAGAGTTAATGGCTGAAGAAGGTTATAGCAATCGAGAACTTGAACCATTGCCAATGGATCCTTATAGTGCTGGGGACGTTGATTTAGATGAAGAACTGACCTTAAGGTCCAAAACGCCAGTTGATCTTGATAGCCGTCGAGTTAGACATTATTTTTCTGACTCAAGCAACTCATTTTTCTGCCCAATGTCTCCTAAAACGCAAGCCAAAATTGGTGTAGGTCTGATGGGTTTAGCTTTAGCTGTGGGTCTAACTTGGGTAACTCTAATTAGTCTTAATGTCGTTACATTGGGCCTAGCTTTACCCATTACTATTCTTGCTATCGTTTTAGCAGGAGCTATTGTATCTGCTCCAGCGGTATTACAGAAAGACCCAATTATCATGTTCTAAAAGCTGCCATCCTAAAGTATAGAAATTGTGTCTCGGAGAAGGACCTACCTTGATTCGCTTTCGCTTTATCAAGGCTGCAGATTTACAGATCTAGCTTGAAACCTGCGTCTTCAAAATACTCAGCAACTCTCGCCTCAGAAACAAACGATAAGCTTTTTGGTTGCCAATGGGGTGATTTGTCTTTATCAACTAGTAAAGCTCTAATTCCTTCGTAAAAATCTGAATCACACATAAAATGGTTGACCAGTCGGTAATCCATTTTTAGGCATTCCTCCATCGACAAGGTTTTTGCTTTTTGGATTTGTGCAAGGGTGACTTTAAGACTAAGGGGTGCTTTTTGTTCCAAATTATTTTTCGTTGCCAGAGACCAATCATTAGCTTTTATTTGTAAGGCTGATAATATATTTTCAATAGTCTCTTTTCCAAAACAGGAATCGATCACTTCCTGTTCAGTGTTCATAGGCACATTAGCAACGGGCATTGCAAATTCTTGCAAACAGTCGTTCACACGATTATGGGCATCTTCTGATAAATCAGTTTGAATTAGCCTTGTTAATAATTTAGGTAGTTGCTCGGAGGCAACCGCCGATTTGATTAGTCCTAAAGATAGTGCCTCGTTAGCATTTAAACGGTTACCTGTTAATCCAAGATAGACCCCCGTCTGTCCTGGACAACGAGCTAATAAATAACTTGCACCAATATCAGGAAAAAATCCAATTCCTGTTTCTGGCATTGCAAATATAAACCGTTCAGTCGCTACTGGATGAGAACCATGCAAGGAAATGCCAACACCACCGCCCATAGTAATGCCATCCATTAAGGCTATATAAGGTTTTTTAAAGCGATGAATAAAATGATTTAAACGATATTCATGCCAAAAAAATTGCATCTGCTCGGGATTTTTAGCAAGTCCTGTCTCATAGAGCCAGCGAACGTCTCCGCCAGCGCAAAAGGCTTTTCCTTCCTCAGCCTGAATGATGACGGCATGGATATCATTGTCCTCCTCCCAGAGTTGCAATTGTTGTTGTAAAGCTTTAATCATCGGTAAAGTGAGCGCATTTAAGGCCTTCGGCCGCTTTAAAGAGATTAAACCAATATGCTTTTCACGTGAGAAGGCAATATCCAAAGTCATCCCTCTATACTCCCTTAAACTCAGCCTGACGTTTTGCTACAAAAGCAGCTACTCCTTCTTTCTTATCTTCAGTAGCGCAAACCTTTGCGAAGTGAACTGCTTCAAGGTGCAAAGCTTCTGTTAAAGGTAAGTCGTAACCTATATTTATTGCTTCCATCACGGATGCCACAGCAAGAGGTGCCTTTGCTATAATGCCAGTTAAACATTGTTTTGCTCTGTCTAATAAAGTGTCTGGATCAACTACTTCGGAGACTAACCCCCAATTTAGGGCAGTTTCAGCATTAATGAAGCGACCCGTTAAGCAGAGATCCATAGCTCGGCCTTTTCCTACTAAGCGTGCTAACCGTTGTGTTCCGCCGTAGCCGGGGATTACTCCTAACTTCACTTCAGGTTGGCCAAATTGAGCATCTGAGGAAGCAATACGAAGTGTGGCTGAAATAGCGAGTTCACAACCACCACCAAAAGCATAACCATTTACTGCGGCTATTGAGGGTTTGCCTAAGGTTTCAAGAGCTCTAAAAACCCGTTGGCCGTCAAGGGCAAATTGATAGCCAGTTTGGGCATCACAATCAGCCAATCGGGAGATATCAGCGCCTGCGCAAAAGGCTTTTCCTGAGCCAATTATAACTAACCCTTTGACCCGCTTATTGCTTTTAGCTGAACTAAAAATTTCTTCCAGGGCTGCCAAAAGATCAGAGCTTAGCGCATTTAATTTTTCTGGGCGGTTTAATTTAAGAGTAAGAATACCTTTCTCGTCTAAATCTTGTTCAATAAAATTCATTTAAAACTCCTTCTTAGTCAATAAAATAATCTTCATCTAAACTGGCTTTGGCAATAATTTCACGCATGATTTCATTAGTCCCTTCTAGGATCTGATGCACTCTTAAGTCGCGAAATAAACGTTCAATTTGGTAATCCTTCAAATAACCGTAGCCACCATGTAATTGCATTGCTTTATCGCTAATTTGAAAGGCTACATCGGTGGCCATGCGCTTAGCCATTGCGCAATACATTGGTGCGTTTTTATCTCCTTTGTCTAAGGCATCCGCAGCGCGATAGACCATTAAACGTGCCGCTTCGAATTCAGTTAGCATGTCGGCAAAATAAAAACGAAGAGCTTGCATTTTGGCAAGTGGCCGATTGAATTGTTTACGTTCATGCAAGTAGGTTTGAGTCATCCTTAAGCAAGCTGCAGCACCACCTAGAGAGCAGGAAGCAATATTAACTCGACCGCCGTTGAGTGCGTTTAAAGCAATCTTAAAGCCCATCCCCTCATCACCCACTCGATTAGATACAGGGATACGGCAGTTTTCAAAATAAACCATGCAGGTCGGTTGACTACGCCAGCCTAATTTTTTTTCTTGCTTACCAAAACTTAAACCGGGACTGTCTTTTTCAACCAGAATACAAGAAATACCATGATGGGAATTATCACCCGTCCTTACCATACATAAATAAACATCAGAGACGCTGCCGCCAGAGATAAAGGACTTCGCTCCATTCAATATGTAAAAATCACCATCTCTTACCGCTCGACTTTTTAATGAAGCCGCGTCAGAACCCGAATCGGGTTCTGTTAAACAATAGCTGGCAAGGGCACTCATTGAGGTTAAACGGGGTCCCCAAGTTTGGCGTAGTGAGTCGTCTGCATAGATATCAACCAAGGAAGCAACCATATTATGGATAGAAAGATAAGCACTTGTCGTAACACAACCAGAGGCTAGTTGCTCAAAAATAATTGCAGCGTCAAGGCGTTTTAATTCGGACCCGCCAATGTCAGCAGCTGAAACTATTCCTCCCATGCCAAGTGCTGCAGCTTCGCGCAAAACATCGATGGGGAAGTGGCAGACCTCATCCCACTTTTCAGCAAAAGGACTCATTTTATTACGAGCAAATTCTGCTGCCATATCCCGAAAAGCCTGATGTTCCTCGCTGAGTTTGAAATCCATAGATCTTTCCTTGTTATTTAAACTCAAAACTTAAAATATACTGAAAAACATAGAGTTAGTTCAATAGTCATAGTTAAGACCACTACATTAACTTAAGGCTAGTCTTTCTATCAATACTTTCTTTAATCTAAATTTCGTTCTGGGGTTTTTCCGATGAATCTAAGATGCTATTATTGCCGACCTTTGGTGACTGTGAAAAAAAAGAATAAATCACATGGAATCCACAGCAAAACTTAATAAAACCTCTCGCATCTTAAAGGATTATTTTGGCTTTGATTTATTTCGTCCGCCACAGGAAGAAATTATTAATGAGCTTGTTGCCGGTAAAGACTTAGTTGTCCTTATGCCTACTGGCGGTGGTAAATCGCTCTGTTACCAGATCCCGGCTTTAGTACGACCTGGCGTTGGCATTGTTGTTTCTCCTTTAATTGCCCTGATGGAAGACCAGGTTGCAGCCCTTAAACTACAAGGTATTCGCGCAGCCTATTATAATTCATCGCTAAGTTCTATAGAGGCTAGGCTTGTACTCGCGCAGTTACACAATAGTGAGCTTGATTTGCTCTACATCGCTCCGGAGCGTTTAGTCAGCCAGGCCTTTCTTGAGCGTTTAGAGGAGTGCCCTATCGCTTTATTTGCGATTGATGAGGCGCATTGCATTTCACAGTGGGGACATGATTTTCGCCCAGAATATGCTGCATTGGGATTATTAAAAACACATTTTCCAAATACACCAATTATCGCCCTCACAGCAACAGCCGATCATCAAACGCGCAAAGATATTATTAAAAGACTGAACTTTGATCCGCAGCTTTTTATTGCCTCCTTCAATCGACCCAATATTCATTACAGCGTCTTAAGCAAAACAAATCCGACTAAACAGTTACACCTTTTTCTGCAGCAACAAGTGCTGCAATCAGGAATTATTTACTGCGGCACGCGCAATGGCGTTGAACGTGTAGCGAGTAAATTGCAAGAGTTGGGCTATAGTGCCAGAGCTTATCATGCAGGACTTGCTCATAGTGAGCGTCGCGAAGTTCAAACCTTATTCCGCCACGATCGTATTGATATTGTGGTAGCGACCATTGCTTTTGGTATGGGAATTGATAAACCTAATGTGCGCTTTGTTGTTCATTATGATTTACCTAAAACGATTGAAAGTTATTATCAGGAAACAGGCAGAGCCGGCCGTGATGGCCTGCCGGCCTTAGCCCTGCTTCTTTATGATCCAGCTGATAGTGCCAGACTTCGTGGCTGGATTGCGGCTATGTCTAATGAGCAACAGCAACGAATTGAAACTAACAAGCTCAATCACATGCTAGCTTTTGCCGAAGCCGCTCATTGTCGTCGTCAAATTTTGCTGCGTTATTTTGACGAGATCTGCGAGCAAGCTTGTAATTATTGTGATGTCTGCGATAACCCGCCAGAAACTATCGATGCCACAGAAGATGCGCAAAAATTCCTTTCATGCATCTACCGATTACGCCAAAATTACGGGATGAATCACATCATTGAAGTACTGCGTGGCAGCAGCTCTGAGAAATTACAACAGGCAGGCCATCAGCTCCTAAGTACCTTTGCGATTGGTAAGGACAAATCAGCAAACTATTGGAAACAACTGGGCTGGCAATTGATTCATCGTGATTATTGCTTTCAAGATCTGGATCACTTCAATGTCATTCGCTTGTCGAAAAAAGCGGTTTCTGTGTTAAAGGGAGATGAAAAAGTATCTATTTCTATACCCAAAGCAGATCCTAAAATTAAAACTGTCAAAAACAAAACGCGCGCTATTCTTCTTAAATCAGAAGAAGAACCGCTTTTTGAAACCTTGCGTGTGCTAAGACGTAAACTCGCTGACGAGGAAAACAAACCCTCATTTATGATTTTCAGCGATACCACCTTGCATCAAATGGTCAGGGATAAACCGCAAAGCTTGGAAGAATTACTCAATATTTCAGGTGTAGGCCAACACAAACTTAGCCATTATGGCGAATATTTTTTAGAAGCGCTTCGGGGATTTGCGGAGATGGATTAGTTCGTTGTCATCCTGAGTGAGTAAAGGATCTTCTGAATGTAGCTCGTAAAAATTTTAGCACGCGTAGGT
>JACCWL010000037.1 GCA_013697645.1 Tatlockia sp. | reverse complement strand
ATATATCTCTCTTTCTCTAAAACAATTTTAACCCCGTATGAGTTACGATATATTTGTAGAGTTAACTTTCCACAGGATAGGGGATTATAATACTCATCGGGTATTTCTCCTTTGGCAAAATCTGAATTTCCATAATGTATAGACCTATCCTGTTTACTTGAGGGTTTTCTTTGCCACAATAAATCATGTTCTTTAACAAAGATTTGACCTTTCTCGCCCTTTCTAATATTCAATAATTTTTTAAAATCAATAGTAATTCTCAGCGGAAAATTAGTTTTGTCAGCACTCTGCATGGAGAGGGAATCGGTATCATTTGGACTAAAGCAAACCACATCGTAATCTGCTAATTCATGAGAAGATAAGGCTGCAGGAAAAAATGGGGTTTGATTTTTTACTAGCCTTTTGCGGCTTTGAATTCCGGTATCAAGTAATCTATGAAGATAAGTTAAATTAGTAATGTGAGTGAGTTCCGATATGATTTGGATATTTTCTCGTTGTTCAAAAATTCTTTTTTGTAAACTCTCATCCATGTATTTTGGAAGATAAAATTGGGTCTGATAGGATGTACCCGGATACTCAGCTGCATGTGATTTTTTTCTTAGATTCGACAATATCAAAGATTGGATAGGCAAAATAGCCTCAGAAAGCTCTTCTCTTTCATCAAATAATTCTAATTTGTTTTCGTGATTTGGTTTCAGTGGTTGTTTTAATTTATTGAATAAGAGTTCAACTGAAGTTTGCACTCTAACTTTCTCAGCTTCGCTGCAATTGATAGGAAAATAAAGTTGCTCATTGAACTTGAGGAGGGTTTTATCCCTTCCCTCGGTTGTAATACAAAGACATACTGCATTTACTAAATTATTGACTAACTCATCTTCATTTTTTAATTGTTGCGTGACAATATCAAATATATCTTCAGGATTAGACCCATAAAGCATACGCAAAAAAGAAACTTCATAATGCGCGATGCTGTTGTCATTTTTTTTTGTCAAAAAATCAAGGGATTCTTGTTTATCAAAGAACTCGACATAGAAAAATACAGAAAACTTTTTTTCTTTTTTTTCTTTCTTATGATTAAAATTATCTGGGCACAACCATGAGGTTTTAGCTTTGATATGAAGAGATAGATATTGATAAAAATTTTTATTTGATTCTGATGGATATACAAAACCTAATAACAAAGTAGTTGCTAATTTGTGACCTGATTCATCCCTATAGTTTTGAATATAAGGGGTAAATAGATTTTCCTTTAAAATAGTTTGAATAAACTCAATGATTTCTAAATGGTCTTTTTTGAGTATGACATTTATGAGTCTATTGATAGTCTCTTGTTCAGAGCATGTATATTCAATTTTAGTATCATGAAAGAGTGGCGGAGTTTCTATAATTTTGCTTAGACTTTGAACTAGACTGTAATCTGTCTGCTCGGTTTGTAGCATTTTATCCAAAATAGTATTAATCATCATACATGCTGGCTTAAGAGATATTTCATTGCTGCGACTTTTCATAAAAACTCCGCTAGATTCAAACAAACAAACGTTAAAATCTTATTTAAAACAGGCCGGATTGTACATTATTTTCTCATTCGTTGCAAGATTGGGCTCGTTTTAGGAGTTCTTTCTAGGGTTTAATTAAACCTAACTTAACTCATCCTTATTGGTTATTTTTAAATCTTAACGGATATTTATTCATCTTTTAATTGGCTACAAAAACACCGCAATAAATTGCAAAGCATTCACGGTGTAATTGATATAAAAGCATGGTAAGCCGCTTGAGAAGCATCTAAAAGAAAACCTTTTGGAAGACTGTTTAATTCAAAATTAACTCTTATTGGTCCTCCACACGCCCCCTCATTGCCTATAATTATGACAAATTCGTTCAAGCGTCTCTTGCAAAAGTGGAGCAACCCGCTCATTAGAGTAATATTGCACCCGTTGAAAAGCTTTGCGAGAAAGTAGGTTCGCCAGTTGTTTATTTTGAATTACCTGTTCTAGACCATCGGCCAATTTTATTGGATCTTCAGGAGGAACCAGCACTGCAGAATTAGAATCGCCTATGATTTCAAGCGGACCAGAAAGTCGGCTAAGCACCATTGGCAAAGAGTGAATCATGCTTTCTAGAATAACTAAACCAAAGGATTCTTCACGTGAGGGTAAACAAAATATATCGATGTTTTGGTAAAAAGATTCGCGATCATCAATCCAGCCTAATAAGCTAATTTCTTCGCTTAAATTGAGTTGTTGAATGAGTGATATACATTCCTCTTTGGCTTTGCCATCTCCGGCAATTTTGGCTTTAAAGAGAACACCTCTTCTCTTAAGTTCGCTTAAGGCTTTAATGAAGATATCAACACCTTTGATTGGAGAAAGGCGAGCGCAAACCCCGATGACAGGTATTTTGCTTTCTTTAAGTTCTTTATAAAGAATGTGTTGGGGAATGTGGACAAGATTAGGCACTACGAACACTTTTTCTTTTGCTATCCCTGAATCAATGATGTCATCTTTCATTTTTTCTGTCAGAGCAATAATAGCGTCAGCTCCAAAATCATAATGGCCTTTGACATGGCAAACAGCAATTTTAGGGACCTTCGTCCTGGTTTTTTTAAACAGATACGCAGCTCTATAGCTATGAGTAATGATGCAATCCGGTTGATGTCTGTGGATGAGTTTTTTTAATTTATAAATTGCATAAATATCATGCTGATTAAAATTATGAACGCGGATTAAATTGTCCTTAGGGCAGTCATTTAGTATTTGCGCTTTAGGATGAATGATAGATATAACCAGATTATTCTGAGAGTTCAAAGCAGGGATGTAATTCAAAAAGACTTGTTCTAAACCGCCGTTAACCTTTGAGAACATGGCATTAAATATTTTCACATTTATCTTCCAACTAAGTATTGAAATATTATCTCACAATTTTGGATCCCTGTTTAAATTGGTTTTCAAAATTGTCTGTGCATCTTAAAATTTTTCTGTTAGAATGCCTCTCTGCTGTACCCAAATCTAGCATTAATTCCTTGTGAATAACTTTTGTCTAGTTGGCAAAAAATCCTTATTAAAAATTTTTAATCTCTCTTCTTTTCCTTGAATTTATTGGACTTTTTATCCTTTTTTTTTGATCTCCCTTTATATTTTTATCCACAAAATCTGTGGATAAATCTGTGAATTGTATAGGTGAAACCTCTTGGTAGTAATTTTAAAGATGATATACTCTCGCCATGTTTCCTAGAGTTGAAAACTTGATGCGTATATTTTTAAACTTTCTTATTGGCTTGATACTTGGTTTCTCCTTAAGTTTTGCTTATGCAGATAGCAACCTGGAGGAAATTGAACAAAATATAAGCGACTCGGTCATTACTACCAAAATCACCGCTAAATTCACTCAAAACTCGGATCTTAATCCCTTAAAAATTTCTGTCTCCACTACAAATGGTGTTGTTACCTTAAGTGGAGACGTGATTAACAAAATCGCCTTCATTGATGCGCTAAAAATTGCAAAACAAACCAAGGGTGTGAAAACGGTTATCGTTAGTAAGTTGATTATTAGACAAGTCAACACCTCCTTCACTGATGCCTACATTACCGCAAAGGTGGAAGCAGCTGTTTTAGCCGCAAAGGTGCTTGATGATGAGTCCATACCTATTGTCGGTATTAATGCCAGTACTTCAAATGGAACAGTGACCTTAACAGGGAAGGTGCAACAGCAAAAATCGATTGTCGCCATCATTAAACGAGTACATGATGTTGATGGTGTAAAAAAGATTATTTCCAATTTGCAGGTAAAAAAGGATGTTTAAATGTCGCCGCTCACACGCTTTAAATTATTTCTTTGGTCCTTTGGTCACTTTAAAGTTCCATTAATCGGCCATTTACAGCCTAAATTAATCAAACTGGATGATAAATATATTGTCGCCAAATTGCCTCTTAATCGGCGCAGCAAAAATCATCTGAACTCCATGTATTTTGGCGCTTTGGCTGTAGGAGCCGATCTTGCTGGTGGCTTGCATGGTTTCTATCATGCTAAGCGTGAAAAAGTACAAACTTCTTTAGTGTTTAAATCATTTCAGGCTCAATTTTTACAGCGTCCAGAATCAGATGTTTATTTTGTTTCTGAGATGGGCGATGTCGTAAAAGAGATGATTCAAGAGTCGATAAAAACGGGACAGCGGATAAATCAGCCGATAAAAATCAACGCCTATGTGAATTACCCTGAAAACCCGGAAGAGGTCGCTAATTTTACCCTTGAATTATCAATCAAAGTTTTAAGCTAAGCGAAAAATGTATAGGAATATTTAATGTTTCCAGGAAAGGATAGATTTGAGTTTGGATTAAGATTTGTTGAGCTAGTAGCTCAATGGCACTCCCTTAAGTGGCCAACACGCGTAGGTTCGCACCCCTGGCCCGACATTTCTTACCCGTTCACCCAATGTCGGGCCAAGGGCGCCGACCTACACTACTTAGAGATTCCTGGTTTCCGCGGACAAGCCGCGGAAAGTAGGCTTGAGTTTTTTCTTAACTTAATGGCAGTTGCCTCTAGCCCGACATCACTCTTTTGTGGGAATAGGTGAGATATGTCTAATAAATCCTATCTTAGACCTATCATTGTCTTCCTAAGTTTGAACTATCTTTTATTGTTGTATCTTATTTTTGACTACTATCGCATAGTAGATTTCACGCCCTTTTACATTTCAACTAAATCCCTAATTTATGGCGTAAATCCCTACCCTATGAGTATGAAACTTCCTGCTAATTTAAACCCTCCTTTTTTCCTCTGCGTTTTTTATCCTCTTGGTTTATTAAGTTATCAGACCTCAATAATCATCTCTTCTTTATTATCCATTATCTTAGGGTTAATTGGCGCAAAGATCGCTTTTTACCATGCATTTTCCGACGAATTTCGCGAAAAATATAATTTGATATTTTATCTTCTTTATTTTTCTTTTTTCCCTATTTTAATGGATACGTCCATCGTACAAGTGGGCTCTCTGTTGTTCTTTTTTGTGATGGTTGGTTATCATTTTTATCTTAGAAAAAATGATAACCTTGCCGGATTTTTCTGGGGTATTATTATCGCGATTAAACTCTTCCCAGCCTTACTATTTTTCTTTGTGCTAAAACAAGGTCGTTATCGAGTTTTTTTTATCAGTCTTGCAACTACTTTGCTCGCTATGCTAATTCCCTTGTTAATTTATGGGCCCACTCTCTATAGGCAATATTTTACGATGTTAACGGCGATTTATTGGTATGGAGATAGCTGGAATGCTTCGATTTATGGGTTCATTTTTCGTCTAATGATGGATTTAAAACATCCCGGACAAAATCTTTATCCCGTTGAAATCCTTTATCTCGGCTTATTTTTTATTTCTCTACTTTGCTATTTGATAGGGATGGGCCCTAAAAAAATAGAATCCGAACCCAAGCAAATCAATCACCAACCCTTTTGCCTAACCTTATCGATGATGATCTTAATGAGTCCCTTCGGTTGGCTTTATTATTTCTCGCTCTTAATCTTTCCTTTATTATTAACGGGTCTAGCTACTTTTAAGGAGAAAACAAAAACATTAATACCTAAACTAGCTTGGGTTTTGTGCTTCTGCCTGATCAACTTTCCGGTGGCTTATATTGTTGGTAAGCAAATGCAACTTACCGAAAAAATTACTATGTATTCCTTCTATTTTTATGGCTTGGTTTTATTAAATATTCTATTAATCTGTAGACGAAATTTAACAGGTAAATCTGAGTTAAATATTAACGAAATTAAGCATGATGAGAAGACGAGCTTTATAGTGGTCGCTCTTCTAATTTCTCTTGCCTTTGGATTAGTAGTACCTCTCAATAGCTTTCTTCTTCGTTTATCGATGGGAAATCCTGGTCATTATAAGGATGCGGATTTGGATAAATTGCTAAAGGTAGATAGGATTATGCCCAAGCAATGAGCAATCGATATTTAGATTTAATCATTATCTTGGTCGTAATGGCGGTCTATTCCTTGCTCATTTACTCGGTTTTATCTGTTAATTATATTCAAGATTTCACTTCATTTTATGCAGCTATTCTGAACTTAGTTGACCATAAAGATCCCTATCAGGCTTTATATAGTAACTTTTTGCCCATTTCGAAAAAACTATCAGCTAATTTAAACCCACCCTTTTCAATGTTTATGTTTAGTTTTTTGGCAAAGTTCTCTTATCAGTCAGCATTAATAATCTGGGTTTTTTTGTCGTTAATATTAGGATTGTTTGGTGCTGGACTTGCATTTTATCATGCATTTTCTTACCCTTTTTTAAAGAAAAATTGGCTTTATTTATTCATTATTTACTTATCACTTTTCTCTACAATGATTAATATTACTGTGGCACAATTTGGCTTGATTTTGTTATTTTTTATTATGGCTGGCTATCATTTTTATATTAAAAACAATAACTTAGCCACTGGAATCTTCTGGGGAACTACTATTGCCTTCAAATTTTTTCCTGCTTTGCTATTGGTTTTTATCATAAAACAGAGACGTTATAAGGCATTTTCTTTCACGTTTTGTACTGCCCTAATGGCTTGTTCAATACCCTATTTTCTATATGGAAGAGCAATTTATAGCAACTATATGTCAATGTTTTCTCGTGTTTCTTGGTATGGAGACAACTGGAATGCTTCTCTTTTCGGCTATATTTATCGCTTATTTATTCACAATAAATTCTTCGATATTAACTTAATAATACTTAAATTTATTTATGTTATTTTGTTTTTTATTTGCTTCTTCTGGTATATAAAAAAAATGGGGGAAAACAATTTAAAGGAGGCGAATCATCAACCTTTTTGTTTGACTTTAACTATGATGCTATTAATGAGCCCTTTTGGCTGGCTTTATTATTTTCCTATATTAATTTTTCCACTCTTATTAGCTGGGATTTATGCTTATAAATCTAATAATTTTTCTCTATTAATTTTTATCTTTTCCTTATCTCTTATCAACCTTCCTCAAGGCTATATTCTTCCTACACAACCCGCTAGTTTTTTGCTAAACCTTTCTTCCTATTCCTCCTTTTTTTATGGCCTGATACTACTCAATTATCTCAGTGCAAAAAGAAAAATACTATTAGGAAACAATGAATTAGCCTATGATAGTAAGAATCAAGGGTTTATTTTAATTAGCTCATTTATTGTATTTTTTGCTTTAATTTTCACCGCTTTACGATTCATCCCTCACCTGTTTTAATTGACAAAAACCAGTTCGCGGTCTAACGTTAAATGAGATCTATCTCATTGCTATTAAAAGCTAAGCCTATGATTGAATTAACTATTCATACCCAACCCGATGACGCGAGCTGCGGCCCAACTAGTCTGCACGCCCTTTACAAATATTACGGTTTGAATATAGAGCTTAATCAAGTAGTACAAGGGGTAGAGCGCTCCTTTTCTGGAGGCACTCTGGCGCCTATGTTAGGAAAACATGCACTGCAACTTGATTTTAACGCCATTATCTATGTGAATAATGTGAGTATGTTTGATCCAACCTGGTTTGATCCGGCGGATGAAGAATTCGCGGCGGAGAATCTGGCAGGCAAATTAACGGCACAGATGCAACATAAAACAGAGATGGGTTTTCAACAGGAGAGCCAAGCTTATTTAGAATTCCTAGCACTTGGCGGACAAATCCGTTTTCGAACCTTAAGCGCGCATTTACTTAAAAAATATTTTCTTAAAAAGATCCCAATCCTGACCGGATTAAGTGCCACCTACCTTTATCGATGCCCGCGTGAACTTTATAATGAAAAATCTGAAGCGCTTTATGACGATGTCAGAGGTACACCCTGCGGTCATTTTGTTGTACTATGCGGCTATGATGAGAGCAAAAGGAATATTGTTGTGGCTGATCCCCATCGAGCAAATCCAATCTCACACGATAACTATTATAAAGTAAGTTCTATCCGCTTAATTAATGCAATTCTCCTGGGCGTCCTAACGTATGATGCCAATTTATTGATAATCCAACCGAAGAGTATTGAATGCAAACAATAATAGTAACGGATGACGCCGCCAACTGGGAATTTTTAAGTCCGCTAGCTGCAATTGTAAATGCAAGCGATTATTTATCGAATGAAAATTACCATCAATCAAAATCGCTGAGAGTCATTAATCTTTGCCGCTCTTATAATCACCAAACGATAGGCTATTATGTTTCGCTACTAGCCCAAGCCCGCGATCACAAAATAATTCCTTCAGTCGATAGCATCCAAGATGTTCTTTCTGCAAGCTTATCTAAGTTTATTTCCCAAGATGTTGACGATGAAATTCAGCATAGCCTGCACAATATTAAAACTGATGAATTTGTTTTCAGCCTTTATTTTGGTCAAAATATAGCGAAACGGCATGCCACACTGGCAAAAAAACTGCATGGCTTGTTCCCCTTGCCGCTTCTACGTTTTTGCTTTGAGAATAAAAAACAATGGCGGATAAAAAGCTTACAAATCTTGCCTTTTGCCGATATTCCAGTAAACCATCTTCAGTTCATGCAAGAAGCGGCTGAAAGTTACTTGTCCAAAAAACGCTTTCATCAGTGGCGTAAAAAACAGCGTTTTCATGACTTAGCAATTCTGATTGACCCAACTGAGCTAAATGCACCTTCTAATAAAAAAGCCTTGGATATTTTTGTTAATGTGGGCGAGGCGATGGGATTAAATGTGGATTTCATCGAAAAAAGCGATTCTAAATCCATTGCTGAATACGATGCCTTATTCATCCGCGCAACGACTTCGGTTAATCATTACACTTATCGAATGGCAAGACGGGCTGAACAAGAAAATTTAGTGGTTATCGATGATCCGCAGTCCATCGTTAAATGCACCAATAAGGTTTATCTTGCGGAGTTAATGCGTAGTCATCAAATCTTAACACCCGAAACTACGTTTATCAGCAAGTACGATAAGGACATTCCTAATGTTGACTTTCCTTGCGTCATAAAGCGGCCTGATAGTGCCTTTTCACATGGTGTTATCAAACTGGATGATGAAAAAGCGCTGCAAAAATCACTAGCACAATTCTTTAAAATTTCAGATTTGGTTTTGATACAACCATTCATCCCGACTGAATATGACTGGCGGATTGGCGTGTTAGACCATAAACCTATTTTTGCATGCCGCTATTACATGGCAAAAAATCATTGGCAAATTTACAATTGGGATGCACCGTCAAACATAAGAGAAGGCGGTCATGAAACGATACCGCTACACACAGTTCCTGATGCAGTAATTAAAACAGCTTTAAAATGTACTCGGTTAATCGGCGACGGTCTTTATGGCGTAGATATTAAAAGTCATGAGGATATACATTATGTGATTGAAGTGAATGATAACCCTAATATTGATTTTGGCATTGAGGATGAGATTTTAGGCGAAGCCCTTTATGAGCAAGTGATGAATGTCTTTTTACAACGTATTCGCAGGAAACATGGTTATGTCTGATTTTTCGCTTTTTTCTGTTTTAGGCCTTGAAATTGAATACATGCTAGTTGACAAGGATAATCTCAATATCCAACCTAAATCTGATGTGATTCTCAATGCACTCGCCGGTGAACAAGTTAATGAAGTAGCCCTTGGCGAAATCGCTGTGAGCAACGAATTGGTGATGCATGTTCTTGAATTAAAAAACAATGGCCCCAAACCACCGGATTCGCCGTTAGTTCAGCAATTCCAAGAGACGATAACTAAACTTCAACCCTTGTTAGAGCAACATAACTTAGCACTCCTACCGACAGGTGCCCATCCTTGGATGGACCCGTTGACGGAAGTCAAGCGTTGGCCCTATGGCAATAAAGCGATTTATCAGCAATACGATGCCATTTTTAATTGCCAAGGCCACGGTTGGGGAAATTTGCAAAGCATGCATGTCAATATGCCCTTTGCCAATGATGAAGAGTTTAATCAACTGCATAATTCAATTCGGTTAATTCTTCCTTTATTACCTGCAATCGCTGCTAGCACCCCTTTCCTTGATGGCAAAAAAACGGGATTCAAGGATTCTCGTTTATATTTTTATGGTAAAAATCAGCAGACAATCCCCTCAATAGCCGGCGAAATTATTCCTGAATTTATCCAGTCAGAAGCGCAATATCGGCAACAAATTTTAGCGCCGATGTATAAAGATATTAGCCCCCATGATCCTGAAGGTATTTTGCAACATAGTTGGCTTAATTCCCGCGCTGCTATTCCTAAATTTGACGTTAAGGCAATTGAGATTCGTATTCTTGATTCACAAGAATGTGTTCAGGCGGATATTGCAATTGCCCTTGTTATTCAGGCTATTTTAAAAAATTGGCAGAGCAGTTCTGATTACTATTTAGACAATCCTTGCGACACTCAGCGGTTGCGAGCAACTTATGATGAGGCAATTAAAGAGGGGCTGGCCTTTAGTGTTAATGACTCAGAATTATGCAGACAGTGGAATTTACCGAAACGTAAAATGTCAGGGACAGCTCTTTGGTCACAACTAATTGAGCGTGTAAGCTCTTCTTTGGATAAAGATTGCCAAGCTACTCTTGAGACTATTTTAAGCCAAGGTAATTTAAGTGAACGCCTTTTACGTGCCTGTGGCAATGATCATAGCAAACCGAACTTGACTCGTGTTTATCGCCAATTAGGTGATTGCCTTAAGACTAATCAATTGTTTAATGCTTCATGAAAAAAATTGCTTTAATTCTCAGTTGTGAACACGCGGTGAATACCGTTCCTAAAGCGTATAAAAAGCTTTTTGCCACACATCATAACTTGCTTCAAACTCATCGAGGCATTGATATAGGCTCACTGGAAATGGCCAGAATTTTTTCTAAGGTTTTTAACTGTGATTTCGTACAGGCTCAGGCAACGCGGTTACTCATTGATTGCAATCGCAGTCTCTCGCACCGTCTTTGTTTTTCAGAAATTACTTCTGTTCTTTCGGCTACGGAGAAAGCTCAATTGATTGAAGACTATTATTTACCCTATCGACAAAAAATTGAAGGTTTAATTAAGCAACATATTCAGCAAGGAAAACAAGTTTTACATTTATCGGTTCACTCTTTTACTCCAACTTTGAATGAGCTCGAGCGCAATATCGACCTTGGCTTACTTTATGATCCCAAACGTGCCAGTGAAAAAAAGCTTGCCTCAAGCTGGCTGCGATATATTAAACTACAAGACAAAACACTACGCGCCTATTCTAATAAACCTTATCTCGGCGTTAGCGATGGCTTTACCACAGCGCTTAGGAAACAATTTGCAGAGAAAGAATACGCTGGGATTGAAATTGAGACCAACCAAAAATTGCTAGAAGATACGAAGACTTTAAATTATCTATCCCTTCTGTTGGCCACAACTTTGAAATCTTTGATTTGATTTTTAAAAAGAAAACTGGATTTCTGGCTACAAAAATATTTAAAAAAATATCACTCTAACTCCATCAAGGAACCTAAAGCCTACCTCGCGGGTCCTATCGCCTGCAATATACAAAAGAGATGGAAAATGTTGGATTTAGGCTTGAGTTTTTGCCGGCAAAAATGAATTAATTTTTTTGGCAATTTTGTTAATCTGTTCCAAATTGGAATCATGTATACCAGGTAATTCAATCTGCTTGCCATTTTTCAATTGTAAAAAAAGACAATATTCTTTATGAATATGGCCACTCTCCTTCATGATTAATTTCTCCACATCGGAGAGGGAAATTATAGTTTCGTGAGTATTAATTAGGTTTTTAGCCGCAATAGAAACCGAATTTGTTTTTTTAGAAAATTTAATGGTTATTAATCTAAAAAGTAGTGATCCCAAACCAAGTAAAGGAAAGATGGCAACTTTAAGATAAGACCACCAGTTTTCTACCTTAGGGAGGTTAATGCTTGTGTCCAAACTGGTTTTAATATAATTTTCCACACGTTCTGCTGCATAAGAAATATCGATGTTTTTCTTTGAATAAATAGGTGAAACTTTAATAAAACCTTCGCTGGTATTGAGCAGCAGAAAATAATATACCGTGTCAGATCGCCCTTCCACATAATTGGATACAGTGGCTGAATTTAACTGGCCTAGAGGGGTGTTTTTATTATATATTTTGAGAAAACTTGTCCCCAAAACGCATTTATTTGCTACAGAATAACCTTTCTCTTCGCAGATTATTTGATACTGAATTAACAGGGGTAAAAGGAATAACAAGCCCGCTGCAATAAACATGTATCCCCAAAATCGAAACAAGAAACGCGAATAAACATCTATTTCCAGTTCTCCAGGATCTGAGCTAATTTTCATCTTTAATATATACTCACTGTAACAAAACTAACGCCGTTTTATACCCAATGCAACCATTACTGAGCGCAAAAGATCACGCATTACCTGCCTTATTACTTGGCGAAACAGGGTGTTTTTAGAGAGTTTTTCTACCATCGAATCATCAGCAATCGGTCTCTTTTTTCTCCCTGCCCCATTCAGCTCCTCAGCGCTTGTCTCAGCCCGTTGTGATGCAAGAATTTCCTGAGCAGAACGCGCTTCTATTCGCGCACCATAGCGAGACATCAGAGTCGATTGTGCAATTACCGCCGCAAGTTCCTGCTGACTAATCACTCCCATGCGCGACTCTGGAGGACGAATGCGACAATCAACTAGCGGCGTAGGTTCTCCTTTTGCATCCAAGCCGCTAACTAGCGCTTCTCCAATACCAAGAGAAGTCAAAAGTTCCTCAGTATTATAGTAGATTGAAGAAGGGAAATTTTGGGCCACCAGTTTCATGGCTTTTCGATCTTTAGCTGTAAATGCACGCAAGGCATGTTGAATCTTTAATCCTAATTGGCTTAAAACAGCATCTGGGATATCGTTTGGTGTTTGCGTACAAAAGATTAAACTAATTCCTTTTGAACGAATTAATTTCACCATCGTATCCAATAAACTTAATAATGCTTTCGATGCATTGCTAAAAATTAAATGAGCTTCGTCGATAAAAAAAACCAATTTAGGTTTAGGCGCATCCCCAAGCTCAGGCATCACCCGATAAACATCTGTCAATAATTTCAGCATAAAGGTAGAAAACAATTTAGGTTTATCTTGCATATCCATTAAGCGTAAAATCGAAAGAATACCAAGACCATCCGAATTCGTTCTGACTAAATCGTTGACATCAAAAGAAGGCTCGCCAAAAAATTTATCGCCGTCCTGAGATTCAAGTTCAACAATTTTACGCATAATGGTGCCCACCGTGGCCGCTGAGACGCCACCAAAATCAATCGCTATTTTTGCTTTCCCTATATCGGTTTGAGCAAATTGCAAAAGACTTTTGAAATCGGCTAAATCAATCAGATCTAAATTATTTACCTTGGCATATTCAAATAGGATAGTGATTACGCCAGCTTGGGTATCATTCACATCGAGCATTCGTGAGAAAAGGAGTGCACCGAAATCGCTTAGTGTTGATCGTAAAGGAACACCTTGCTCGGTTAAATCGTTTAAAGTTAGAAATTCGATGGGAAAACCACGCGGGTTATAAGTTAGACCTAAAGATTTGGCTCGCTCCACTAATGCAGGATTCGCATCTCCAGGCTGTGCTAAGCCAGAAAGGTCGCCTTTAACATCCATCATTAGGCAGGGGACGCCAAGGAGGGATAGCTGCTCACTAAGCACTTGGATGGTTTTGGTTTTACCACTGCCAGTAGCGCCAGCAATTAAGCCGTGTCGGTTGAAAGATTTTAATACGAGGTGAACTGGCGATTTAGCAAGCAGTTTATCCTTTATTAAAATTCCGCCTAAGAGTACAGCAGGCAGATCGCCTGCTTGATAGGGATTTCGCAAATCCTCATACATAGCTAACCGTCCTTGTGAATGGATTATATTTTTTTTAGATTTATACTTTCAGGTTTTCGCTTGTTTCAATTTTTTGGCAATCAGGACATAAACCATAAATGTTTAAAGAATGATCTGTCATTTTGAAATTAGCCCGCTCTGCTATCATTCGTTGTCGCTGCTCAATGATTTCGTCAATAAATTCTTCAACTTTGCCACATTTGAGACAAACCAAATGATCATGATGTTCGCCAAGGCTCAGTTCAAAAACCGAATGGCCACCTTCAAAATTATGGCGAATTACTAAACCCGCAGATTCAAATTGAGTCAAAACACGATAAACGGTGGCCACTCCAACGTCTTCCCCCATTTCCAATAATGCTTTATAGACGCCCTCAGCACTCAAATGATGGTCCGGTGACTGCTCAAGAATTTGCAGAACTTTTAGGCGAGGCAAGGTAATTTTCAAACCTGCATCTTTTAACTGCTGACTTTCTTCCACAAGTGCTCCTAATTTACGCAGTTCTCGATAAAGAGCCCCAGCGTTTTTCTTCCCGTCTAACGCGAGTACTTTTGTTTTAAACAATTGGCTTAGGTTACTATACAAGAGGGTGTCTTTCTATGGATGACATGCTATTATGGCGAATTTTTTGATGGTAGGCAAAAAATGCGAATTGGATCAATTCTTATAAGTATCGCTTTAACTTTAACTCTCACTCACTGTGCATCTTATGATTTTTCAAGACGGATAGTAGAGCAAGGTAATATGTTGAAGCAGGAGTCTGTTAATCGCCTGCAAATAGGTATGAGCAAAAATGATGCTGCAGTGTTATTGGGAACCAGTCTGTTAAGCCCCGTCTTCAATAATAATCGTTGGGATTATGTCTACACCATACGAAAAGGCTCTGGAGCTATGATAGTCAAACACCTGAGCTTGTATTTCTCACATGACAGGCTAAGCCGAATAGAAAAATAAGTGACATAGTGTACCTGGTTAGCGCACAGCGCTAACCAGGCTACGATTTCTACAATTTTGCTCCGTATGTAGCCTGGTTAGCGCGCAGCGATAACCGGGTTATCAATCAACCCTCCAACAACCCTCAAAAAAATCATTTCAATTTAGCAAACACCTTGTAATAAACTGTGGGGCTGGTTCCCCGGTTATCGCTAGCGCGCTAAACAGGCTACCATTTCTTAAAAATAAACTGCCTTTCACTGAAATTTTTCTTGTGTTTAAAGACAGTATCTACGATTAACCTTATCAACCTTTAAACTTTGCGCGCTGTCGTCTTTTTTCCATAGGGTCAACAATCAAAGCTCTATAAATTTCAATACGGTCACCAGATTTTACCAAACTGTCTAACGCCACTTGCTTGCTAAAAATTCCAACAGGTAACTCCTTTACCTCTGGGTGAGAGATAAAAATTCCAGAAGCTTCCAAAACATCTATGACTGTAGCGCCAGGCTCCAAAGAAAGATGCAAATGTAGGGGGGAACCTTCTTCAGGCAAATAAACTAGTTCAACCTGAACCATAGATAACCTCAGCACGACTACAAAAAGCATCGACCATTTTATCAGTGACCTGTTCAAAAACGGGACCTAAAAACATCGAGAACATGCGGCCGGCGAATTCAAATTCCAAATCGAAAGAAATTCGACAGCCTTCAGCTTCCTCATCAAAGCGCCAAAATCCTTCTAAATGACTAAAGGGCCCAGAAACTAAGCGAATTTCAATCATTTTATTTATTTGTAGACGATTACTGGTAGTAAACGATTTAGTCATGCCTGCCGCAGCAATGACCAAGGTTGCCTGTACTTCGTCTTCATCGCGGTGGTGCACCACAGATTCGCTACAATAAGGTAAAAACTCGCAATAGCGTTCAACCTCGTTAACTAAGTTATACATTTGCTCACAAGAATAAGGCACTACTCTGGATTTTTTAACAACAGTCATTAAAGCGCCCCTTTAACTTGAGCTCTGAGCCAATTAGAAAGATCGGTAATTTCTTCAGCACAAATCGAATGTTCCATAAGGTAGTTATGGTAACTAAGTTGATTGTAGCCAGCACTTTCCAATCGAGCGGCAGATTCTTTGCTCCAAACTGGTAAAACAATAGGATCATATTGACCGCTAGCCATAAAGATAGGCGTATTCTTAGCCAAATCTGTTCTGCATTGGGATGCCAGAGGCAAATAGGCAGATAAAGCAATCACACCCGCAAGGGGTTTTTCCATTTGTAAGGCCGTGTACAAAGCCATTGCACCACCTTGAGAAAATCCGGCAAAAAACACCTTTGAAAGCACGCCGTCTTTGATTTGCTCTTCATAGTTTTGCCGAATAAAGGCCGCAGATTGTTCAATACCTTCCTTGTCCTCTCTATCCGTTAATTGCATACCGACAATATCATACCATGCACGCATCGCCATGCCCGCATTTAGGGTAACAGGCCTAACAGGGGCGTTTAAGAAAATATGGCGAAGTGCAATGTCGTCAATTGACAATTGTTCGACAAGACCCATCATATCGGAAGCATCTGCACCTAAGCCATGCATCCAAATTATACAAGCTTGTGCTTGCTGCTGTGGCTCTTTCATATAAACGTTCAAACTCATGCCTCCAACAAAAAAACTCAAATTATCACTAAACACTTATATGAAGGCAAGGCTAGAGCCTAAATATTAGAATTATTAACCTTAGGAACCCTTAGTAATCAGTTTCCATTCACCATCAACAATTATAAATTTTTTACACAGTTCCTCTATATTTTCAATTTCAATTTTAAGATGGGGTAAAATATCTTGAGGAAATTTTGAAGTCAGTTCAAAAATTTTTTTATAAGTAAAATCTTCTTTTTTAGGATGTTCCATATCAACTTTCCCCTTTATTAATCAATTTTAATTTGCTTAGGTCATATCATTTGTGCTGTTCATCAACAAACCCTAGACGGTCTATTAAAAGATTCATTATACTCAATCATTTACTGACTGATAATTCTCAATGCGCTTATTTACCCTAATTATTATAATTTGCATGACTGTAGCGGCTTGCGGCCAAAAAGGTCCTCTCTATTTACCCAAGCCAGGCCAACCACCAGCAAAGTCTAAACCGTTGCTAAATCACTGAGCCTCAAATGACGATTCGATTTACAAAAATGCATGGGCTTGGCAATGATTTTATGGTAATTGATGCTGTCAACCAAAAAATTAATTTGCAACCAAGTCAGATTAAAGCACTTTCCCGGCGCGACACTGGAATAGGGTTTGATCAATGTCTTGTAGTTGAAACGCCTAAGGATCTTGAGACGGATTTTTTTTATCGCATCTTTAATGCAGACGGCCAAGAAGTGGGTCAATGCGGTAATGGTGCGCGTTGCCTTGCACGCTTTGTTCTTCATTATGGCCTTAGCAATAAAGAAAAGATTGCAGTTGCCACTTGTACCACTAAAATGCAACTTCAACTGAATAAGGATAACTCTGTCACAGTAAATATGGGATTACCTAAGCTTAATCCTAACGATATTCCCTTAAAGGCCACTGATCCTGCAGAGCTTTATGAACTTCCATTGAGCGAGGGCACAAAGTGTCAAATCCATGCTCTCAACGTTGGCAATCCACATGCAGTCATAGTAGTAGACAATCTTGTTGATGCACCTCTTAACCGTATGGGAAAACAAATAAGCGAGCATTTTCTTTTTCCAGAACAAGCCAATGCTGGTTTTATGCAAATCATTGACGCCAGTCATATTCGCTTGCGTGTTTATGAGCGCGGTTGTGGTGAAACTAAAGCCTGCGGTAGCGGTGCGGTTGCTGCTGCTGCCGTGGGCAGGCTTTGGCATAGAATGGAAAGGCAGATAGAGGTCAGCTTACCTGGCGGTGACCTTCGCGTTGATTGGCCAGATACCAAAGGACCTATCTATTTAACTGGCCCGGCTACCTTTGTTTACGAAGGAGTTATAATGTCATGCGCATAATTATTTTAGGTGCAGGTCAGGTGGGCGGTAATCTGGCCTGGAATCTGGCACGCGAAGACAATGACATTACTCTGATAGATTTAAATGAAAATCGACTTCTTGAATTACAACACCGCATTGATATCAAAACCGTACATGGTTCCGCCTCTCATCCCAATGTTTTAATTGAAGCAGGAGTTGAACAAGCGGATATGTTAATTGCCGTTACTGATAGTGACGAAATTAACATGATAGGCTGTCAGGTTGCTTATAGCTTATTCCGTACACCCACTAAAATTGCGCGTATACGCTCGCCCTCTTATTTGGAATTCCCTCTGCTATTTGGCAATGAACACGTGCCTGTCGATGTGTGCATTAGCCCTGAAAAATTGGTGACTAAACACATCGAAAATTTGATTCATTATCCGGGCGCCACTCAAGTTCTTGAATTCAGTGAAGGTAGGGTCTTATTGATTACTATTAAACCTGATTCTTCCGGCAAAATGGTTGGCAAAACTATCGCCCAATTTTACCGGCATTTAAACTCGCATGAAGCACGAGTCGTTGCTATTTTTCGCGATAAGTGTGTTATTAAGCTTGACGAAAACTCTGAGATTCTCATTGGCGATGATATTATCTTTGCTGCCTCTCCTTCAGTTATTAGAGAAGTGCTGATTGCTTTAGGTCATCATATTCATCCAAACCATCGCATTATGATTGGCGGCGCTGGGCATATAGGCTCAAAACTTGCCCAAGCGTTGGATTCTAAATACCGCATTAAAGTGATTGATCATAATGTTGCTCAAGCTAGCAGTCTGGCTGCCAATTTACAAAAAGGAACCGTTTTACAAGGTGATGTTGGCGATAGAGAACTTTTGGTTAATGAAAATATTGAATTCACCGATGTTTTTTGCGCGGTAACTAATGACGACGAGGCCAACATCATGTCTTGCCTGCAAGCCAAACGCCTGGGTGCGCGCTATGCAATGGCCTTAGTGAACCGCAACGCCTATGTGGAATTGATTGAAGATAGCACCATAGACTATGCCATATCGCCGCAAATAATCACTATTGGTTCTATTTTAGCCAAACTACGGCGCGGCAATATGGTAAAGGTCTATCGTTTGCAGAATGATGAAGCAGAGGCAATTGAGTTGATTATTCGTGGAGATGAATCAACTTCTCAGGTCGTTGGCCGTAAACTGGGAGAACTGGAATTGCCGCCTAGCTGCTCTATTGCGGCCCTAACCCGAGGTGAAAAAGTAATCATGGCGTCAGCGGATTTTGTTTTACAAACAGGTGATCATGTGATTTTGTTAGTGCTAAAAAAACGTTATGTTCGCCAAATAGAGTCCCTGTTTCAAGTTAGTTTGACCTTTATGTCTTAAGAGAATAAGACTAAGCCTTTGTTGGATGAGTTAAAAAGAGAAAATAATCAAATGCAAATTAAAACTATTCTGCGCCTTTTAGGCTTGCTTTTGATGATGTTTAGCCTGAGTATGTTAACCCCGCTTTTCATCAATTTTCTATTTCATGAAAATTTCTGGCTCCCTTTTGCCGTGGCTTTTCTCTGTACTTTCGGAACTGGCAGCCTGCTATGGCTCAGTTTTAGAACAAAGCAAAATGAGCTTAAGATACGTGACGGGTTTCTGATAGTCGTTTTGTTTTGGTTTGTGCTTTGCTTTTTTGCCTCACTACCCTTTATCTTTGCCTTAGAAAATCAAAAGCTAGGGATGACCAATGCTTTCTTTGAATCAGTCTCAGGCCTTACAACAACGGGTGCTAGTATAATTGGCCATTTAGCCGGCTTACCACAATCGATTTTATTTTATCGACAGCAGCTGCAATTTTTAGGCGGGATGGGAATTATTGTCCTTGCTGTTGCTATTTTACCTATGTTAGGCGTAGGTGGCATGCAGCTTTATCGCGCGGAAACACCAGGGCCGATGAAAGATGCCAAACTCACGCCGCGCATTGCCCAAACCGCAAAGGCCTTATGGTTTATTTATGTGCTTTTAACGTTAGTGTGCATGTTTTTTTATTGGATTGCGGGAATGGATTGGTTTGATGCCTTAGGCGAGAGTTTTGCAACTGTCTCTACAGGCGGGTTTACGATGCATGAAGGCAGCTTTGCTTATTATAATAGCAATATGATTGAAGGCATCGCCTGTCTTTTTATGCTGCTAGGC
>JACCWL010000034.1 GCA_013697645.1 Tatlockia sp. | reverse complement strand
GGATTAAGGGATGCAGTTTACTGATATTTTTATCAAACGACCCGTCTTGGCGACAGTAATCAGCCTATTGATTTTGGTATTGGGTCTGCGTTCCATTAATTTGTTACCCATAATGCAATATCCCTTTACCCAAAACGCAATCGTCACTGTACAGACCGCTTATACTGGTGCTGATCCAGATGTCATTGCAGGTTTTATCACAACGCCTATGGAACAATCCATCGCGCAAGCGAGTGGAATTGACTACATGACTTCAACATCCATTTCGGGTTTGAGTACCATTACAGTCAACCTTCTTCTTAATTATGATCCTCTTAAAGCCTTATCAGATATCACAACCAAAGTGAATGCTGTACTCAATCAGTTACCAAAAAACTCTCAACAGCCGGTGATTACAGTGTCGGTAGGGCAGACAATTGCTTCAATGTATATCGGATTTTATAGTGCTGATCTCCCTATTAATAAAATCACTGACTATCTAATTCGTGTGGTTCAACCTAAATTACAAGCAGTTAGTGGTGTACAAAAAGCGCAAATCTTAGGAAATCAAACTTTTGCATTAAGAGCATGGCTTGATCCAGTTAAACTAGCAGGCTTTGGGGTTTCTGCAGCTGAAGTGTCTCAAGCCTTGGCAAACAATGATTTTGTTTCAGCAGCAGGGCGAACTGATGGGCAGATGTTCATTGAAAACCTCGCAGTCAGTACCAACCTCACCGATGTTGAACAATTCAAGCAAATGATTATCAGGGCAAAAAATGGGGCGATTATTCGTTTGAAGGACGTTGCTGAGGTGGAGATTGGCGCTATAAGTTACGATTCATCGGTGAGTTTTGATGGACGAAAAGCGGTGTACATCAGTATCACAGTAGCGCCATCGGCGAACCTCTTGACCGTTATTTCAGACATCAAAAAAATATTTCCCGCCATCCAAGCACAATTACCGCAAGGCTTGAAAGCGAATATTACTTATGACGCTAGTTTATTCGTTGAATCCTCGATTCATGAAGTGGTCAGTTCATTAATTGAAGCCTTCTTGATTGTGACAATTGTTATTTTTCTTTTTCTAGGCTCTATCCGTTCGGTGATTATTCCTCTTATTGCAATGCCTTTGTCGATTATCGGCGCATTTTTTGTAATGCTGATTCTTGGTTATTCAATCAACCTCCTTACCTTATTAGCCTTGGTATTAGCCATTGGTCTTGTGGTAGATGATGCGATTATTGTGGTGGAGAACATCCAACGTCATATTGAGGAGGGCAAGTCTAAATTTCAAGCTGCTATCTTAGGTGCAAGGGAATTAGGAGGCCCAATTATCGCAATAACTGTAGTTCTCATTGCGGTTTATGTGCCCATCGGCTTCATGGGTGGATTAACAGGCGCTTTATTTACTGAGTTCGCCTTTTCACTTGTCGCTGCTGTAACCGTTTCTGCTCTGATTGCCTTAACGCTTTCGCCAATGATGTGTGCAAAATTTCTTAAAACAGGTTCTGAAAAAGGTCGTGTCATGACCAAAATTGATAATTTTTTTACAAGGCTAGAACAAGGTTATGAACGAACGTTGGCGCGTTCATTGAATTATATCCCCGTAATCGCTGTTTTCGCGACTATCATTTTGCTATCCAATTATTTCCTATTTGTGTCCTCAGATTCTGAACTTGCTCCTCAAGAAGATCAGGGCATTATAATCGCTCAGGTTACAGCGCCGGCAAATGCTTCGCTTGGCCAAACTAAACTTTATTCTAATGAGGTGAGGGAGATTTTTAACAAATTCCCAGAAACTGATCATACATTCCAAGTGGATGGAGAAGCAGCAATCAATAAAGCAATCATCGGGATGGTCTTAAAACCCTGGGACCAGCGAACACGAACCTCTAATGAGCTGCAACCTTTACTTCAAAAAGAACTCGAAAAAATTGCGGGAGCCAAAATTGCTGCCTTCCAATTACCTTCACTGCCGGGTGGCGGCAGTGGTTTACCGATTCAGTTTGTAATTACCACGACCGAGAATTTTGATACCTTAAATGAGGTGCTGCATAATTTCTTGGAAAAAGTGTCAAGCACCGGGCTTTTTGCATATATCGACCCTGACCTTAAAATCGATCAACAGCAAACAAAGTTCATTTTAGATAGAGATAAAATAGCGCAATTCGGTCTAACGATGGCGGATCTTGGTAATATCTTTGCTGCTTCACTTAGTGAAGGTTATATCAATTATTTCGACTATGCCGGTCGCTCTTATCAAGTTATTCCGCAAACCAAACGCGGTACTCGCCTCAATACGGATGAGATTCTAAGTTATTACATTACAACAGCTTCAGGAGCAACGATACCCTTATCGACCATTGCAAGTTTGAAGAAAGAAGTCGTTCCGGAATCCTTAAATCATTTTCAACAGCTTAACTCAGCAACCATTTCAGCCGTTGCTTTTCCAGGGGTATCTATGTCTGATGCCTTGAACAAGATGGCAGAAATTGCCAAAAATGTCTTACCTCAAGGTTTTTATATTGACTATGGTGCTCAATCTCGCCAATTTATTCAGGAAGGTTCAGGTCTTATCCTTACCTTTTTCTTTGCCTTGCTGATTATTTTCCTATCCTTAGCAGCTCTATTTGAAAGCTTTCGTGACCCGCTAATTATTTTAATCAGCGTGCCAATGTCAATTTGCGGAGCTATGATCTTCGTCAGCCTTGGTATTGGCGGGGCTACTTTGAATATTTACTCTGAGGTGGGTTTGGTCACTCTTATCGGTTTAATTTCTAAGCACGGTATCTTGATTGTCGAATTTGCTAATGATTTGCAGATAAGCGGTAAAAATAAAGCTGCCGCAATCCAACAAGCTGCAGCAATTCGTTTACGTCCGATTTTAATGACAACCGCAGCGATGGTTCTAGGCGTTATTCCTTTGATTATGGCAACAGGTGCAGGCGCTCAAAGTCGGTTCAGTATTGGTCTTGTGATTGCCACAGGAATTTCAATAGGAACACTTTTTACTTTATTTGTTGTACCAGCAATCTATATGTTGCTGGCAGCGGATCATTCCAAAAAAGATGTTTTTGGTAAGTTAGAAGATGAAGAAGTGTTACCTTAGTGGATTAGAAAAAATCGTTTAAACAGGCGCCAGCTAGCTACTTTTTATACTGTTTTTTCAATATAATCTTTCATGGAAGTTTTACTCGGACGTTATCATGGTTTCAAATTATCGTATTGCTTTGCTACTAAGTTATATCTCTCTTGCTTCGTTTTCGGCGGCTTTTATTACCCCAGCGTTACCTCAAATTGCATTGCGTTTTCGTTTGTTATCGGGGCAGGTTGAATGGGTAGTGTCTGCCTTCTTAATTGGTTATGTAATTGGCCAATTGATATATGGACCTCTAGCAAACCGTTATGGAAGAGTATTCGCCTTGCGCATTGGTTTAGCCATTAATCTAATCGGAATTGTCCTATGTATTGTCAGTTTGTTAGCAAACACTTATTGGTTACTCATCCTTGGACGTTTAATTAGCGCGCTAGGGGCGGCTAGTGGTTTAGCATGCACTTATATGCTCGTCAATGAATGGTTGCATGAAAAACAACGCAAAACAGCTATGGCCTATACTATCCTAGCTTTTACTTTTGGGATTGGAATTGCCGTCACTTTGGGCGGTTTAATTACTGAATATTTGAGTTGGGTTTATTGTTTTCCTTTCTTATTTATTCATGGGTTACTTATGTTTATGGGAACAGTATTATTTGTGGAAACTTTAAAAAAACCTCAGCCCATTAATGTATCTTCAATTATTGAGGGGTACAAACAAGCGCTTTCATCGAAAACTTTAATCTTGTTTTCCTTAGTTGTTGGTTTTTGCTCAACCATTGGATATAGTTTTTCGGCAGCAGCGCCACAAATTACCATTGAGCTTTTCCATTTATCGCCGGCCGAATACGGGTATTGGAATCTACTTAACATGGTGGGAATGCTTGCAGGAGGACTTTGGTCAAAATCACTATTTAGACGAATGGCCGCAAAGGATCTAACTTCTCTTGGATTTTTTGGTTGCTCCATAGGAATTTTAAGTCTCATTATTATGGAAACGGTGCATTCCTCTTCTCCACTTTGGTTCTTTCTTAGCACAACAAGTTTGTATTTATTCTCTGGATTCATGTTTGCCGGCGGCTCTTTTATGGCTTCAAATGCGCTGGCCGATAAAGCCTCTAGTTCTGCGATGATGAGTTTTATCAATATGTCATTAGCAACCTTGTCTGTTGTGGTGATGGGCTACCTGTGGAAGAACCCGCTTGAAGGCTTTGTGAATATTCTTATTGGTTTATGGATTTTTATTGCAGTTTTGATCTTGCTTGATAGATTCTTAAGTGAGAAAAAAACACAGCTTGCCGATTCATAGTTGACGAATAACCCGGTTCAGTTATTTAAACTACGTAGCCTGGTTAGCGCGCCAGCGATAACCGGGACGACAATTACAAGAAACCTGGTTATCGCTATCGCGCTAACCAGGCTACCCTTATTTAGACGTCGTTCTTTTTAATCATATTTCACTACCTAAAGTGTTTTCACTATCATTCTCAGAGGCGTTTTTCACTTCAGAGGTAGAATCAGCAAAAAAACCTGTTTCAACTAGGGAAGAGATCTTCTTCACAATTTTTAGGCTCTGAGTTTCTTCCTTACCAAAATTGGAAGAACGATTTTTCGCAAGCATAGCTTCATTAGTTTGCTCATCATTAGCGCTTGTTTGTAACCAAGTTTTAAAGACCGCATTATAACTATAAGTTTCAACAGGAGTCTTGGCTAATTCATCAGACAAGTTTCTAAAAGCCTCTTGTTTTGCATACGATTTGACCCACTAATAACCGAGCCAGAGTTGTGGAGTTCCTGGTCGACTAACTTCCTTACCTGCTGACATTTAAAATACTCTTGGAACTTTTCTAAGGCTGCATCTTCATGCTGTTGGGCAAAAAGCACTACCCATTTCGCATAATGAACTAAGCTTTGCATGTGTCCATGCAGATTTGGTTTGTCTAGTGTCTCTTCCATTGCTCTTAAAATAGCCAGCACGCCATCTAAATTTTCACAACCTTTAATCTTAGAGCGGAAGTTGTCCATATTCTGTTTTGGGTAAGTTCTAGAAAGGAAAGCATGCCAAGGACTGTGATAGCTATCTAATAACTTAAAGATTATTTCTTTAACATCCAGAGGCTGTTCATTCCCATTCTCTGCTTCAACATAGTCTTTCAAAACTGCATCACATTCAATTAAAGCACGACGATTGGTTATCAGAGAACGGTATTGAAAAGTTTGGGCAAGGTTTTTTTCCTGAACTGAATAAAGGGCTAGCTTTTGGCCTATCTTAGGAATGATGACTCCGTCTAAGATCAATTTTACTAAACCCTGTCCATTAAGGGTTATACCGTCAGCAAAAACCATTTCCTGTGCTATTTCTAGTATCTTGTTAAAAACCTCAAGCTCATGATTTGCTAAATGTTCCTCTCGCCATTTTGCACTTTCTTTAAAAGCAGCAATCAAGCGCTGATAACTAAAAAAGGTATCTTTACGGCGTAAATTACCTAGTTTAAAAGTACCTGTATGGTTAAAGATGGTTTTAACTTGCTCGATATTATCGAGAAAAGTTTCAATGTTGGGGTTTTCGTTATTGACTTTCATCTTTCTGTAATGGGCCGCCAATATTTTGAAGTGCATTAACACGCCATCCGCAGAGGATTGATGCGTAGACTTCATATCTTCCCGATTTTCATCAGGACCACCGGGTTGAATTGAGGTCATGATATTGAAATTCTCAAAAATTGGTGTTGTAAGCTTATTGTCCATTAAAGCCGTATCTCCACCAAAATAAATACCATTCATAACATAGCCGTTAAATCCCGAAAGATGGGCATCATGTAAGCCACGACCAGACCAATGGCTAGCAGGGACTGCGGTTATCTTTAAAACTTCCTTATTATTATGGTCTTTAATACTTGCCTGTTCCCACCATTCCAACTCGACAATATCTTTATCTGGAAATCCAATCTTAAGAAATAACTCTCTATCACCGCGAGGAATAATTATTTTCGGACGATGTTTCAATAAACGTTGTAAAGTTGATTCAGAGACATGATCGCGATGATTATGAGAAATAAGCACCACATCAATTTTAGGCAGTCGTTTGTCACCCTCACCATCAATAAGCTTTCCTTCCTCAGACATGATTGGATAAATTAAAGGAGCCATATCGCCTTCGAAAGGATCAGTCAATACATTAATCGGTGAATCATTGGACGGAATTGTGATTAAGTTTGTAGCATGACTAATCCATTGATAATTCGCATTATTTTGCCTTGGCTCTACGACCGTATCGTGAGCATAGACTTCATTATCTAAGTAATCATGTTCGCTATAACGCGCTGTTTCAAAGACATAGATACCAATCTTTTCGAATAATCCGCTTAGAAGTCCCTTAAATCGCTCCCATTGGGTTGAGAAAAAAATGTTAGAGGCTTCTGACCCATGCTGATGGGCTTTTTTATCATCGGGAGAAGTCCAATGCCCAGAGTGAGAATTAAAATTAATGGTTGGAAGCCCAATCTCTATGCCATTTTGGTCTTTAACATGAACTGAGTTTTTAAAATCATTGTCCTTATGTTTGTGCACTAGTTGTTCAATGCTTAGATTATGGCGTTTAAGGTATTCGACCTGATCTAAATTTAACTTCAAATCTTCGAGTACATGATTAGGACGGAGGTGAAGAAAATACTGTAAGCTTGTGTATAAGGTAATATATGAGGGATTGTTCTCATAGTGTTCAACATGCGAAACTTCGTTGATTAGGTTTACAAGATAGTTTTTTAGTACAGTGTTTGAACGATTCCTGCTGTAAAATGAATTCGTCGCTAACTTATCCTTGTCTTCTAGAATGAAAGAGGCTGCCGACATATGAGGGTAGGTACTTAGCAGATTCAAATTCTTAATAGCCTGCTGTATTTGCACATGATTTAGCATAATTTACCTCAATATATAATTTAGACTTATCATACATTGATTCCCTTAAGCATTTATTAAGCTTATTAAAAATTCTCGATGGGTTCTCTGATTTATTGAATTCGCTCTACTTTTTGCAAGTTATTCTATAAAATCACTCCCTTCGTTATTTATCTCAAAGATTAGGATACAAAGGATTATTCATGACAGAAATTGTGATTTATACCGACTTTGATGGCACACTGACCCAAAAACCTGGAAGAATCTCTGTACTTGAAGATTTTTACCAATCTTTATTGCAGGGCTACCAAATAGGGTTTAAGCAACCTTATAAAGAGACGCCAATGATCAATGCTGATGCACTTCAAGAGGCATTTACCCAACAATTTGGCAGATATGTTAATCAGACAGATGATTCTCTGATGAGTCCTGAGACAGTTTTATCTTTGCAGACGATACTTCAAAAAGATCTCGCTAGGGTTAATATAGTGACCAAAAATCGAGTTGAATACATTAAAGCAGTCTTTCGTTATCAGGGCTTTAGCAATGACGAAATTACTAAATTAAACATTATGGATTCAGGTGATAAATATAGTGCTGTAAAAGAAAACTTAAAAGAAATAGGGAAAAAAGTAATTGTCTGTGTATTCGATGATGATCTTGAAGACTACAAAGCGATGGTGAAAGCTGTTGAAGAGAGTGAATTTCGACATAATCTAGTGGGATATCATCACCGACCCAAAGAATTTATGTGGGGAAAATATTTAGCGCAAATTCAAGATTTTCACTCCTTAGAAAGCCTTCAAAACTCAAAGTTTATGCAAGCGCCCAGTGCCAAAAGAATAGTTACTTTTGCTTTGGCGGGATTAGCAGTGGCCTTGTTCACTAGCTTATTGTTTTCAATTATAGGCATTGAGCTTGGAGCCTTTGATATAATTTCTTTTGCTTCCTTTTCTCTCGCAGGTTCGGGTGTTTTAGGTGCTGCTAGTGGAATTGATTTTGGCAAACGGACACAAATTTCTAGCCAAGAAGAGGGCAGGGGCGGCCTCACTACTAGTCATTCTAAAATTAATAGCTTGGGAGGTTTTGCTAATAGGCTAAAAAGGGAACCACTTCCAATGGATCATTATCCAGCAATATTAAGTGATTCACCTAAACGAACAAAAAGACGTATGGAATTAACAGTGGAGCAAGAACCTCATTTAAATAAGCACATATTATAACTAAACATTTAGAAGAACTTATGCTAGGAGAGAATTCCCCTGTGGATATAATTGGTTCTATAAGTAAGAGCTACAGGTTAAATCTATGATATGAGAGATTTGTAAATGAAAATTTATTTGGCATCAAAAAGTCCGAGACGAAAAGAGTTACTTCAGCAAATGGCCGTTGAATTTGAGATCTTATCAATAGATGTACCCGAAGTTCTATTGCCAAATGAAAAACCAGAGCTTTATTCAAAACGAGTAACGATTGAAAAATTAAAAGCGGCCTGGGATAAAATCATAAAATCTAAACTAACTCTTCAGCCGATATTGTGTGCTGATACGGAAGTAGTATTAGACCAACAAATACTCGGCAAACCCCTAGACTACCAACATGCTTTTTCAATGTTAAAAAGCTATTCAGGTCGAAGTCACCAAGTTATTACTAGCGTGGGCTTGAAATATTTTAGCTTTCAAAAGGTTGTCATCAATAGAACGACGGTTCACTTTGCGCCAATACCTGAGGCAGAAATCCATAAATATTTATCAACGGGTGACTATAAAGATAAAGCAGGAGGCTATGGTATTCAAAGCTATATTGGCCAATATATTAATCACATAGAGGGCTGTTTTTATTCAGTTATGGGGCTGCCTTTAAATACAGTGCGAGAGTTACTTGTCGATGTACAGCAGGAACTTGATTAGAATCGTTGAAGGTTAACATTCAGGATGATTCACAGCTAAACCGCCTAGCGAAGTTTCTTTATAGATACTCTGCATATCTTCGCCGGTTTTCTTCATGGTTTTAATGACTTTATCTAAGGAAATTTTATGCTCACCATCACCAATTAAGGCCAAACGGGAAGCATTAACCGCCTTTACAGCACCCATCGCATTACGTTCAATACAAGGAATCTGCACCAATCCCATTACGGGATCGCAGGTCATACCCAAATGATGCTCCATAGCAATTTCCGCAGCATTCTCAATTTGTTCAATAGTTCCGCCTAAAACAGCAGTTAAGCCGGCTGCGGCCATGGATGAGGCGACCCCCACTTCTCCCTGACAACCTACCTCAGCACCTGAAAGAGAGGCTCCTTCTTTGTAGAGAATACCGATTGCTGCTGCGGTGAGAAAATAAGTGTAAACGTCTTCTTTGTTTAAACGATTATAAGCTTCCTGACAATATTTAAGAACAGCAGGGATGATTCCCGCAGCTCCATTGGTTGGTGCTGTGACAATTCTGCCGCCGGCAGCGTTTTCTTCATTGACTGCCATAGCATACAAATTAAGACGATTCATAATATCTGATTGTTCAAAAATACTGGGTACGCCCTTATGTTCGATTAATTTGCGATATAAATCAGGGGCACGCCGTTTTAAACTTAAGCCTCCAGGTAAGATTCCAGGGTGCTTACAACCATTATCAATGCATTCATTCATGACCTGTGCTATCGCAAGAATGCCTTCTTCAATAGCTTGTGTATCGCGCCAGTACTTTTCATTGGCCATCATAAGTTCAGCAATCGTCAGATTATTGTCTTTACATAGTTTCATTAATTGGCGTGCGGTAGAAAAGGGGTAGGGCAGGGGAGTTTCTGTTAAAGTTGAATTTTCAAATTCTTCTTCAGTAGTAATAAAACCACCACCTACCGAATAATAAACTTGGCTCAATAGGAAAGTTCCAGACTTATCATAGCCAGAAAAACGCATACCATTAGTATGTTTGGGTAAAAGTTCTTTTTGAAAATACAGAAAATCACTGCCTTCATGGAAAGCGATATTTTTTCTTCCAGCCAGACTGAGTGTCTGAGATTTAATAATTTCCTGCATGCGCGGTATCATTGTTTCAGGGATAACGGTTTCAGGTGTTTTCCCCTCTAAGCCGTTTAAGATTGCTTTATCACTACCATGACCCTTACCTGTTAATGCTAGTGAGCCGTAGAGATCGATTTTTATTCGATCTACAGAGTCAAAATACCCATTAATTTCAACAAGTTTTATAAAAGCATTAGCTGCCAACATGGGGCCTACGGTGTGCGAGCTTGAGGGACCAATACCTACTGAAAATAAGTCAAATACACTAATGCTCATAAATAAAACTCAAGTTGTCTTTATTAATAACAAGTTTAGAAGGAAATCCTTACACAAACAACATTGTAATCAATTAGTAGGTAGAAAGTATCGAAAATTTCTTATTGTCACCCTCTTTTTTCTGCATCAAATTTATTAAATTGGTAGAGCCCAAGCATAGGCAATTGCCTCTAAGTGAGGCTTATGACAGCTTTTTCCACTATCTCTAGACTCAAAGCTAAATTATGCTAAGTTTCTTGCGCCTTCTGACTGGTAATTTCAATTAAATTTAGGCAGAATGATCGGGCATTTTTGCAAAGTTCTATATTGATGAAAGATAAAAAGGGGATTGTTTATGAAGATGAGACTGGTCGCTGTAGCTGTTATGGGTTTGGCAATGTCAACTACAATAGCTGCAAGCGCTGCAACTGATGCGGCAACCAAAGCACCATCTGCGACATCATTGACTACTGATATGGATAAGCTGTCTTACAGTATCGGCGCTGATTTGGGTAAAAATTTTAAAAAACAGGGTATCGATATCAATCCTGCTGCTATGGCAAAAGGCTTGCAAGATGGTATGACAGGTGGCCAATTATTAATGACTGATCAGCAAATGAAAGATGTATTGAATACATTTCAAAAAGATCTAATGGCAAAAAGAACTACTGACTTCAATAAAAAAGCCGATGAAAACAAGGTTAAGGGAGAGTCGTTCTTAAACCAAAATAAATCAAAAGAAGGCGTAGTTACCTTACCAAGCGGTTTGCAATATAAAATCCTCCAAAAAGGAGACGGTGCATTACCCACTAAGGATGACACGGTAACTGTTGATTACACGGGTACTTTAGTTGATGGACAAGTGTTTGATACAACTGAAAATACGGGTAAACCTGCTACTTTTAAAGTATCACAGGTAATTCCTGGCTGGACTGAAGTCCTGCAATTAATGCCCACAGGATCAACCTGGGAAGTTTATGTTCCTTCAAATCTTGCCTATGGCCCACGTAGTGTCGGCGGCCCAATCGGACCGAATGAGACTTTAGTGTTCAAAATTCATCTGATTTCTGTTAAAAAATCTGAAGCTTAGTCCTTAGGGGTTGTTGACATTTCTACTAGTCTGACATCTAAATTTAGCGAAATGTTAACAGCCCCCATCTGTCATTCCCTTGAGGAAACGACCTAAGAGCTCCCATCAGAAACGTTTTTTTAATCTTCGAGTATCTTAAGCATGAAC
>JACCWL010000256.1 GCA_013697645.1 Tatlockia sp. | reverse complement strand
ACTAACCTTTTTTCGTTATTTGACTTTCTTAACTCTATTTCTTTCGTAGTGAGTGTGTTTAGCTCTGCTCCTTGGCAATAGGGTTTCTCTTTTTCATATTTATCACAGAGTTTTAATTCATTAACATAAATATCTTTAATTAGCTTAGCCTTATCATCATCACCAAAGATTTTCCTCATGCGATCATTCACTTGAAATTCTGGTGTTTCAAAGGCGCCATAATATTTTTCACGAATGGTTTGATAAATTACATCCTTCCAAACCACGTACTGACTCGCCAAATATAAACCCAAAATGATGGCAGGAATCGCTATCAGCAATAAGGGAATCTCAGCAAGAGCAAGCGGGCTAAACATCAAAAATATGGCAATAACAACACCTACAACTATCAATATAGGAATCAGAGTTCTTATGATCTTTCGGAGAGAACTTTTTTCAGTTAAACCTATTGATTTATATTCTTCGTACAAAGGGGTAAAGGGTTTAATTAAACCATATAATATGGATTTGGACTCAAGAATATGATCAAGACTACGGTAATAGTTAAGTAAATCGAAGAAAACAAGATAGGAGCTTTCATTCTGGGTAGACGCGCCACTGTATTGAATGAATGCATGTGCATCTAACATTTTATTAAAGAATTCTGTAGAGTTAGAAACCGTTTTACTATGCCAGAAAAGATAGGATAAAGAAGTCATCAAGCCTGAATCTCTCTCTTCATCCTTCTCAGCTTGCAATTGCTTGTTATTAATTGAAACCAGCTTTTTGCTAAGAATTTGTTTAAGCATGTTGCCGTATTCGTCCAGGCAGGCGTACATTGAAAAAGGGTTACTCTCATCAGCTGCTTCGATTATTTTTTTTGCAATAATGTTCGCAAGCGCTCTATTTTCTTTGTCTAGATCAATATAGCTGATATATTTTGCTGAGGTTTTTTTCAAATAGCGGAATATAAATGCCGTCAGGAATTTTTCTTCCATTTCCACTAAATTGGGATTTTCCTTTAGGGTTTCTTTCCAATATAACTCTTCAAATTCTTCTATAGCTGGGGTTTCTAAAAAGTCTGGCTGCTCCAGAAGTGTAGGGAATAATTTTGCAAGCTCTTTAGCTCGCCTTCTTCCCTTTTTTCTTGCAATTCTTTCTTTAAAGGCAGCTTTAGTTTCATCAGCGTTGAATTGCTGCAGCCAGGTTTGAAATATTTCCTCTGATTTCCTTTCAATTCGCATTTGTTCATAAAAATCATTTGTTTCTTTTGCGAGTTGATCAGAACGAATAATTTCTTGTATGGGCTTGGAAAACTCGGCTCTTGCAAGCTTAGTTTGCTGTTTGGGTGTTAAACGTACAAAATCAGGTGAGCGCTGTCTTAAGCAATGAGCAATAGTACAAGCCACTACTTTTTTATATTCATAACTCTCTTTAATTTCATTAATAAGATCATTTTTTATAGTGTTAAATTTATCTTGTAAAAGCTCAAGCTCAATCTCGCGTTCAGAGCTTAGGTAGTACTGAACATTAGAATAGATAGAAGAAAAGTAGGAATAGTAGGTCTTATCGACAGATTTTTCTTTTGGTTTAAATAATACGAGAAGTTCATCATTAATAACTGTGACAAATGTTTGACCAGTATTGCTATTTTCAAAGGTTTCTTGCTCTTCTTGAGTTAGAAGCTCATAACCGGGAATTAGATTAGAAGCTATCTTTAAAAGATTCATACTCAAATCATCTTGGTTTGGGATTTTGGCGCATAATAACAGTTATTCCTTAAGGTAATATTAAGAAATGAGCATAGATATAAATTATTGGGCAAATCTGACTTTGATTCACTTCGTAAACAACATCAAGAAAATCAAGTTAGGGAACTTCCAATAGATTCGATTAGAAGTCCCCTCTTCTTAATTTAGCCGACAACTCGCCATGAACCGTCCGCTTGACGACAGGCTTTGCCATAAATTTGCTGTGATTCACCACCGATAAATGCTTTAGTGATATATTCACGGCATGGCTGCTGATTGGTGTAATAGGTTCTGGTTGGTTGAATGGTATAACGATTTCCCGAATCAGGATTTGACCAGCCCATAGAGCGACCTGTTGGTGCAGTTTCTAACGCTTTTTGCATCTCAATTCGGTCAAGGCGATCCATTGTTTTACCAATATTGCCACCAAGATAAGCACCGATGAGTGCACCTCCAGCTGCAGCAGCTACTCTGCCAGAACCACTGCCAAATTGACTTCCAAGAAGACCACCAACTACACCCCCAGAAAGGGTGCCTACATCTGCATTGTTCATTGAAGTACAACCAGTTAGGAAAACTGAAAGAGAGAGCGAGGACGCCAACACTATTTTTTTCATTTTGAATTCACCTGTGTAATGGTTCATAAAATCGACTGCCATTCTATCATCGCGTTTATAAATTATCCATAATTCTTGAAAATCTAGTAGTACTTTGAAGTTAAAGGATTTTATGCAATGAAACCACAGAGAGTCGTAGTTTAGTAACTTAGAACGCCAAGATCCGGAGCCCTGGCGCTGAGCCTATCGACACCTTTTAATGTGAAAATATTTAGCCAAGATCTTCATTTTTTTTAATTCTTGTCCTGCGAAGGCGGGGAACCATTGAAAAAATGTAGCAAAATGCCACATTGGAGAATGGTTCCCGCCTTCGCGGGGACGACAAGTATGGTGTCGATATCTCAGGTGCTCTGGCCCGACTTTGTTTTTATAAATTCTTTCATCTCTGGCGTTACAATTCCAAAGATGCTTGCTCTTCTACCTCTGATTTATTCTCAGCTTTATTTGTATTTCTTTCACCATAAAATCCAATCAAAGGTGCAATACCTCTAGGGCTTGTGTTTGGATTTTCTAGTAATGGAGTCGTTTCACTTTCCAAATCGATCACTTTTAATTCGCTGGCAGATTCGCTTGATTCGGAGGTATGATTAGGCTCCTCGAGGTTTCCAAGCAAAGAATTTAATGAGTTGATAAGCTCGGAGAGATGGTCAAGAACATTAGTTTTTTTATCATGAAGTTCGGTCAAAAATGCAGCCCCTTTCTCAATTTCGGCGAAGCCTGCCTCCTTCTGTAAGCGACCGATTTCGGCTGCTAGTGAATTATAGCGCGCTATAGATTTGTTTTGCTGCCTCATACTATTAGGTTTATGAGCAAAAATCGGTTTTTGTACATTTTTTCGAACCTCAATAAGCTCGATCTTGCAATTCACTATTTTAATACATGTATTTAGAAGACTCGTTATAGAGGATTTTACTAGATCAAAATCAAAAAACTGGGACAGATCGATATGATCCATCACCTGATTAATAGACTTGAACAAAGGACTTTCTCTTAACTCTTGTCTCTTTTCTTGGACTGTTAATTTTTGTAGGTATACTTTACCAAGCTGACTATAAGTATCGAATTTTTTTTGAAGTTCCTTATCACTCATAATGCTTACGAACAGAGCTTTATTATTTATCTTAGAGCCCAATTGATTAACTTGGTCTTGTGCATTTTTACTTTGCTGTTGGCTGATTGCAGATTTAACCTCTTTTAAAATGGATATTAAACGCTCATAATACGATATCGCTGTGCTAAATTGCGTACATTGTTCCTCATTAAGGTCCGCAATTTGTTGATTACCCTCAATAAATCTAATCAGGGATTGATATAATTTTACCAGCTCAGCATTAGTGAAAGCTTTATTAAATGCCTCTCTTAGAGGGTGTGTTACTACAGATAAAATATGATGGGCTAGAGGTAAACCATCAGCGGCAAGAACCATAGGTGAGGCGCCATGTTTTAACAAAACAGGAAGGCACTGAATTTTAATTTCATTAAAACAATACAATAAAGGCGTCAATGACTCTGCAGCAACCTTGAGCTTTATTTCCTTGGAAATCGTAAAGCTGTTGATTGCAATGTCACCATGAGTTAATAGGAAGTCAAGAAGCGGGCCATTATCAACAACTAGAGCCATATTAATCATTTTTTCTTGCACAAAACTTAGATAAGGGACTAGATTTTTAGCCGAAGCATAATCTTTTTTAATAAGCATTAATTCAAGCAAAGAGTGGCCTTCTTTGGTGCATTCTAAAGCCATTTCCTGGGTTTTCTGTAAATCGGAAAGCCCAATCTGATAATTGTAGTCATCAGCAAGAAGCAAGATATCATGGGTATGATGATGAAATTTTAAGAAGCTATTAATCAAATCTTTGTTAGCCGACTTTACCCCTAGTTTTTTATCAGCAAAAAAGAGGTCTCTCGCTGTTTTTGCTCTGTCAACAAATGACTGCAAGGATTTTTTAGCCACTGTCTTTTTAGTCTTATCAGGCGCATCAACTGATAAGACTTGAATAGTTTTCTTTTCTGACAACTCAAGTTCTTCATAGTCAGCAATATAAGCGACCTTAATTTCATCCTTAGTTCGCTGATACAATTTAATAAGCGATTCAAAATATGGATTATCAGTGTAGTGCACTAATTCCTTCAGTACATTGATAGTTTCTATAAGAAGCTTAATGTATTGGTTTTTGTTAGTTTTTAAATCGAGGGATAAGATGGATAATTTTGACTCATATTGGTTATAGAGTTCTACAAAACTCGCTCTTTTTTTCTGTTCAAGCTGGCGAAGAGGTTTGATTAAAACTAAGGTTTCATTGATTGCGTAATCAAGAAGACTTTGCATGAAGCTTTCACTTTCTTGATTTGTCTCGCTAGGCTGCCCATTTTCTTTTAATGAAAATACCGGTTTGCAGGTCAATTGATCATTCTGATTAAGATACACATGTAATTCATAGTGTGTATTTTCCATATCGCTAAAATAAGCTGTGTAATGGTATTGGCTTAAGTAGGGATTTTTATCATCTTCCATTTCATAAAAACTAATATGATGCGAAATAAGTTGATACCTCGTTCCTTGGCTGGTAATAAATGTATTACTTTTATTTAGATTGAGTTCATACATTAAATAGTTGTTTTTTGATTTATCGGTTTTGTAAGAAAAATTTTTAAGTTCAATTTTAGCAGTAGCAGCACCCTGGGATTGATTTAGTTCTTCGTTAATAAATCGATATAGCGTATTAAATTTCATCTCTTTCATAATCCAATAAAATAACAATCTGGCCATTATATTGCGTCAGTGCGGTAAGTCAATCCATAATGATTATTATTTGACATGCTGTTTAAAAATGAATCCATAGAAATGTCGGGCCACCGGGCTAACCTACGGCTGTTTAGACGGATCGTGGTCAATCCAACTGTCGCACACGCGGGGAAAATTGGCAAAGTAACTCATAGGCGATGGTTCCGGCAGATAAGGCTATTGTTTCGACAGGGATATGTGCTCCCCATAATTCAACGGGATCGCCAATTTTAGCTGGTGAACAATCGGTTAAATCGATAGATAACATATCCATTGAGACGCGGCCAACAATAGGAACTTGCTCGCCATTTAACCAAACTGGGGTATTTTGGCTAATATGGCGGGGATAACCATCGCCATAGCCTGCGGCTACAATGCCAATCACTGAGGGTTTGCTCGTTTGCCAGGTGCCGCCATAGCCAATATGAGCATGGGCAGGATAATGGTGAATTGCCGTGATTGCCGAAACAAAACGCATAACGGGGATTAAACCTAACTCTTGGCCTGTTTGATTGGCAAAAGGAGAAACGCCATAAAGCATGATGCCTGGGCGAACTAGATCAGCATGAGTTTCAGCTAAGCCAAGGATAGCTGCTGAGTTGGCAATGCTTTTAATTAATTGCACTGGTGGTAAAATCAGACTCTTAAATATCGCGAGCTGATGTTGATTTGCAGGATGCTGCGGTTCATCTGCGCAAGCTAGATGAGTCATCAGGCCAATTTCATCTTCCACCCAAGGACAATTCGCTATCGCATTAATCACTTCATAACTTTCTGCCGGCATAAAGCCTAAGCGATGCATTCCCGTATTAATTTTTACCCAGACTTTTATCTTGTTTTTCAAAGGCGAAGCTATAAGCCATTGCAATTGATGAGGCTGATGGATAACTAGCTGAAATTGATGGGCAGCAACTAACTGCAATTCATCAGGACTAAAGACAGATTGAAATAAAACACAATCGGAGCGAATACCAAGGGCACGAATTGCCATTGCTTCTTCGATGCAGGCAACTCCGAAGGCGTGGACTTTTCCCTCAAGGACAGGGGCAATCGCCTGTATTCCGCAACCATAGGCATTGGCTTTAACCATCGCGATGATTTGGCTATTAGGCGCATAACGTTTAACTTGATTTAGATTATGTAAAAGTGCAGTTGCATCAATTTGTACACGGGTCGGTCTTGCCACGTTATTCTACCTCTTGATAACCATTAAAAGCTAAATCTTCAAAGCGAGTATATTTACCAAGAAAGGCCACTCGTACCCTGCCAATTGGACCATTACGTTGCTTGGCAATAATGAGTTCGGCAACGCCTTTATCATTCGATTCTTCATTATAAACTTCGTCCCGATAAATAAAACAAATCAAATCCGCATCCTGCTCAATGGCTCCAGACTCACGTAAATCAGACATGACAGGACGCTTATCATGACGTTGCTCCAAACTACGATTCAACTGGGATAATGCCACCACAGGGACTTCCAATTCTTTAGCTAAGGTTTTTAGACTTCGTGAAATTTCTGAAATTTCGGCAGTTCGATTATCACCTTTATAACCAGGCACCTGCATAAGCTGAAGATAATCCACTACGATTAAGCCTAATTGACCATGCTCTTTAGCCAAGCGCCTTGAACGCGCACGCATTTCTGAAGGGCTCAATGCAGGCGTATCATCAATAAATAATTGCGCCTCAGATAACATATGTACTGCTGAAGTGACGCGCGGCCAATCCTCATCGGAGAGTTTACCGGTTCGAATGTGATGTTGATCAATTCGACCTAAGGAAGACATCATCCTCATCGCTAAAGAATCTGAAGGCATTTCCATAGAAAACACTAAAACCGGACGCTTGCTCTCAATGGCTGCATGCTCGGCCATATTCATTACTAAAGCCGTTTTACCCATCGAGGGTCTACCTGCGACAATGACTAAATCCGAACGTTGCAGACCGGAAGTCATTTTGTCCAAATCAGTTAATCCGGTAGCTAGGCCAGTAATTGCGCCCCCGTTATGGTAAAGCGTATCAATTTTTTCTACGGCTTTTACTAAAATAGACTTAATGCTCTCAGGGCCACCCTCGCCTCCTGTTTGTTCAGCGATGGCAAAAACTTTCGTCTCAGCAAGATCTAATAGTTCTGCAACGCCTCTACCGTCAGGATTGTAAGCTGAATCAGCAATGTCGCCTGCGACTGCAATTAATTGTCGCTGTACCGATTTTTCTCGCACGATGTCTGCATAAGCAGATACGTTAGCGACACTTGGCGTGTTGTTAGCTAACTCGAATAAATAAGTCTCTCCGCCCGCGTCATCAAGATCGTTAGTTGACTTTAGGGTATCGAGTAAGGTTACGACATCAAAAGGCTGATCTTTTTTTGATAATTCAGTAATTGCGCGGTATAAAATCCGATGCTCAGTGCGATAAAAATCCGTCTCACATAATTTTGTAGAAATTTTGTCCCAGACTTGGTTATCGAGTAGCAAGCCACCAATAATTGATTGTTCAGCTTCAGCTGAATGAGGGGGACGCCTCAAGGGATCGATGGTTTTTTTTCGGGTTTGAACTTCAGTCATATAAGGTAGGCTCGGTAGATCAAATAGCAAAAATGCTTCTGTAGGATAGCTAGCTGCATCTTTTTTTTCAATCATAAAGAAATTTAAATTGGATATAGATTAGGCTTAGAGGCTTGGGATAACCCGGTTATCGCTATCGCGCTAACCAGGCTACAATTAACAAGGTTTATGAGTGTTTGTTTTTAACCCAAGTCTGGGTGCGTCCTATTGCTGAAATACCTAGATAGCCACGTACGTGCAATTTATCGCCATCTAAAGACATCTTCGCCTTATAAATATTTCCCGTTTGGGGATCAAGGATTTTTCCGCCTTCCCAAAGGCCATTTCCTTTATCTTTAAGACCCCAAATAATTTGGAGGTTTTGAACCGATTTGTCTTTAAATTTACCTGGGCATTTTTTACAAAAACCACTATCGCCTGGTTGAGGAAAAACTTTAACAATCGTACCGGTTAGCGAATCCCCGGAAACATCTAGCTGCAAAATTACTCTTTTTTTACCTGTTTGTTCATCATTTATCGTCCACTCTCCTGCAGGCGATCCCGCGGCAATAACTAAGGGGGTAAATAATAGTGCCAATAAATAAAACATTCCTTGTTTCATATAATTTCTCCATAAAATTCCCTTTAGAAGAATAGGCGATGCCACAACGCTTTGCAAACAGAAGCACTTATTCTGTCAAAGACATAAAAAACAATTCCATGTCATCTTTAGTCAGAGAGGTTACATCACCCGCATTTTCGGAGAGAATTCCGTCAAACAATTGCCTCTTTTTTTCCTGCATGATTAGCATGGTTTCTTCAACCGTTCCTGCAGTTATTAGTTTATAAACAAAGACAGGATTTTCCTGGCCGATGCGATGCGATCTATCAGTAGCCTGATCTTCAACGGCAGGATTCCACCAGGGATCATAATGAATGACTGTGTCAGCCCGAGTTAGATTTAAGCCTGTTCCCCCTGCCTTTAAACTAATTAAGAAGATGGGCACGGCACCTTCCTGGAATTTATTAACCAGAGCTTGTCGATTTTGGGTTTGGCCTGTTAGCTTTAGATAGCCATAGTCTCTGGCAATGAGTTGTTCTTCAATTAATTGCAGCATCGATGTAAATTGTGAAAAGACTAAAACTCTTCTGCCCTCATCCATCAAGCTATCAAGCAGTTCCATTAATGTGTCTAACTTAGCTGAATTGCCATGCGCAATTTCAGCTCCAGGCATCGATAATAATTTTGGATCGCAACAGACTTGCCGCAGTTTAAGTAAGGCATCAAGAAAAACAATATGGCTTCGCCCTATCCCTTGTTTGGCAATTGCTTCCCTAACCTTTAGTTCCATCGACATGCGAATCGTTTCATATAAATCACGCTGAGAACCTGTTAATTCAACAGTGCGAGTCATTTCTGTTTTAGCAGGCAATTCTCTCGCTACTTGATTTTTAGTACGTCTCAATAAAAACGGCTGTATTCGTTTTGCTAAGAGCTTTCTTTTTTCGCTATCATTAAATTTCTCAATTGGTGTCTTGAAAAATTGTCTGAATTGTTTGGCATCGCCTAATAAACCTGGCATCAAAAAATGGAAAAGTGACCAGAGTTCGCCTAAATGATTTTCTAAAGGAGTGCCTGATAAACATAATCGGTGTGCGGCTTGAATTTGCTGAATAATTTGGGTGGTTTTAGTTCGCGCATTTTTTATTAATTGGGCTTCATCAAGGATTAAGTAATAAAAGGGATAATTGATAAAACGCGCTTTATCACGTTGGATTAAACCATAGGTGGAAATCACTAAATCATAATCATCAAACTCTCCTGTGTGTCGCTCCAGTCCATGAAATATTAGGACTTTTAAGGCAGGAGTAAAACGACTTGCTTCAGCAAACCAATTACCAACTAAACTAGTCGGTGCAACAATGAGGCTTGCTTTTGTTAGTCGTCCGGCTTCTTTTTCTACTTGTAGATGAGCTAGAGTTTGCACTGTTTTTCCGAGACCCATGTCATCAGCAAGCACACCGCCAAAACGGCTTTCACGTAGAAATTGCAACCAGTCTAAACCTTGCTGTTGATAATCACGCAAGGTTGCTTGTAATCCTTGGGGTATAGGTATAATCGGGAGAGAGCTAAGATTAACTAATTGCTCCAACTGCCTGCGCAGCCCTTCTGATCCTTGCCAACGCGCAGAAATAGCAAGCATAGCTTGTTCGGTTTCTTGCATTAATAAGAGTTGATAGCGTGTAATCTGTAAAGGCTCGTCTTTTTTTATGTGGCGAAGACCGTATTGCAACAAAAAACGCAGCAGCGGTTTTATTCGCCCGAAACTAAGATACAACACCTTGCCTGCGGTTGCCGGCAGTTTAACTCGCATGTCATCGGCTAAATTATCAATTTTATCTCGGCCTAAACGGTCAATAAGCTCAATCATTAAGGGTACGATGCTGACTTGTTTGCCATCAACTAGAATTCCTAATTGGTAAGAAAAGAAACCATTGGCACCTTCATTAAGCTCAGAAAACCATTCTAATTCATCGGCATCCACAAGTTCTTCATAGGCAGGATGAGCAAACTCGACACGCCAGCCTTTATTTTTAAGCAGAGGTACCGCTTGAGTGTGCAACCATTGCAAATCAGTCTCGTCATTACACTGAGCTAGAACTTGGCTATCACTGAGCGAATTACTTGCATCAGTTTTTTCAGCTAAAGTAAAATCGCGAAGGTTGAGAATCTGCTCTAAGTCATCATTGAGATTATTTTCATGGGAAAAATCCCGCTGAATTTCCAGCAAACAATCCCCTTCTGTTTTGAAAAGGCTTGTACTCTTCTCGTTTTTTGCCACCAAGAGCCCTTCATAATCAAAAAAGATTGAAGCTAGAAACAAAAGTTTAGGCTCGACATTCGCTTCAAGGATACTATCAACAAGCTCTGTCGCATCAAAACGAATAAAGGGCTTAGGCTTTGGTTTGATGAATTTTTTCTCAGTGAAAATTTTTGGTCTTGGTAATTCAGGATTTGTTTCGGTCATTTGCCGAGCAACTGCCTCAGCATGCTCCAAAGGAACAGTAGTGGTATCTAAAAGATGTTTTAATTGACTAGGAGAGTAAGGAAGATTTAAAAGACCTAAGCAATTTTCATCGCTATCAAAGTACCAGGTTTTGTCTAAAAACAAGGGTAAAATAATCCCTTCATCCGACTCTAGCACTAAATGCTGTGTTCCTTTTGTAGTGAATTGCCAGTCGAGTTTGGCCTCAAGTTCGTCACCAAGCATTAAGAGCGGTTCATTCTCATTAGCTAAATAAGCTCTGCCCGTTGCTAGAATTTTTTCAACTAACTCGCTATTCCTAATGGCAAAACGATCAAACCATCCCCTTGAATTGGTCTTGGTTAATAAGGCTTCGATAATTCCTAGATCGTTTAAGTTAAAATATTGTTTTCGGTTATCTGTAATTGTATTGAATATAGTCTTTTTGCCCAAGTGTCCCTTTTTAAAACGCTTGGTAATGGCAAGCTTAATGATGATCCGATGTTCATAATCGCCATATTGCGGTTCAATTAAATAGGCAACTTCATGACTTGAAGAGGGTTTATTTTCGTCAAATTCCTTATCTCGTAAAGCGCTTATCCAGGAATTGAGTGTATCGTGTGACTTAGCTTTGAATGGAGCCGGGATTTCGTAATTTTCTCTAATTTGCAAGGCGAATAAGCTGGCCGCAGCATGCTTACAGTTGTTTCCGTATTGGCAACTACAACGAGATGGAATCGTGGGCCAGGATTTTAGATCGATATGAACATCATAGATCTGGCTTGAACGTCCCTTAACGCGTGCCTTTAAAAGACCATCGCTAAGCCGGATATTTAATACAAAACCTTTCTGCTGATATTCTTGACCCTGCATTAACACGGCGGGGAAAAAAACATCAGCCATCCGTGATAATGCTTCTTTTAGCATAACTACCTATTTGGGAATCAATAATCGAACCAGAGATTATATCAAATTTAGGACCTTATTAGTATTGTTTAGTAAAAATACAATTTTATTATTGATATTTGTTGAAATTTTGGATCTGCGTGGCCCTTTTGTATCTTAACCCAGTGTGGATTGTGCGCATAGAGCGCGGAACGTAGGCAAATGGCATTAACATAGTGAAATGCGTAAAAGCTGCTTGCAAAATAAAAGCAAATCGCTAACATTGGGATTGCTTTAAATAATAATAAAAAAAGGGATGTCATGAGAACTGCATTTTTTTCCGCCACTTTGTTGGCTTCAAGCCTAGCTACGGCAGCTATTCCTATTGATGGATGGTACAGCAGCGTGTTTGGCGGCTACTCTTATTTGCCGAACAATTTAGATTTAAACCGTATAAATAATTCTACTAATTTCAACAATCCTTTATTGATCCCCAATTTCAACAATACATTTTCGCCCCCCCACCACAATGCGATAGATAGTGGCAAAAATGGTATTAATGCAGGCGGACGCTTAGGTTTTCAAGGTGGCCCAATGCGATATGAAGCAGAATTAACTTACATCAATGCAAGCACCGATAGAAACTCGCATGCCAATCGACATAATTCCGTTTTATTCCAACCCTTTTCATTTTATGACCGATATAGCAATGTGAGAGGTCAGACGAATGCATTCTTCGGTATGGGTAATGTGTATTTTGATTTTCGGGACTTCGTGCCTTGTATTTCTCCCTTCATTGGAGCAGGTCTTGGTTATGGTTGGGTTGAGACGACCATAAAATGGGATAACAATAACTTTTTTACCTTTAACCCCTTTAACCAATTTAACACTCATTTCAGAAGCTCCGATAATGCCTTCGCTTACCAGGGTACAGCCGGTTTAACCTTTAATTTCGCGGAAGCCTGGGCGTTAAATATCGCTTATCGCTATATTGCGACTACTAAGCTAGATAATCTCGGCAAGAAGTTCCAGGGTAATTTAGCAAGTGTGGGTCTGGTTTATCGTTTTAATGAATACAATTATAAATAAAGGTGCGCGAATGAAAAAGCTTAATACATTGACCTTAGCAAGTCTTCTCTTTGCAAATTGTTCAGCATTCTCAGCTACACCAGCGGAAGGTTGGTATGCGGGTATAACGGGGGGTATTAGTTTGCTTAATAGTCTTCAACTCAGGCCCCTTGGTACCGGAGAGATTTTTCATTTAAATGGGGCGGTGGAGCTAGCGGAAAGGAATTACAGACATAACATATCATTATCAAGCCCTCTTAATCCGATTTTATCTCAGCCATTTTTAGGGCCTCGCTTTTCCCCTGTAGGTGGCTCGATCAGGCATTCGTTTGGCGGTAACTTTGCTGGACAAGTAGGATATCGTATATGTAATTACCGCTTCGAAGGTGAATTGCTCCTTAACTATGCCCCTATTTCTAAACTTGACATTGGCGGTGTAAGAATTAGTAAGGATTTTGGAGATAATGGATTTGTAAAATTTAGTGGCAAAACCCTCCTAGGGGCAGGCTTATTTAATTTCTATTATGATTTCTTTGACGAAGAAGAGGATCCAACATGGGTACCTTATCTTGGCTTAGGTATTGGTTTATCCCATATTTCAAACTCAGCTAAAGTGACTGTAGGAACACCACCACTTCCTCCCTGTGTTAATCCCTTCATTGCTCTTTGCCTTATTCAACCTGCTGCTTTCACTCTTAATCTTGATTCAAGTACCAGCGCTCCTGTGGGGCAAGGCATTATTGGGGTCCATTATTATACCTCTGACAATTTTGCTATCGGACTTGATTATCGTTATCTGTCAACCAATACCATTAAAACGTTGAACTCTCGGATATCAATTAATTCGATTAATTTGAATTTAAATTATTGGTTTAATGATTGAGCCAAGACAAGTTAAAAACATCAATTAAGGTTATTTCATGACATATCTTATTGCCCCTTCTTTACTCTCAGCCGACATGACTCGGCTGGGAGAAGAAGTCAGTGCTGTGATGGATGCAGGTGCGGATATGATTCACTTTGATGTCATGGATAATCATTACGTGCCTAATTTGACCTTCGGTCCGCCGATTTGTCAGCTTTTATACCAGCGCTTTCCCAAGTTGATTATTGATGTTCACCTAATGGCCACGCCTGTGGATAGTTTGATAAATCAATTTGCTAAAGCGGGAGCCAGACGAATTAGCCTTCATCCGGATGCTACTATTCACTTAGATAGATCATTAGACCTGATTAGGCAGCAAGGGTGTGCTGCGGGTCTTGTATTAAATCCGGCAGCTTCTCCTGAGTGTCTTGCATGGTGTATTCATCGATTAGATTTTGTTCTGGTAATGACTGTCAATCCTGGTTTTGGTGGTCAAACCCTTATACCTGAGGCGATTGATAAAATTCGCTGGATCAAAGATAAATACCCTTCACTTCCGATTTGTGTGGATGGGGGGGTAACTCTTGATAATATTGCTATCCTTGCCAAGGCAGGTGCTACAGAGTTTGTTGCAGGTTCTGCTATATTTTCTAGCGATGATTATGCTAAAACAATTAGACTAATGCGAGAAAAGCTCTGAGTTATTTATAAGTAATGAAATGTCGGGCCAGGAGCGCTGACCTACATGTTTGAAGTGTAGGTCGGGCCCCTGGCCCGACAATACTCTCAGGATGAGCTAAATAAAACGAGGGCTGCGGATTGATAGGCTACCAGAAAATAAGTACAGTTTTTTTTCTATTTTGCATAATACCGCAAGTTTTTGCCAACGCTAGTCAGGACTATCTGAATCGATTTTTGGCCTATCAAGAATGGAATCAAAATTTGCCTAAAACGCCTGGCGATAATTTTTTTGCTTTTATTGATAGCGAGACCCCTCTTGCCAAAAAATTGCGGGAAAAATGGCTCTATTACTTGGCTCGCCAAAAAGATTGGCCTAATTATTCTAAGCACTACAAAGAATCCGCTGATTTAAATCTGAAATGCTTTGCTCAACTCGCAAATTATAATGAAGGCAAAATTACAGAAAGCTTAGCTGTTGCAAGACAACTTTGGTTATCTGGGGATACCTTACCGCCGGTTTGTAATGCTCTTTTTGATTTTTTACTAAAGAGCGAGAATTTTGACGAACACCTGATAACGCAGCGAATCATTCTTGCCTTAGACAAGCGTAATCTTAGCCTTGCCCGCTATCTATTGAAACTCTATAAGCAACCACGTCACAAAGACGAGCAATCGCTGCTCGCTATTTCTCAAAATCCAAGTCGCATTGCCTTATTAGGACCCGGTGAATTACATGATTATTTCTATCTCTATGGCTTAAAACGCATGATTGCTAGCAACATGAAACAGGCAATACAGTATTGGCAAAATGCTAAAACCAGTCATTTGTTAAATGAAGCACAGCTACAATCTTTTTTAGTGCACCTAACTCTTTATAAAGCAATGCGTAATAACCCAGATGAACCACTTTGGTTTGCCAAAATTAAACCTGTTTTTTACAGCGATGTTTTATTAGATTGGCAAATTCGTTTTGCGCTTAAGAGCCAGAATTGGAAGGAAGTTGAAACGCTTATTAACCATTCACCTGATAAAGACAAACCTTGTTGGCAATATTGGTTGGCTCGAGCCTTAGAAGCACAAGGAGACAGCAGGCAGGCTAAGCAAATTTATGAGACGATTGCACAAAACAGGAATTACTACGGCTTTCTAGCTTCCCTACGACTTCACAAAACACCGTCTTTTGAAAATGAAACGGCCGTCTCTAATATGGGCGTCTTAAAATACTATCAACCGATTACTGATGCGATTAAAAGCCTTTATTACTCAAAACAACTTTTACAAGCTTCACGATTGTTAAATGACTTTATCAGCGAATTGCCCAAGGATGATAAATCTGCACTGGTTTATTGGGTAGCTAACGAGTTACATTGGCATGCCAAGGCAGTTGATTTATCGAATAATGAGATTCTTTATAATCAATTATCCCTCCGCTTTCCAGTGATTTATCATGACAGCATTAAACAATACTCAAGAAATTATCAAATTCCCGCTGAACTTATCTATGCAATTATTCGTCAAGAAAGTGGATTCAGAGATGATGTGGTTTCGCCTGCCGGGGCTCGTGGCTTGATGCAAGTGATGCCAAGTACTGCAACGGTAGTCGCTAAACGTGAAAACATTTTTTACAGCCATAAGGATCAACTTTTTTCTTCCCAGAAAAACATCAATATTGGCGTTGCCTATTTAAAACAATTAAATAGCCGTTATAACTACCATCCCATTCTGATAGCAGCAGCATACAATGCCGGCCCTAGCCAAGTGGGTTACTGGATTAAAAACCATCCACCAAAAGATATGGATATTTGGATAGACACGCTTCCCTGGCATGAAACACGTAATTATTTAAAAAATATCATTGCTTTTAATACTGTCTATCAATATCGCCTACAACAAAAACCCGATTTACGTTCTTTTATGAAACCTCTTTAAAAATGTATTGGATTATAACCCGTTAAGTGTTTATAATTTTGTCAAAATGCTTAGTAAAGTAAATTTATGCCTATAAGAATTCTTTTTTTTGGTCAACATCAATCCGGTAAGACGAAACTGATTAATCGCATGCTCTCCCCTGAGCTGCCTAAAACAATTAACCCTAACCCGAGTACGGGTATTGTCATCAACAGAAACTCTAAGTCAATTATTCCTATGGTGCTCTTAGATACGAGTGGGCATCAACGGTTTGTGGAGTTTAAAACTGCCTATTTTAAAGGGACTGATATAGCCGTTTATTGTGTTGATTTGTCAGTTCGGATTGATCATGAGCAAATTGATTATGATCTCCTGGCCTTTCGTAAAGAAAATAACAAGGCCCCAATTATTTTAGTAGGAACCAAATCTGATCTTCTCCAAGAAGAATCGGAAATTAATGAGAGGCTGTTAAGTATTAGGAATAATGACTTTGCAGAACGACTTTCTCTTTCTGCTTTGGATGATGAAGCATTAGCAGCTTTCATGGAGCGGCTAAATCAAAACGCGAAAGCACGTTTTTCTAAAAAGACTTTAAAGCAACTTATCAATTTAGACTATGATTTTCTGCTCTATGCCCGAAATCGTTTAACAGCCAAATCTGCTTTTTATCAGGCGCTAGATATGTTTATAGAGACTGTGCAACATCTACCTCAAAAACAATATTGCGCTCTTGGCAGAGAAGCTTGTCTTTTAGTAGACGCGTTTTATATAGAAAATAAAAAAACATTTTCCGATACCCTTGCTCGCTTTGTTAGAAAATGCAATACCATTTTAAAAAATGAAACACCCTATTTGAAAAATATTATTTTGTCTATCGCCGCGGCGGCATTTTTTACTGTTCTTGCGGCTACTGTGGGGTTTGCTGTTGGTTTTAGCTTCGGTTTATGGGCAGTTCCTATCGCATTTTTTAGCGGAATTATAACGGGTTATGCGGCTACGACTCTTATTGTAAGTGGATCAATTGGTGCTTTCGCGGGCTTATTGACCGCTTATGGTCTATTTAGGATAACTACACGAGGAGAGCAGGCCATCAATGAAATTGCAGAAGCTGCAGTTAGCGCTAAACCACAGCGATTTCGACCTTCTGATGTTGTTGGGCTAAAGCGAGAGGAAATTTTACCTGAGTATGAACCTCATTTAGGTCTTAGTTAAGTTGTGGAATGAAACCTTGATTAGGCTAAATTTATAGATTGAAATATCAAAAGAGCTTAAAAATGAAGATGATGACAGGCAATAAAGTGGGTTTTTATTGAATCCTATCGAAAGCATCGAAATTGCATCTTCTAGAGTATAAAGTTAATCTGCATGCTAAATATCACGTTTTTCGCAAGCAAATAAGGAAGATATGAGTGAATAAAATACTGGTTTTCATAATTATATTACTATTTAATACTATTGCGAGTGCGGCAAATACAGTTATCTGGACCGCTGTATTTAACAATATTGTTCCAAGATCAGAAAAGGTTAGAATGCAATATTGTCTCGATCATACACCTACTGTAATGGTAACGTCTGTTGAACAGGTCTTAAGCAAAAATGGAGTAAAGACCTTGAATGGCTTACGAGTAAAATATAATAGCTATAAAAGTTCTAAAAAAGATGGATTACTCTTTAATGTGGTTAATGCAACTATAAGCGGAAAAGATGAAAATGGTGAGTGGTCTGTTCCGATGAAAATGTATCAACAAACTCTAAGTGAATCAGATCAAGGCAAGACATGGGTGGTTTGGAGTACTCCCCAATGCAAAGGTACTTTTATTGGGGTACCTACAATAGTTAAATCGGGATAAGTTGAGGGATTTGTTCACTCCGTCCTACGCTACATCGAGTCTTAGGAGCCTCCTGGCTCCAGCCGATCACGCTAATGTATACACGATTTCGCGAGAGTTATTTCAGTCGAACGTTTAATCTCTTTATTTCACCAGGCTGTAGCATTTGCGCTTACATTAATTTTGTCTCATGAGACCTGTCAACACCTTAGAAGGCCCAAGCTCTATAAATTCCGCTTCGCCTTTATTTTTAAGATAACTAATTATCTCACCCCAACGAACCGAACTGGTTATCTGTTTTACTAACAAGTCTTTAATCGAATTATCTTGAAAAGGCTGCACTCTAGCATTAGAAATAACGGTTGTATGTAGTTTTGAAAAGCTAAACTCTTTTAAAAATTGCGCAAAACTAACCGCCGCTGAATCCATATAACGTGAATGAAAGGCAGCGCTTACCGCCAGAGGGATACATTTTCGCGCTTTTTTTGACAAAATTTCATTGGCTTTTTTTATATCCTTTGCAGGCCCTGAAAGCACTAGCTGCTTAGGCGAATTAAAATTTGCGAAATCAATAGAATCTATATTATTTTCTTCTAGCATAAATCGAATGATCTCTGCTGATAAATCAAGTACGGCCAACATTCCACCACCCTGTGCTTGAGCCATAAGCTCGCCGCGTTTTTTTACCAATTTAAGTCCAGTTAGAAAATCAAAGGCGCCTGCAGCATATAAGGCAGAATACTCACCCAAACTATGACCTATGCAATAATCAGGCTTAGGTAAGCTTAAAGAGTTTAATTTAAAGGTCAAAGCTTCGACGACAAACAAAGCGGGCTGGGTGAATTCTGTGTTATTTAGTTGATCTTTCGGGTCGTGAAGACATAATTCTTCAATAGAATAACCAAGCAGATCTTGGGCCATTCTCAACTCATCGGGGGCTTTTGCAAATAATTCAGCTCCCATCCCTTTAGATTGAGAGCCCTGACCAGGAAACATAAATGTCGTCATCTTTTAGCCTTTTTAGCCTTAAATCTATTCATTAAATATAGTACATTTAAGCCCCCGCTTGTCTTGTTGCCAAGGTTTAACTGGACATCGCCAAAAATCTCATTAAAATGTTAATTCTTAGTACTTCCTAGATGAATATTCACCAGTAAACTGAGATCGCTTTTGATGAACGACATTTTACCCGAAAATACAATTGAGCAAATTAAAGCCTACCTTTTGCAACTTCAGGCCAATCTCTGTGAAACTATTAGCCAACTCGATCCTAAGGGCCGCTTTATCGATGACTCATGGGAAAGAACCTTAGGGGGAGGCGGTTTAACTCGTGCCTTTGAGAAGGGTCAACTTTTTGACAAAGCAGGTGTTAATTTTTCTCATGTTTCGGGGGAAGAATTACCACCGTCTGCTAGTGCACATCGTCCAGAATTGGCAGGCCGTAAATATTCGGCTTTAGGTATTTCTTCTGTCATTCATCCAGTTAATCCCTATGTACCGACAGCTCATCTTAATGTACGTTTTTTTCTAGCCGAAAAGGAAAATCATCCTCCAGTCTGGTGGTTTGGTGGCGGCTTTGACTTAACTCCTTATTATGGATTTATTGAAGATTGCAAACACTGGCATCAAACAGCCTTAGAAGCTTGCAAGCCTTTTGGCGAGGAGCTTTATCCTCGATTTAAGGATTGGGCTGATAACTATTTTTTCTTAAAACATCGCAATGAAGCCCGCGGTATTGGTGGCTTATTTTTTGATGATTTTAACGAAAACGGGTTTAGCTCTAGCTTTGCTTTTATGAAATCGGTTGGGGATCATTTTATGAAGGCTTATGAACCAATTATTAAAAACCGCAAAGATCTAACCTATGGTTCTCGCGAAAAAGACTTTCAACTTTATAGACGAGGACGTTATGTGGAATTTAATTTAGTTTTTGACCGCGGAACACTTTTCGGCTTGCAATCAGGAGGACGTACAGAATCTATTTTAATGTCACTGCCACCAGAGGTACGCTGGCAATACAATTGGCATCCAGAAAAAAACTCTGCTGAAGAAAGTCTTTATACTGAGTTTTTACCGGTGAGAGATTGGCTGAAAGATTAGGGCTTTACTAGCTAATTGCATATATCAAAAAAAAAGAATCATCTGAACAAACTCATAAACATAGAACTTGTCGTAGCCCATCATTAATTGAATTCATATCCTGCTCTGAAAGAGTTCCTGCTTGATTTTTTAATCTGCTTTTATTAATAGCCCTGATTTGATCGCAAAGTGCTACTACCTCTTTGTTGAGGCATGAAACTGTAATGGTTATAGGGGGTCTAGCTTTGGCAGCGGTTGATAAAGGAATTACAACCACAGTATTTCGAGCTTGATTTATAGGGGTGGCTCCTATTACCACACAAGGACGCAATTTATTTATTTCTGAACCCACTGTAGGATTAAGATCAACCCAATAAATGTCACCACGATTCATCGGTTAACCCATCTTGCAATGCTGAATCCCACTCCTTCATTTCTTTGTTTAGAGCAGCATCTTTCTCTACAGCAAGCGCACACTCATAAAGAGCCTTCTCGCGTCTTTCAACTTCTTTTTCTATTAATTTAACAATTATCTTGCTTCGTTGCCTTTGAGGAATAGCTGCCCGCATTCTATTGGCAATATTGTCTGGTATGGAAATTAAAATTTTGTTCATAATTAGATCTCCTATATAAAATATATTATATCATATATGATATATTTACAAGAAAAAATGACTTGACAACTAGTCTACCAACTAGTAGAGTGGCAATTATGAAGACTTCAGACAAAAAAAATGAAATTCTGGATTGTGCACAGGCTCTAATTCAAAGGTGTGGATACAATGGTTTCAGTTATGCGGATATTTCAATTGCTGTAGGTATTCGTAAAGCAAGCATTCATCATCATTTCCCGACTAAAGTAGATTTGGCTGTTGCAGTTATAGAGCGTTATGAAGAAGTCTTTAATGCTTCTTTATCAAATATCAATTCACAAAAGGATTGGCTGGAAAAAGTTAGACACTATACAGAACTATACAAACAAGTCTTAGGCGAAGATAAGTTATGCCTTTGTGGCATGCTCGCTTCAGATATGGAAACCCTGCCTGAAAATCTAAAAACTGCAGTTCGTAGCTTTCTCTCTGGTAATGCGGATTGGTTAGTAGAAGTTTTGGCCGATAATTCCCAACTTTCTAAAAAACGCTTAATTAATATAGCTTGGCAAATAATAAATCAACTTCAAGGTGGAATAATGATGGCGCGTATCTTAGAAGATCCGGCTATATTTTCAGACAGCTGTGCGGAACTCCTGTCTCAATTGAAACATCTTCCTTAATTATCTAGGCTTAGAAAGGGCAATACCCACGCAAATAAGTAAATCGGTTACTTATTTTTTTAACAACTTTACCTACCAACTGGAAGGTAGATAATCGGAGATATAAATGATGAATACCAAAGAAGTCAAAACAACATTAATCATTGGTGGTAGTAGTGGAATTGGCTTTGAAGTTGCAAAACTTTCTTTAAAGAAAGATCATCGAGTGATTATTGTTAGTCGGGATAAGAAAAAATTAACAGAAGCACTTTTAGCATTAAGAGCTCAGGGAAATATTCAAGGGTATAGCGCTGATATTACCAATCATGAGGAAGTAAACGCATTATTTAAGGCGCTTGAGAACCAAACCATTCACGAATTGGTCAATGCTGCCGGAGTATTTAGTCCTAAATCTTTTCTTGAACATGATGCTTCTGATTATGATGAGTATAACGAGCTCACTAAAGCCTTATTTTTCATTACACAATGCGTCGTCAAAAATAACATGCTTAAATACGGTGGTGCTATTGTAAATATTGGATCAATGTGGGCAAAACAGGCTATTAAAGCCACGCCTTCATCAGCCTACTCTATTGCAAAAGCGGGCTTGCATGCTCTCACGCAACATTTAGCAATGGAATTGGCTGAATATAATATCCGAGTAAATGCCGTATCTCCTGCCGTTGTAGAAACACCGATTTATAATTCATTTATTCCAAAAGAAAAAATACGCGAAACCTTAAACAGTTTTGATGCATTCCATCCTCTTGGACGAGTAGGAAAGGCGAAAGATGTTGCTGAAGCAATTTGCTTTCTTCTTTCAGATAAGGCCTCTTGGGTAACTGGCGCTATATGGGATGTTGATGGTGGTGTAATGGCTGGTCGAAATTAAACATTATTCAGACACTATTATTTATTATTTAGGAGAAACCATGAAATATCTACGCTTTTTAAAGCATGTCATTTTATCAGTGTAAGAGTGGCATATGGATGTTAAATATTCTTAATAAAAATCGGGTAGCCTGGTTAGCGCGTTAGCGATAACCAGGACTTCAGTTTGGTGGATAACCTGGCTATCGCTAACGCGATAACCAGGCTACCTTTATGGAGCAAGTGCACGTTTTGACAATGAGCTTATAATTTTCTCAATGCTGTGCTTATGAGGTTCGCCCTGCTCGATGATGGCTTTGGTTCGCTGCTCACAATAATCCTTCACTTCTTTGTCTGGCAAAATATAAAAGGTTTTATTTTTAACCTCTGCCACCACATGTTCGGCAACATCCAGAGCCGGCCTTGCGCGAGCTATTAGATTAACCATCATTTGATGTAATTTATTATTCTCTAAAGAAGGTGCATTGGCCAGCAAGCCCGTGTCTGCAAAGGATGGGCAGACAACTGAAACATCAACAGGTTTATCCAAACGTTGTAAATCAAAATATAAAGATTCAGAGAGTGCAACAACTGCATGTTTTGACATCGCATATGCGGCCATTTGTGAACCGCTGCAAAGACCATAAAAGCTTGCCATATTGATAACATGAGAGCGATGCTTTTGCTTAAACATCATGGGCAAGAATGCTTGTAACCCATGAATTGCTCCATGCAAATTAACATCCATTACCTTGCGAATATGCTCGTTAGTCAATTCCCAGATTGGCGCTAATGGGCCGCTGATTCCCGCATTATTGAATAACCAATCGACACGATTAAAATGTTCAAAGGTTTGCTTTGCCAAATGCTTTAGATGTTCAGGCTTCGTCACATCACAGACTATACCTAAAACCTCAACTGATGCGCCCTGGCTTAAGAACTCAACCCTGTCTGAAAGCACTGTGGCTGCATTGTCGGCCATTACCACGTGAATGCCTTCTTTGATGCAAACCTCAGTCAAGGCTAAACCGATACCGCTTGCGGCACCAGTAATAACTGCAACTTGCTGACCAGACTCCATTCTATGCCCCCTAAAGACCTTTCTTTAATTGCACAAAATAGAAGCATGATAGCGAGCTGGCGCTAAGTGGTCAAGGAAAATTGGTAATGCCATACTAGGTGAAACAGTATTCACTTGCCCCGTTCTAAGAGCTTCTCCCCGTATTAGGGAAAAGCAGAATAGGAGAAATTTTTCGGAGGAACTTGCTCTTTACAGCATGGAAAGAGCAAGAAATAAAGGCAATTCCTAACCCGCTGTTGAGCAAAGATCCCCGCTAAAGACAGCAATCTTAGCAAAAGAGTTCTATTCGTTATTCTGCGACAACGAGAACATCCTGTGCCTTAAATCCTTTAGGACCTTTATCAAGAACATAGGTCACAGGATCATTTTCGTGTAGTGTTTTAAAACCGACTCCCTGAATGTCCTTGTAATGAACAAATATATCGTCTCCGGTCTGGTTAACGATAAATCCAAATCCCTTTTTCTCATTGAACCACTTTACGTGGCCAGTTTCTCTATCCGGCATTCACTATCCCCTTTTGAGCTCTTTTCTACCTAAATAGGTAGTCCAAACATTACCAGCATCCATTCCAGTTCAAACTCTGAACATTACCAAAAAAAAATCACTCCGATACATCTTAATTTGCGCTACAATGGACAGAAAACAATGCCCTGAAACAACGGAGCATTGTTCTTAGCATAACAGTTTTTTATTGATTGTTAATGATTTTTTTTAAAAATCACAGCATATTGATTCAGGTTGGAAAATGAAGTTAGACTCGCTGTAATTTAAAGAAACTCAATGACTTGAGATTTTTCAGTAAGGATTTTTTATGGATACGTCTAAAGAAGCATTTATTCGATTAGCATTAGAATGCCAAGTTTTAAAATTTGGTGACTTTAAATTAAAGTCTGGTCGCCAAAGCCCCTATTTTTTTAACGCAGGATTGTTTTATCAAGGAGAAGCTTTAAGACAGCTAGGACATTTTTATGCCAAGTCCCTAGTGGATCATAAAATTGACTTTAACCATTTATTTGGCCCAGCCTACAAAGGTTTGCCTTTAGCCACTGCAACAGCTATTGCACTTGCTGAATTAGGCATCAATGCCACCGTGACTTTTAATCGCAAAGAAATTAAAACTCATGGCGAAGGCGGACAACTCATCGGCGCTCCACTTCATGGAAATACCGTAATTATCGACGATGTTATCACTGCTGGAACAGCTTTTCGTGAAGCTCAATCGCTGATTAAAGAATATGGTGGCAAGCTTAATTGTGTTGTTATTGCTTTGGATAGATGTGAACGTGGATTAACCAATCAATCCACTTTGACAGAAATTAAAGCGCAAGGGATTCAGGTTTTGTCAATTATTAGTCTTTACGACCTTATTGCTTATTTGCAGGCGGATGGGCAAGTTAACGAGGTTTCGCGTTTAAAAGCTTATCAAGCTGAGTATGGTTGTTAGGTTTGGTTGAAATAGAAGGAAATGTCGGGCCAGAGGCGCGACCTACGCTTGAATTGATAATTAGGCTGTGTCTTAAGTTTATCAAAAAAATCTGTAGGTCGTGGCCCCTGGCACGACAAAACCACCTTCACAACTCCTATTAATAAGCCGCAATATCAATAGTTTTCATTCTAAAATCAAGCTTTCTATCTTGTCTGAGGACTGTGACTTTAATACCCTCACCAACTCTCACATTCGCCAGAAAATAATAAAGAGAATCATAGTTTTTAACAGAATGATCATTTAAAGCAACAATAACATCGCCTAAGCGCAAGCGTCCAAAAGTATCATGGTAAGTGCCTTTTAAACCTGCTTTTGCCGCTGGTGTATTGGGGATTATAGCTCCTACCACTATTCCTTTTTTAACTCCCAAACGCTTGATAACATCACGAGGTAGGGACTTGACTCCAATACCAGACAAAATCACTCTGCCGTTTTTGATAATTTGAGGTACTATACGTGCAAGATCATTTGCAGGTACTGCAAAACCTACACCCGCTGAAGATCCTGAGTTTGAAAAGATTGCCGTATTTATACCAATCAGTCGTCCTTTGCTATCTAGCAGTGGTCCACCAGAATTGCCTGGATTGATTGAGGTATCAGTTTGGATCATCTCACGAAGAGCCACCCCACCAGCCCCTGGAACCTTTCGTCTTAAAGCGGAGATTACACCTACAGACAAGCTATGATCTAGCCCATAAGGATTACCTATCGCAATTGTTTTTTGGCCAACCATTAAATGCTCTGTCGATGCCAATGCAAAAGGAACAAACGTTTTTAGCATGGCTAAAGCCTTAGGTGAATTGATTGCCAAAACTGCAATATCTTTTCTCGGCTCAGTTCCAATAACTCTAGCTGGAACTGTCAATTTACCAATAGTGATTGTTAATTGATCAGCACCATTAATTACGTGAAAGTTGGTGACTATGTGACCTTTGGCATCCCAGATTATCCCAGAACCCGCACCTGCTGGTTCCTGCCTAGGTGGCGACGATTTACTAGTAATTGTTTTCAAACGATGAACGTAAATAACTTTGGGTGAGTATTTTTGGAAAATCTCAACTGTATTTTTTTCTTCAGGCAATAATTCATTAGCACTAATACTATAAACTGGAAAGGCAAATAAACTTAGACAACCAATCAAGAGAGTAGCAAACTCTTTAAATCTCATTAACAAACTCCTTATAATTAATAGCTTATAGCGAACCAAACAGTACATTTTAAGGCTTACAGAGCCACTAATTGTCGCAACTGCGCTAATTATGCCTCAAGTGGACTAAAATAAACAAATAATAATCGATTTATTAAAAATTCGCATTCAATAAGCTTATAAGGGATTTTGTAATTTGGTATTTCACTAAGTGAAATGAGCTATCTCTCTTGTCATTTGCTAAAAAACATCTGACTTTGAGATAGTCAATTCACCCTAGTGTAGATGATAAAGTTGAGTATGAATGTCTATCGCAAAATAGCGACTGAAGGCATCATAAGAGTCTACTGCTGGCCAATCTTCAGCTTTATTAACCATACGAACCATTTCAGCTTCGAATATATTATGATAATAATTCTTCACGAATGACTTGATATCAGACAAGCTGGTGAAGCTCTTAACAAGAACAGTAGCATTTGCGGCTAAATGGGAGAGATTTATTTGTTCAAAAGGATTTTCACCATTTTCTTCAATAGCTGACTTAAGCCATTTAAGTAATACAGAACGTGGTTTAACTCTTAATAAATGCTGTCCTGCCGCTAATTTAGGTTCCATTAGTACTATTTGTGAATGCAATTCAAATTTGAAGCAGCATAAAAAATCGAGAAAAGTTCCTTCAATTTTATTACGAGCATCTTCACCTAACCATCGACTGATTTCATGACGGAACATAGTTGCAAAATGACGTTCAATTTCATTAAAGGTTGCTTCATCATTTTCTTGCTTAGCCATTACATAAGCTGTGCTATCC
>JACCWL010000313.1 GCA_013697645.1 Tatlockia sp. | reverse complement strand
ACCTACACGTTATAAAGTCCCTTAAGGCTATATATATTTAGATTTCACTAACTAGGAATTATCTAAGAATTCCCTTACGTTGCATGTTTACCGAATACAAATAAAAACCTAAAGCCACGAGAATAATTAAAGAAGTAAAAACAAGCGAAGTAGTGTCGCCAATAACTTCCATGCCTTTAGATAAAACAAAATTATTAAAAGTGGTTAATAAAATCCCTACAAATGATACTAAAAACCACCAAGTTGCGGCAGCTCTTCTACAAAGTAATAATATTATGCCAATTAAACCACCCCAGACACTAATAGCCCATGCGACCACTACCCAAAAGGGGAGTCCATAAAAAAACGAGAGTTGTTCTGGAGTAAAGCTACTCAAATAGGCTTTGTTTTTTGTTTGAGCCATAATAAAATCGTATACTCCTATTGAATTCCATATCAATCCTAGGATACCTATAAGCCAAATATGCCAAGGCGTTTTAATCGATTTAGATTTCTGCGATTTAGGTAATTTATTCATATGTTCTCCACGGTGGGTACAACTTGTTTTATTTTCCCACATAATTTTGCGCCCAAAGTCAGGATAGCAGGAAACTGTTTAATGACAGGCAATATTAGTGAGCTCGTTCTTTGACTCATCATTGCCAATTGAGCAAAAAATGCAGATACATAAATTCGTTTTGCCATCTGTCTACGCCATTCTTTAGTATAAGCAGCACCTGTTTCATTTAACGATTTTCCCCTTAGAAGATTAGATTTATGCTTTATTAAAAAAGTTGAAAGTAACCAGGCTGATTGCATAGCCATAGAAATTCCCTCTGCAACGATGGGATGGGCTTCACCTGCTATATTACCTACGAAAAAAAGACCATCCTTATAGCAATTGCGAACGCCTGGCTGAATAGAGCCTGTCGCTAACCACTCACCTTCTCGCTGTGCAGAAAATAGGACTTCAGATACCCCGCGGCATTGATTTTTAATGTATTGGCAAACTGTTTCAGCAGCTTGTAGGCCAGGCCTTCTTAAGTCTTGTAGGGTATCGCGACGAATACAACAGGAGAGTGTAACGCGTTGATTATTGGTATTAACAAGTCCGCCATAGCCGCCTGGAAATGCCAATAAAGGCATTAAATCAGGGGCTAGACTAGTGTTCTTAAAGTGCGCTTTAAAGGCTAGTAAATCTGATTTTTTGCTGATTTTATTCACTTTAGCATCGATTCGCTTTTCCCAGGAACCATTTGCTACAACAACAACGGGTGCTGTAACTTCAATGATTTCATTGTCTTTTTTAAGGCTACAAATAAATTGATCAGATTTTCTTTGCAGGGCCATCGCCTCAGCTGGTTGCCAAAGATGAACCCCAGCGGCCTGTGCTTTGTTGATTATTTCTGTATCCAGAAGTTCACGGCCAAGGGCTCGTCCCCATTTGACCTGGGAAGAAGCCGGAGGCATTGGAGCTATTAAAATAGTACTAGCCGCATATAAACCAATTCGCTGCACTTCGGGTCCACCAGTTGAAAGATAATAGTCTGCTAATCCTAATTTCTCTAATAGCGGCAGGTTGGTAGCGGATAGAAATTCACCACAGACTTTACGGCGAGGAAACAATTTTTTTTCTATTAAGCCCACTGACCATCCAGCCTCTGCAAGCAGAAGGGCTGTAGTAGCGCCTGCTGGACCTCCACCAATTATAAGTGCATCCAACTTCATAATTTATCCACTAAGATTTGAGAATAAGAATTGACCACCTAAATGGAAAGCACCATTTAATACGGTAGTTTTTAATGGTTGCTAGCTTTAATAACCGTTCTAATTCCTTTCTTGTAAAGCCTTTTTCGATGGAAATTAGTCCGTCATGCCTAATTAATCGATTACGAAATAAAGGACTTAAGAATTTATAATACCAATAAGCAATAGGGTGGCGATGTAAATCATTAATTATCAATCCTTTTCGTGCGATATCATTTGCTTTTTTTAAAAAGACGATTAAATCTTCATCATCAACGTGATGACAAACCAAGGTCAGCAAAATGATATCGACACTTTGTTGCTTTAAGGATAATTCGGGCTGGTGTTCTAATTGAAAGCTAAGGTTAATACCGCCCTTTTTTTGTTTCCATCGTTCTAATTCTTTTTCAGCTAAATGTATGGCTTTTTCAGAGATATCAAGGCCCAACATTTTCATATCGGGAAAATAGTTGGTGAGATTAAGTAGAAACAATCCGCCGCCACAGCCTACATCAACTAAGTCAGCATCTTTTGGGAAGCGTTTTAATAATTTAACGGTGTGTCTAAAAATTCCCATTAATTGATTTATGGTAAATAATTTTTTCAGACAATGCTCATATTCTTCCTGAGTATAAAAATCCTGCCCAAGATCCATTAACTCTTTTTCTTTTGAGCGTTTGTTTAACATGATTAGCCGTCAAGTTTATTAGGTAGTATTATCAGAAAGATAGATTATCATGCCTGAAATTCATGTTCTTATATTTACTGAATTAATTGCAAAAATTTTTTCATGGAGAGGGTATGACAGCCAAGATTACAGCGATTGGAACAGCAAATCCTTCATACAAAGGATCACAGTTAGAAACAGCTGAACTTATCGCTTCGGGATTCCATTTAAAACCTAGGCAGAGAAGATTATTAAAAGCAATTTATCAATCCTCAGGAATTGAAACTAGGTATAGCGTAATAAGTGATTATGCTAAGGCGCCTGGCGAGTTTGAGTTTTTTCCAAATAAGCCCGAGGAAGCCTTTCCATCTACGGCTAAGCGCATGCAATTGTATAAGGACAACGCACTAAATTTATCTTTAGCCTCAATTGAGAATTGCTTTAATCCCCTTGATTCATTTGATCGCAAAGAAATTACCCATTTAATTACTGTCAGTTGCACTGGTATGTATGCACCAGGAATTGATATTGAAATAGTGCAAGCACTAGATCTTAATCCAGCAATAAAACGTACCTGCATTAATTTTATGGGCTGCTATGGAGCTTTTAATGGGCTTAAGGTAGCTGAAGCTTTTTGTAAGTCAGATCCTAATTCTAATGTTCTTCTTGTGTGTATCGAGTTATGTTCGATTCACTTTCAAAATTCCTTTGCTATTGAGAACATCATCTCAAATGCTATTTTTGCTGATGGAGCTGCGGCTGTACTTATTCAAGGTCAAACTAAAAGTTCGAAATATTTGTCAATTGAACGTTTTTATTGTGATTTGCTACCGCAAACGAATCAAGAAATGGCTTGGTGTATTTCTGATTTTGGCTTTGATATTGTACTTTCTGCCTATGTGCCTCAGGCGATTAAGACAGGGATTGCCGCATTCACTGAAAAGCTTTTTAAACAATCCAATTCGACTCTTAAAAATATTGATTTTTTTGCAATCCATCCTGGCGGTATTAAAATTCTTCAAGCTTGTGAAGAGTCTTTAAACATTTCAGCTAAGGATAATCATTACTCTTATGAAATATTAAGAAACTTCGGAAACATGTCTTCTGCGACCGTATTATTCGTTATTAAAGAAATATGGCAGAACTTAGGGCTTGCTGATAATAATAAAAATATCTTTAGTTGTGCCTTCGGTCCGGGTTTAACTTTGGAATCAATGCTGTTGAAAACGCATTTTAATTAGCAAAATTTTCATATTTTTATAAAAAAAAGGCAGAATTGGATTTTTCGAAGTGAAAAAATTTGAAAAACAGTGAAAATGTTCTCCAAGACTTTCTTTAATTAATATTCATTAATAATCAACGGGTTATTTTTTGTTTTGAACTATATAAAGAACCTTTTAGGCCATTTAGAAGGAAAGTCGAAAGCCTTGTTTTGTAAAAAACGCTAACGTCGTTTTGATTTCCTAAATAGTTATGATAAAATGTCCGTTCTAATTACTAGGAAGCTACAAAATGTCAGAGAAAATACGCGGTACAGTTAAATGGTTTAATGAAGCTAAAGGTTTTGGTTTTATTGAAAGCAGTGGTAAAGATTACTTTGTCCACTTCAGTGCAATCCAAGGTAGCGGTTTCAAAACCATTCCTGAAGGTGCAACAGTAATGTTCAAAGCTGGCAAAGGACCTAAAGGACCGCAAGCTGAAGAAGTTGAAATCGTTTAACATCCCCACTTATTTAAAATTAGAGAGCATTAGAAATAATGCTCTTTTTTTTCGCCATCAAAGTAGAGATTCTATATTAGACTAAGCTAATTCAGATCACTTCTCTACCACAAATTCAGAGCTCGTTCCTCTTGCTTTAAATCTTAAACATTTGCCCCTCCAAATACTTTTTTAAAAATTGGCCTCATTGTTTAAATTATGATATTCTCTGGCTCTTTTTGCCGGCCCATGCCCAGACTATTTTGATAGATTGAAAGCCGGTAACGATAAGATTTACGATGGACAGACAAAAATTCGCTAGGATGTTGCGCTTACCTTGAAAGAGATACTTCTATGAAAAATAAAATTGAGCAAGCCATAACCAATTATTCTAACATTCCTATGGATCTTTGGAGTTTAATATTTAGTGATATTGATGATCTGCAGGCTTTTCGTTTAACCAATTCCTTTTTTGCTACAAATGGGATATTACTAAAAGACCATGCTCTAGCCTTACAGAAAAAAATTGCACTAATTTTTGATTATAGAGATGGCTCCATAGATCAGGATAAAAACTTTAAGTCCAATCTTAAACTACTACCACACTTGAAACATGAATATGAAGAAGTTCAAACGATGTTGCTATCCAAATCTTTTGACGCAACTGAAATCATAAACGCAGTTTTCCACTCATGTCGATACGGATACATTCAGAATTTGAAACTACTGCTAGAAGAGTGTAAAACTAATGAAGATCTATTTAATATCGTAAATGAAACTCAAATAGGTGAGAACAATTCCCCACTAGGTGAAGCTGCAATTTATGGTAGAAAAAAAATATTTTCCCTTTTGTTGGACGAGGGTGCTCAATTTGTTAATGGTGAAATTGACGAAGTGGATGATAACCATTTAATTCAATACGATATGGCTTATTGCTGTACAGAATTACTAACCCCATTACATATTATTGCTTTGCAATCAGATATAAAATGGTTGGAGAAAAATTTTACCGAGTATCCATCTTTAATCGAGCCACTGGCCAACAAAGGTTATATTAATTACTTAAAACTAATTTTAAAGAATGATCACGAAAATTTAGAGATGGAGCTTAGGAAGGATTATTCTATAGAATTAGATAAGGACATTGCTAACTGGACTCTATTGCATTGGGCTTCTTGTTTAGGTCTTACTGAATGCTTAAAAGTGCTTATCAAATTTGGTGCAAATATTGATGCAAAATCCCTTACGGGAAATAGTTCATTACAGGTAGCCTGTGTTGCTGGAAACCTCGATATAATAAAACTATTGTATTCCAGTGGAGCAGAAGTTACGCTAACTGAAGATAATACAACTTTATTGCATCTTACAGCCTACCACGGTCATACAGAGTGCGCAGAGTATCTTATTAATGAAAAAGGCTTTGATATTGAAGAAGAAAACCACGGCGGTGATTCTCCTTTATATCTAGCTACACTGAAAAAAAATTCAGACGGAATGGATTTAACCCCAGAAAAAATTGCTAATAAGAAAAAATGCATAAGCTTATTTAAAGAATGTATTGAAAAAAATCCCAACACAATTTCTATGTAAACTACTGTAAATCGCAAATACCCAATTACCTGGTTATTTGCGATTCACTATGTTGAGACAGTTTAATAACTAAGCATTTAGATTCTATCAAGGATAGTGAATAATATCGTGAAACTTAGCGCTTTTCGTGGTCAAATTCCGATAGCCATGCGGCTGATTCGCGTTAAAGCGAAGACCTTCTCCGTTAACTAATTTTTGCCAAAGTCCATCAATGAACACTTCAATTTGTCCTTCAATAACGATCACATGTTCAATAACACCCAGATTATGCGGTGGAGAAAGGTGCTCGCAATTGGGCTCTAATTCTATAATGAATAATTCAAAATTGAGCTGATTTTCAAAAGGGAAAAGAGGAAAGATTCGTATTTTTTCATCCTTGGGATGAATGTTTTGAACTTGTCCAGTTCGATAAACGGGTTCATTAAATTCTGACTGAATATCTTCGATAAATGACGAAAAAGAAGTGTCAAATCCAGTTGCTATTTTCCATAACGTAGCAATAGTTGGGCTTGATTCCTCTCGCTCTATCTGCCCTAACATCGCTTTAGAAACGCCAGTGGCAAGGGCTGCTTTATCCAAACTCCATCCTTTCTTTTTCCGTAAAGCTTTCAAGGTTGAAGCAATGTGATAATAAATTTTTTCCATAATTAAGCTCATTTAAATTAAAACGCTTGTGCGTTATGACGCACAATGCTAATATGATGTATTATGCGTTATAACGCACGATTTGTGAATCTTTAATTGAGAGGTTGCAAGATGTCTAGTGAATTTAAAAATAAGTTGGTGGCTGTACTTAACAAATCTATAGAACCAGGAAAGGTGATGAATGCCTTAGCGCATATGTGTATTGGCTTGGGCTCAGCAATTACTAAAGACGAACTGAGGCTTAGTGATTATCGCGATGCAAATGGCGGCTCACATCCTTTTATCTCTGAAATTCCCTTTATTATTTTGTCGGACAATTCAAATAAAATTAGAAGGTTAAGGGAGAAAGCCTTAGCTCAAGAAATTTTATTAAATGACTTCACCGATACGATGACCCTTGGTACTTATAAGGAGCAAATCGAAAGGACGCTCCAGACTAATGAAGAAAATTTAGTTTATTATGGAATTGTTTTGTTTGGTGATTGGTCAATAGTATCGGAGTTAACCAAAAAATGTTCGTTATGGCGAAGAGGAGATGTAGATGTCTAATGAAACCAAAACCTTAAGTAAGAGCGCAAATTTAGTACAGAAGTGGCTAGAAGAAAAAGGCTTGCCCTTTAACGTTATCGAACTTGCTGCAAGTACGCGAACAGCTCAAGATGCAGCGAATACGATAGGATGCGGTCTGGGGCAAATTGTGAAATCACTATTGTTTCGCACTCAAAAAACAAATCGACCTATCCTAGTTTGTCGCTGTCGCTTAATGTTTTGCTTTCAATTAAATCAATTTGCTACATTATTTATAGCTATTAAATCTATATGAACAGATCGTTCTCCATTCCCTCTTAGACCTGCAAGGTCAGTGGTTGATTTT
>JACCWL010000311.1 GCA_013697645.1 Tatlockia sp. | reverse complement strand
CTTCTAGCCTTCTATGATAAGCATAGAACTCCTGATAGTGCTTTGGGGAGGGTAGGTCTAAGTGAACAACGGCTGATTTTAAAAAGCCATTCCAAAAAGCGTGGTTTGGATTTTCCTCAAGGCTTATAATTTGCTGAATTGCGGCTACAAATTTTAAACCTTTACTTATTGTTGAAGCCTTTTTATTCATGTTTCCTGCATCAAATCCCTCATTTGAGAGAAAGGTGTTTTCTCTCTTTAACGCGTTTAGAAAACTTCTTTCATCTGCTGTATTGTATACCCAACCCATAATGCTCGCCTTTCTTCTTAATGCTAAAATGGCGGTAAATGTATCATGTTGCTAAAAACATTTCAAATATGGCGAGCTAATAGGCGTTTTAAAAACTTAAGCCCTAGCAAAATCAAAAGCCAAGGTTTTAGCAATAGCAGACTGTTTTAATGCTAAAGTTAGTAGCCTATCAATACCAAGGGCAACACCAGAACAACTGGGTAAACCATGCGTTAGGGCTTGAAGGAAGAATTCATCGGGGAGCGGCTCATCTAAACCCTGTCGACTTCGAATCGCTAAATCCTGTTGGAAACGCTGAGCCTGGGCACTAGCATCAGTGAGCTCATGAAAACCGTTGGCAAGTTCAACACCTTTAACGTAGATTTCAAAGCGTTCGGCAACACCATCTTTGATTTGAGCCAAGGCTGCTTGTGAAGGTGGGAAATTGTAGACTGCCACAGGCACTGATTCCTTCTCTAATTCTGGTTCAACGATGTGTGACATGAGCAAAAATAAATATTGATCCCTATCTTCTTCGCCTGGCGTTAAAACATTATCTAATTCATAACGTTTTAAGCTATCTTGCAATTGAGTTAGCGTTGCTGTTAGCGGATTGAACTCGCAAATCTCAAGAAAAACTTGCTGATAGGTTTTACGAAGCATCGGTTGGCATTGCAAAACTAGTTGCAATAAGAGATCCATTTCATCCATTAAACTATGATGATCAATGTCTAATTGATACCACTCCAACATGGTGAATTCTGGATTATGCCAACGACCTAATTCATCATCACGAAAGACACGAGCTAGTTGAAAAATGGGTCCAGATCCAGCAGCTAATAGCCGCTTCATGTGGTATTCGGGAGAAGTTTGCAGATAATAAGGTTGGTTTCTAAAAATCGCCTTGATATTTGATAAATACACATCAGTGATAGCGAAACGCGACATGGTCGGTGTTTCGACTTCAAGATAGCCACGTTGGTTGAAAAAATCGCGGATTTGCCGGAGCAGCTTGGCTCGTTGGCGTAAAATTTCTATGGTGGCAGAGGGCTGCCAAAGAAGGTTTTCATTCATTTTAATAACTCCTAGAGCATACCGAACGCCGTGAAAACTCGCTGTTTGATACTGGATCAAATTTAAGAGACCTCTCAGAGGGTCTAATCTTATCAATCCATAGGATACTTTAAAACTATACTCAAGAGCACGCACGTGCTTATCCTCGAAAAATATTAACCATAAATATTTAATGAATAAACCCGATCAGAATTCTCAAATTTTGTAAGCTTTATTCCATTGTTTTCTTGATTGATTTTCATAAAATACCTTTTTATATTTGTCCTGATTTTTAATATTTATAAGGCAAAAGATGGTTTCTTAATGATTGTTTTACATTTTTAATGCCTTAATAAAGATCATCACATCCCTAAGGTAGACTCCATCATTCAAATCAGGATTTGGATAATCATTCACAGACTTAACCCTTTCTAAATATAAAGACACCACTTGCCTGGCAAACTGCATTCGATGATCATCACTTAATTCGTTCAACTTGCTCATTAAAGTTCTTAAGGAAACTTTAATCCATAAGGCGAAATCTTCTGCGGTTACAAATTGTCTCCAATTTTGTTTAACCTCTGCAATTTCAGTTTTAAAGCCATTCTTTTCTAATGCATGTTGATAACAAGTGAGTGATGGAAATTCCCTTGTTTTTAAATCTTCTTCTTTAAAATACATAGACCATTTTTTTGATCTAGCTACCTCAAACCCTGCTTCAAATAGCTCCCTAAAATTGCCATTAGTTGCAAAACAAAGAAGAACTGCTCCTCCTTGTTTTAGACATAAAGATATTTGTTTTACTGCATTTTCATGAGCTTTGTCACCGTATAACCAATGTAAGGTGTGGTTGGAGAAGATTACGTCAAAATCTCGTAGTGCTATGTTTGAAGTAGGTAATACGTTTATAACCTCTGTAAGGTTCTCTACATTTCCCTTAATAAAACTTAAGTTTGTGTATTGTGATAATGGATATGCCAGACTTGCATGCTGTACCATGTCTTGGGAAATATCCAAGCCTATTATTGAGCCATCCGGAATCATTGATAATGCAACTCTGGCTGTTATTTGTCCGTCTCCTGATCCAATATCCAATACTCTTTCGTTTCCACGAAATTTGTATAAAGAAAGTAAAAACTCTGCATCTTTGACTTGTACGGCATTAGCAATATTAGAATAATGTTTTGGGTTAAAATCTCTTCCTTTTATTAAATAAGATACCATTAGTTTTCTCCTTGTAAGAATGTTTGTGTGTATACTATCTTTTTTTATTAATATTCTACTCTTTTATACCCACTCTATTTAGCAGAGCATATTCGGGAGGTGGACCTTTCTGAGTATAAAACTCAGTTACTATAGACTAGACAATTCTATTTTATAAACCATGCCCATCCAGAGCTTATAAGTAATTTTGTCTAGCAAAGGTATTCAAGGCGGTGCTCTAATCCTGCAAGAAAGAATGGTGGGAGAGAAGTAGTATGATTTATTTGTGGGAAGTTCCTGAAAATAAAATAAACAAAGTTATTGATGAATATGATAGAGCCTGTTCGCCTGATCGTTTTTTATTAAGAGCTGGTCGTAAGTTTAATTCAACGGCGTTTAATCCTATGCCGCTTATGCACTTTGAAATCCCCAAGAGAGAGTATTAACATTTGGGAATGTCGTAGGGCCGCTTAGTATTAGTAAAAAATACCAAGCTCCAAACGAGCAGCTTCCGTCATCCTTTCCTGCGTCCAAGGCGGATCCCAAACTAGTTCTACGGTACAATCACTAATCCCTTCAACCTCATTCACCGCCCGCTCAACCGTGCCGGGAAAGGTTTGTGCCACTGGACAGCCTGGTGTCGTCAGCGTCATTTGAACATGGGCATGCCTTTCTTCATCAATAGCTATGTCGTAAATCAATCCCAAGTCATAAATATTGACTGGGATTTCCGGATCAAAAACTGTCTTCAACCCTGCGATAACCGCGGTTTTTAAAGCTTCAATGTCCTGCTTTTTCTTAAATCCAAGCATGAGGTCTCACTCCGTACTTACAGGGTCTGCTTCTTTGTTAAGCGCTGCTTCTAAAGTATGCCAAGCGAGGGTGGCGCATTTTACTCGAGCGGGATAGGCCCTTACTCCAGCTAGAACTGTCAATTTATTTAAGGAGGACAAATCGCTGTCATCCTCAGTGGTCAACATCGAATGAAAAGACTCGAATAATGCATGCGCCTCTTGTACTGTTTTACCCACTAAGGCTTCGGTCATTAATGAAGCAGAAGCTTGTGAAATTGCACAGCCCTGTCCTAAAAAACTTAAATCAGAAATTTTATGCCCTTCAAGTTTGAGATAGACGGTTAATTTATCGCCACAGAGCCGATTAAAACCATTCGCTTGCGCGCTTGCATCCACCATCTCGTGGTGGTTTCGTGGATTGCGATTATGATCCATGATCATTTCTTGATAAAGTTCTCGTAACTCAAAGGTCATGAAAATACCTCTTTAACTTTATTTAAAGCTTGCATACAGCGATCTATTTCTTCCGTTGTATTATAAAAAGACATGGAAATACGTGTTGTTGCAGCCACATCATAAAAATCCATCAAGGGCATTGTGCAGTGATGGCCGCTGCGAATGGCAATGCCTGCGCTATCTAAAATAGTGCCGATGTCATGCGCATGGATTTTGCCATGGACGAAAGAAAGGATAGGTACCTTTGCCCTAGCAGTTCCAATTACATTAAAACCTTTTACCGACTCTAGGGACGCCGTAGCGTATTCAAGCAAATGTGCCTCATAGGCAGCAATCGCTTCCATATCCAAAGACCATAGATAATCAATCGCAGCCCCTAAGCCAATAGCACCGGCAATATTAGGGGTCCCTGCTTCAAATTTGTGGGGCAAGGACGCATATTCAGTGGACTCAAAAGACACAAAGCTAATCATTTCTCCACCGCCCTGGTAGGGCATCATGTCATCTAATAAACTCTCTTTACCCCAAAGCACGCCTATACCCGTTGGGCCATACATTTTATGACCTGAAAAGGCATAAAAATCGCAACCTAAATCTTGTACATCAATAGGTAAATGCGCCGTAGCCTGGGCGCCGTCTAATAGGACTAGAGCACCTTTAGCATGAGCCATTTCAATCATTTTTTTGACTGGATTAATCGTTCCTAAGGCGTTGGAGGCATAATTAATAGCAACAAATTTGGTGTTTTCATTTAGTTTTTTTTCAAATTCATCAAGAAGAACTTCTCCCTCGAGTGAAATAGGTGCAACTCTTAGATTAGCCCCTGTTTTTTTACAAATCATCTGCCAAGGCACAATATTAGAGTGGTGTTCCATATGAGTAATAAGAATTTCTTCGCCAGGCTGAATTCTAGGTGCAACAAAACTCTGAGCAACTAGATTAATTGCCTCGGTTGTTCCTCGTACAAAAATGCACTCACGAGGCGAATTTGCATGAATAAAACGGCTGACTTTAGCACGAGCTTCTTCATAATGCTGAGTTGCACGGACACTTAATGCGTGCACACCGCGATGTACATTGGCATTATCACAACTGTAAAAATTATTGATAGCATCAATCACTGCCTGTGGTTTTTGCGTAGTGGCTGCATTATCCAAATAAGTGAGAGGATAATCATTTATTCGCTGCTTAAGTACAGGAAACTGACTACGAATCTGGTCAATATTTAATGTTTCAATTAAGGCTTGTGTCTTTTTACTCATTTTGTGTTTACCTCAATTGCTCATTTAACAAAGTAGCCATCCAGTCAGCAATTGACTTGTCCGGCACCAAACGCAAATTTTCTTCAGCGAAAGCCTGGATTAAATAGCCAGAGGCCTCCTTCCTTTCTATCCCCCGGGTGGCCATATAAAATAAAGCATCCTCATCCAACTGTCCTACTGTTGCGCCATGAGTACAGATGACATCATCTGCAAAAATTTCCAACTGCGGTTTGGTATCAATCTCAGCAAGCGCGCCTAAGAGCAAATTCTTATTTTGCTGATTGGCTTGTGTATGCTGCGCGTCTTTAGCGACTATGACTTTGCCATTAAATACAGCGCGTGAACGACCGTTTAATATACCTTTGTAATCCTGCTTGCTTTGGCAATTAGGAACAAGGTGATAAACCGTAGTGTGGTGATCGATATGCTGGCCTTCTGACGGCGCATAAATCCCATTCATTAGACAAGCGGCATTTTCTTCTTCTAAGCGCAAGGTTAAATCTGAGCGCACCAATTTACCGCCGAGACTTAAAGAATGACTATCAAATTGACTGTTTCTAGCCTGTACTACAGCGAGATGGCCTATATGGTATGCGGATTTGGCTTCACGCTGAATTTTATAGTGCACGATTTTCGCTTTAGCCGCTGTAAAGAGTTCTGTAGCAGTGTTAGTAAAATAGCAACAGTCTTTGGCACCACTATAATCTTCAATAATCGTGGCCTCTGAACCCTCTTCAGCAATTATTAAGCAACGATTATAAACGGCCTGATCCTGATTTTCTTGCCAGTGAGATAAAACAATAGGTTGCTCTATACAAACACCTGCGGGTAAATAAATAAAAATGCCGGTGCCTAACATGGCGGTATTTAAAGCCTGAAATGCATGGTCATGTGGCAAGGCTTTACCTAAATACAATTTTAATTTATCTGGATGTTGTTCTAAGGCCTCAGCAAAGGATTGAACTATCACCCCGTCAGGTAATTGGCTTGTGAGCGCCTCATTAGCAAGCACTTGGCCATTTTGAATATTCAAAGGTAGACCGCAGGGCAAATCAGAGCCTTTGTCTAACTGCGCAGGTTGATTGGTTGCTTGCACAAAACGGTGCTTTAAAAAAACATCAACAAGGGTATATTTCCATTCCTCATTATGGCGAGTTGGAAAACCAAACTGAGCCAATTCCTGCAAGCCATTCTCCTGGATTTCGGCTAGCCAGGGAATTGACGAAAACCTTTCGTGGGCTTTCTGTTGATAAAAATCAAGGACCTCACTCATAGTTGCTCCGCTTCTTCAAGCCAGCTGTATCCTTTCTTTTCTAATTCAAGTGCTAGTGATTTATCTCCGGATTTAACGATACGGCCATTGGCTAGTACATGGATAAAATCAGGTTCAATGTAATCTAATAAACGTTGGTAGTGAGTGACTAAAATGATCGAACGCTCTGGACTTCGCATCTCATTCACGCCCTGGGAAATAACTCTTAAGGCATCGATATCTAAGCCTGAATCCGTTTCATCTAAAACCGCAAGTTTAGGCTCAAGAGCCATCATTTGCAGAATTTCGTTGCGTTTCTTTTCACCACCGGAAAAGCCTTCATTAATAGAGCGATATAAAAAACTCTCATCCATATCCAAAAGTTTGCATTTTGCCCGAATAAAACTTAAAAAATCGATGGCATCCAACGGATTTTTCCCCTGGCCTTTGCGCACGGCATTGACTGAGGCTTTAAGAAAATTAATATTAGTAACGCCTGGAATTTCAAGAGGGTACTGAAAGGACATAAAAATTCCCGCACGTGCTCGTTCCTCAGGTGCTAAAGGAAGTAAATCTTGTCCCAAATAGCTAATTTCACCGCTCGTCACTTCATAGGCAGGATGGCCTGCTAAAACCTTTGATAAAGTCGATTTGCCAGAACCATTAGGCCCCATAATGGCATGTACTTCACCAGGCTTCACATGAAGACTGATGCCTTTTAAAATGGGTTGCTCATTAATTGCAACATTTAACTTATTAATTTTTAACATATTAACCTACCGCCCCTTCCAGACTGATACCTAGCAATTTGGTCGCTTCAACCGCGAATTCCATCGGTAATTCTTTTAAAACTTGCTTACAAAAACCATTAACAATCATGGACACTGCATCTTCCATCTCAATTCCACGCTGTTGGCAATAAAATAACTGCTCTTCACTGATTTTGGAGGTCGTAGCCTCATGCTCCAATTGCGCCGTTGGGTTTTTAACCTCGATATAAGGAAAGGTATGTGCTGAGCATTCCGATCCCATTAGCATTGAATCGCATTGGGTATAATTTCGTGCATTTGTGGCCGTAGGAGCTATACGTACCAAACCTCGATAAGCATTGTGGGCGCGACCTGCACTAATGCCCTTGGAAATAATCGTCGAACGCGTATTTTTACCCAAATGGATCATCTTAGTCCCGGTATCCGCTTGCTGATAATTATTAGTCAAAGCGACAGAATAAAACTCACCTACAGAATCATCACCTTGCAAAATAACACTGGGATACTTCCAGGTTATTGCTGAACCGGTTTCAATCTGCGTCCACGAAATCTTAGAGCGTTTACCGCGACAAACACCACGCTTGGTGACAAAGTTATAAATACCGCCTTTACCTTCCTTGTCCCCTGGATACCAGTTTTGAACAGTAGAGTATTTTATCTGTGCCCCATCTAAGGCAATCAATTCAACCACTGCCGCATGCAATTGATTTTCATCACGCATGGGTGCTGTACAACCTTCTAAATAAGACACATAACTATCGCTGTCAGCGATGATCAGCGTGCGCTCAAACTGCCCAGTCGATGCTGCGTTAATACGGAAATAGGTGGATAACTCCATCGGGCAACGCACTCCTTTTGGAATGTAAACAAAGGAGCCATCGCTAAATACTGCCGAATTAAGTGCGGCATAGAAATTATCGCGATAAGGTACTACTGAGCCTAAATACTTACGCATTAAATCCGGGTATTTATGAACTGCCTCTGAGAATGGGCAGAAAATTACCCCTACTTCAGCTAATTTTGCCTTAAAGGTAGTAGCGACAGAAACGCTGTCAAAAACGGCATCAACCGCAATACCAGCAAGCATTTCCTGTTCTCTTAAGGGAATTCCCAATTTTTCATAAGTACGCAATAATTCAGGATCGATTTCATCCAAGCTTTTCGGCGCATCTTTCTTAGATTTTGGTGCGGAATAATAGGCAATCGTTTGATAATCAATAGGTGGATAGTGAATTGATGACCATTCTGGTTTCGGCATGGTCAACCAGTGCCTATAGGCTTGTAAACGCCATTCTAGCAAAAATTCAGGCTCGCCTTTAATTGCTGACAAGCGACGAATTACTTCTTCATTTAGACCTGGCTCAAAGGTATCAACTTCAATATCGGTTACAAAACCATGTTGATACTCTCTTTCGAGTAAGGTATTAATTTGCTCGCTGCCTTTAGCCATGACTTACTCCACTTGCTAGCTGCTTGATGCGTTCGAGGTCTAGAGCAAGGAGCGCGGGTTTTGCCAACACTTCTAAACTCACAGAATCAAGTGCAGTTTGTATGGCTTGGCTAATCAAACGCCAATTACCCTGAATATGACATACGTCTTGTAAGGAACACTCATTGGGGTGCAAACTACATTCAGTTAATCCAAGCTGCTCTTCTAGGGCAGAAATAATCTGCGCTACCGATATTTCAGCCGCCGGGCGTTGCAAGCGATAACCACCACTAACCCCACGTACTGAAGACAATAACCCTGCTGCTGTCAAACGTTTTAATAATTTACTGACTGTCGGGACAGTAAGATGAGTGTGCAAAGCTATATCGCGTGCATTGCAGAGCCTTTGATCTCGTTTGGCGAGATACACCATCACAACTGTTCCATAATCGGCCAATTTGCTGATGCGCAGCATACCACCCCCACATCGAATAATCTAGTACCAAATAGGTCTTGATTCCCAAAAACTGCTGTTAAAACGGCAAGCTCTACTTAGAATATAGTACCATTTTGGTTCTATTTAAAACAAAAGGCGAATAATACCTTATTTTCATTGGCTGGCGCAATAAATATTGATTCCTTACTCTGTTGGCGAATTGCCTCAAATTAACTGTTGCCGAACGGATGTGTGAATCAGTATGTAAATTGCATCGTTGCCTCAATATTGGTGTTGCCGAAAAAGGGAGATCGGCATGGGAGAATTGAGGATGGATTTATA
>JACCWL010000298.1 GCA_013697645.1 Tatlockia sp. | reverse complement strand
GCCTAATCAAGGTTTTAATATTGGCGTAAAAAATTTGATAAACCTTGATTACGCGGCGTGGAATCAAGGCTACCTTTTTGATTAATTTAGAGTCTTTGAACTGTTCAACAGCTTTATCAGCGCTGTTTTATCGATGACCCCTACAGCAGTCAATTGCTTGAGCTGTTCACCCTTTGAATTAAAAAAGAGCATTGACGGTGTACCATAAATGGCAAAGTATTTTTTAATGTCTGCTACTTCCTGAGTCTTTTCACTGATTTCAATTCTTAAAGAGACAAGACCCGCCATCGCTTTGGCAACATCGCTTTGACTAAAAACCTTGGCATCCATTTCTTGACAATCAGAGCACCAGCTTGCAGAAAACTCAAGGAAGGCCGGTTTATTTTCCTTTTTAGCCTTAGCTAATTCTTGTTGAATAGCTTGCAGAGAGTTAGCTTCGATAAACGGAGCTTTTCCAACAGTGAGATTCATGGGTTGTGACTGTCTCAGTGTCGAAACAGAGTTGTAGAGCAGTACAGAGCCAGCGATAAGAGCCGCAAGCCCAATAAGTTGGAATAAACGACCTGAGCGATTACTGGGTGATTTCAAAACCCCCAAAACGAAGCCGACAATTATCAATAAAGCTGCCCATAGTAAATTAGTTGCTATAGTCGGCAAAATTCGTCCCAACATCCAAATGGCAATCGCAAGCATCATAAAACCAAACAGTTGTTTGATTTTCAGCATCCAAGAACCTGTTTTAGGTAAGACTGAACCGTAACCTGCACCTACCAAAATCAACGGAAGACCCATGCCTATAGCCATAATAAATAAGATCAATCCGCCCGTTAACGCATCTCCATTTTGGCCAATGTAGGTCAAAACACCTATCAAAGGGGCTGTAACGCAAGGAGACACTACCAGCGTTGATAACATTCCCATTAGTCCTGCGGAAATAACATTGTGCTTAGTGTTTTTTGGCCTAAAAAAGTTTAAACCGGCACTCATTTTGGCGGGAAGACTTAATTCAAAAAAGCCAAACATGGATAAAGCCATTAAAACAAATAATGAACTAAAGCCAACAATGACTCCGGGCCGTTGCATTTGAGTTTGAATAGTCGAGCCCATGAAGCCTGCTAGCACGCCGACTGCCGCATAGGTGATTGCCATGCCTGCTACATAACCAAGCGATAGTTTCAAGGCTTTGCGCGTTGAGAGAGACTCCTGGCCGATAATAATGCCTGATAAAATAGGAACCATTGGTAAGACACAGGGCGTAAAAGCCAATAAGACTCCAACACCAAAAAAGGCAGCTAAATACACAAAGGCATTATTGTGTTGAATAAAGTTGGAGATAAGATCTGGGTTTGAGCTTTCAAAGCCTAAAGAAAATGACCAGACAACTTGGCTGAAAAGCATAAGCGTTAACAGGCCAGAAAACCGTTTGACGTTCTTCATTATTAATCCTCATAAGTTTATAAAATTGATATATTGACTTAGCGGAGGTAAATGGGTGGTTTGAAAAGACGGGATTTAAGTGAATCAGTACTGTGTTGAATCACTAAGAAAAAGAGTGAGCCTGCTAGAATAAATAAGTAAGGAGCAGTTTGAATTTCATTTTCTGTGAGGGTGTAATAAGAAAGTAATTGGCAATGGCTTATCAGCGGTGTTCGGCTCGAACAATCTGTAGTCATTGTTGAATAATGTGGCGTTGTATCAAGGGTATTAGTGTTCGCAATAGGCAGCAATGATTTTAAGGAAAAGAAAATCAGACTGACAATGACTAGATAATGGAGGAATTTTAGCTGTGTTTTCATAAGAAAACATCATAGCAAATCCTGCCCCTGCTGTAAATCCTGAGAACAGATTGGTAAAATCTAAGTTTTTTATTTTCGCCAAAAATGAGGTGAAAAAAGAATCAGCAGCGAAAATATTTCCAAACGGCCTGCCAACATTGCAAAAATTAAAACCCATTTACTCGGCGTGCTCAGTTGCTCAAAACCATTTTCAATCCCGCCAATTCCAGCGCCAGTATTTGATAATGAAGCCGTAATCGCTGAAAAGGCAGTGACAAAATTGTTACCTAAGGCCACAAAAACGATAACAAGTAGAAAAAAAAGAGCAATAAATACCGAAATAAAACCCCACATTGATTGCAAAATAGGCTCAGCCAAACTGTGTTTGCCAAATTTAATCGGGATAATGGCGTTAGGATGGAGTAGGCGTACCATTTCTCGTTTGGATTGTTTATAAATGAGCAGAGCTCGAATGACTTTTACACCACCACTGGTGGAACCAGCACAACCACCAATTATTGCTAATAACATAAGCAAAACTGGAATATAGTTTGGCCAATCGCTTAAAGAGGCGGAGGTAAAACCCGTTGTTGTTGCCATTGAAATAACGTTAAACAGGCTTTTTATCAAAGCGTGGTGGCTTACAAAAAAACCATAGAGCACTAAACTTAGCGTCACCAGCAGGCTGGCAATGACTAGGCCACCGATAT
>JACCWL010000247.1 GCA_013697645.1 Tatlockia sp. | reverse complement strand
GTCTTTTGCGCCAGCATCTCCAATATAATTATACCCAAGGTTAAGGCTAGACAGGCTGGCATCATTATTTTTTAGCCGTGTCAGGGTGATTTCAAAAGACTCTCTCATAAAAGATAGATTCCGCAAGTTAAAAATCTATAAAATAACATAATGTATAATATTTGTCAAAATAGTTATAGTTATCGGGGGATAAGATAAAGAGATGCTCAGAATAATGGGAGCCTTAAAAAGGAATCACCAGCCTGTTAATGCTAAGTGGCGCGTTGCCCTGGTTATTGAGATGGTTTAGCCTAGGCTAAATAAATAAAATATAAATTTCAGTTTTTGTATCTTATTGTAAAATAGGTAATTTTTAACTATGCTAGCTATTTAAAGGACACTAATCTCAATAATTGACTAGTAAACTAAAGGATTAACCTGAATGTAACCAGATAGTTGGCTAATGAATCAAACGTGATGAGCTTCAATACAAGCTCATTTACTTTAAGGGGAGTTTAAGGAGAGGGAAAATAACTTTTTCCAAGATGAAAACGGATACCCTGCGTGTCTATGTTAGTTTTCCTGCTCTTTATCAAAGCGACTCTAAATTACTTTATTGCAATGGAAGATAATATAATATGCTTATAGAAATTGACGATTTAGCAGAGCCTGGCGAAGATTTACAAATCGTAAGTTTTATTGAAGAATTAAAAAAATTTGAAGGTCAGGTTAATCCTGCGCTAAGCGCAAGAGTTTTAAACCGTGTATTCAATACAGCGATAATCAATGGATTCCTGGAAATAGTAAAACAACTGACCAAAATGGCTGGAGTATATCAAAATTTAGATTGGAAAGAAGCCATCGAAGCGGCGGCACAGAATGGTCAGCTTGAGATTCTAGAATTCCTCTATGCCGTTCTGCCCAAAGGTCCTGCGCCGGACGGGAGCCTTGCGCTCTGCCTGGCCGCGCCATTAGGTTATTTAGACATCGTAAAATTTCTAGTTAACGTTCAAAACGTTGATCCCAGCGCACTTGGATATGCTGCAATCCTTTCAGCTTCCGAACATAAACAGCAGGAAATCGTTGAATTTTTATACGCTCAGCCTTGTTATAACCCTTTTGATAAGGGTATCACACCTGAACGTAAGGACTATTTGATAAAATTACTTACTAATCTCGGTGCTACTAAACAACTTAATTCTTATCTTACTCAGTCAAATGTTCGTTTTGGTTTTTTATTTTTTGAATGTTCTGAGATGGATGGTTTGCCTAAAGAAGTTAGGGCTAAAATCGCTGCAACTGCACTAAAGCTAGATTATAGTTCAATTAGCTTGGGCAGCTAATTCCTCATAAATAAACAAGTAAAAACTCAGGTCTCACCCAATAGGTGTGGCCTGAGTAAAAATTCAATCCACTAAAACTATCTAGCTCAATTAAAACGACTAAGCTCCAAGTTTATTCTTGGTTTCGTCGTCAGAAAATAAATCGTCAGAATCCGAATAATCTTTAAATAAATTTTTAGAAACCTTCGGATTATTAGAAAAAAAAGACAGGCTTGTGGTCGAGTTGCCCTTAAATTCAGAATTATCAGGTGCATCAAGGAAATCCAATTTCTTCGCACAGCTATTCGTGTTTTTTGCAACAGGGATTTCTTCTTGGGCCAAGTTATTGGGTTTTGGATAAATGTTTGTTCTGGCCTCTAAATTTGCATTTATTTTCTGAAACTCTTCAATTGGAAAGTGAGTAGTTAGGCTGTTTAATTCTTTTTTTACACTGTCTAAAGTGTAGGTATAAACGTTTATCTCTCCTGCTACTGTCGACTGTTTTATTTTAAGCGTCTCTGCAAAATTTGCGTTACAGGCCAATAGAGCCGATATACCAAACTGCAAAGAATCCCAAACAGGGGTGAAATCACCACTTTTGTTAGAGATGTATACAATTTTACCCTCTTTGTTAATTTTAACATTCCCAGCTGTTATGCATTTGGCCTCGATTTGAGTCTTATCAGTCATCGCAAAATGAGGAGGAATAATGGTGGAGGGAGTGCCTTCTTGGGCAAATAAAAGTTCGTATGTTGGGGTCAATAAAAAACGAAGTGTGACTGGTTTATCGGTAGATGAGGATTTTTTCACCACCAATTCATTTAAGGTATTGAGGGTATAGATTCTAAAAACCCCTTTAATTTTATTATTGCGGCTTGAATGGTTACCTATAAAGTTTGGAGTTTGATCCAGTGAATTAAATAGATCTCCTTCTTTCTTGACTTCACATTCCGTGGTTTCTTTTATTTCCGTAAAGTCATTTTTTCTTTTAGCCATATCTAAATCCTCAACATAAAAAGAGCTTATCTATTTTGTGTAAGCCTCATCCCAAAAGGGAAATTTTGCTTTCCTTTAAGGAAATAATGTTACCATAGTGTTTAGGTATAATCCAGTTAAACATTTTTATGCGCATCTTTTTATTGCGTTTCTCTAAGTGAAATATTCGGCGATAAGTTACTGATCATTAATGGAATTAAATTGATTGGTAAGTTGTTTGTAAATTGTGCAACAATTTTTATCTTTATTTTAAGGGAATAGTTTTCTCTTGAATCTTGTTATTTGTATACAATCGAAAAATATTGCAATCTCTGTTTTTGTTTTGATCTAATCGATTTAATTATTTTAATTAAATGAGGCTACCACCCATTATCTAATGTGGTTTTAGAACAAAAAGCCCATTAGTTGGTGTAATAGAAGGTGCTCAGTTAACGGCTGAGAGGAATTGATAGTGCGTGGTTTTACTTTAGTTTTTGGTCTGGAAATTATTTTGTTTGCTTGCTTTTAAGTATTTACTAGAAACGGAAGAAAACAGATGAAAAGAAGCGCATCACAAGCGATACTTTTGAGGTGATATTTCGTTGGTAGCACAGAGCTGCCATCTCACAAAAAAAGGTGGGCTAAAGTTCATCGCCGTCCGGCTAAGAAAACAGAGGTCAAAGTAGTCTAATAGGGCTACAGGCTACCAATATTAATAAACCAAGCTGGTACTAGGTTCTTCTAAAACATCTGCTGTCGAACAACAAGCCATGAGGGCTTTATAAAGTGCATAGGCGATAAGCACCACTGTGCCTGGACCAATTAGAACTGCACAGCTAACAAACATCCACGTTGGCATTTCCCAACTTTGATTATTTTCTTCTTTACTTAAAGAAGAGGCAGACGAAGGTTCATGCTTAAATTTTGGTTCTTGAATATCGAACTCTTGGACATTTTCTTTAGCTTTACTGGCATCGTGGAACATCGTTGATGAACAAGCCGCTGTAGGATAAATCTTCTTTTTTTCCCTGTCATCTGCCTTGATTGATTTAAGGGGAGAAAGAACTTTGATCTCACCACTATGGGCCTTATCTGAAGTCATGTTCAATTTTCCAAAGCTGTATTTGGTATCAATCATGCCTATATCTTGATCATCACAAAACACATTCCAATGTTGTTCTTTATTTTTTAAACGAATTCCAATCTTATCTTGAGAAAAATGAGCTTCCTCCTCATTTTCCCTTACATCAAGTGACAATGCTTCAGCCATATGTTTAATATCACCGAGACTAAAGCCACCTTGGAAAGCGTTAGGGTTTGCTTTAATTAATTCTATTGTTGTGTTTAATACAGTATCAGTCTTTGCTTTAACCTCTGCTTTTAAATTTATAAAGTCTTGGTTTGGATTTAAGGTCTTAATGATAGTTTTTAATTCGTTTAATATAGAGCTCTTATCTTTAAAATTTAAAGCATCTATATTAGGGCAATTGGCAGTATCTAGGCGATAAAACTCCCCACTCATGATGAGTTCTTTATTGCCTTGATTTCTAATTAAATTCGTTAATTCATTGAGAATTTTTTCCTTAAATTGAGCCTGGTATTGATTATCGGATTGGCAGAATTTAAGCAATACAGGAGCTAAAATAAGCTCCAAATCCCTATGATTTCTATAATAAAAAAGCCATGACTTTAGATTGCTCCAATGTACAGGTTTAAAATTAGGATGGTGAAGAGTAAAGAGTTTAACTAATTGTTGATAACCAGGCCTATTTTGATATTTATCCACTTTGTCAGTTAAGATATTGATTGTTAACGCAATAGATAGTGCATTCAATAGGCAGCCACCATCCCCAGTAACCTCAATTTCTCTAGTCATTTTTAGCTTCCCCTGTTTATTCTGATAATTTTACTAATTAATTATCATGGCCAATATAACCTTTATAATTTAACATGGCTTCACTCCTGCTTCTTTTAAAAAACGTTTCATAGAAATAACAGCACCTTTATCAGTTTCCTTTTGAGGATGTAGCCTATGAAAAATGCGCGAAGTCCATTAAGTGCTATTCGTACACGCGTGAGCCGCTGCCTTCTGAAATTTGTTGATACCTACAGTAAGGTTGCTTTTGCCAAGTTATACACAACAAAAATACCTATTACTGCTGCTGATATTCTAATGACCGAGTTTTTTATCGTTCCTTGAGCAGCATGAGTTACCCATGTTGCGAATACTCACAGATAGAAGAACAGAGTACTGTGGCAAGGCCGAGCAGCATGATTATCAGCTTTATTTAGCTCTGATGAACACTCTCTATTTCTTATTTTTACAATGACTCATTATTTTTTTCCATATTTTGAGGTTAATACTTTGTAAATGCCACGCAAATTTGAATGATAATTATAGTAATAGATTCATTAATTATTCCTGTTTAGGGATAAGCCTTTCAATTGATCAAAATTTAAAGACATCCCTCTAATATAACTTCTGGTAGGAATATCCTGAAAATAAGAATCGATTAACTTTGGCCTATGAACTCTAAGATATATAGTGGGTAGATTCATCATTTAGCTCGTTAATTATGTCTTTAGTATTCTGTATATATGCAAACCCAAATGACAAATTTTTTAAAGTAGATAAATGCAGATCTTCATTTAGGGTTGCAGTGGCATCACTAATAAAAAAAACATTATAACCATACATAAAAGCATCTCTTGCTGTCGTTTCGCAGCAACAATTAGCCATAACTCCGACAATAATTAGGTCTTTAATTTTATTCTCTGTAAGTATTTTATCTAAATCCGTTTTAAAAAAAGCACTATATTGATTTTTATTAATAATGGTTTTTCCGGAAGTATCAAACCCATCTATCATTTTCCAACCTTCACTACCATATTCAATTTTATCACCACCCCACCAATCTATCATTGGTTTTGAAATTTCAGAGCTATCGTTATGTTGAACATAAATAATTTTAACTCCTGCCTTTTCAGAAGCTGCAATAATAGATTGAACCTTGCTAATTTGATCGTCGCTTATGAGACTTAAATCAGTTCGAAAAACATTCTGCATTTCTATAACTAGTAATGCTGATTGTTTGGTATTAATAACAGATTTATGGGTATTATACTCATCTATTTTCTCTAAATTAATCGTATAATTCATTTTTGTTTTCCAAAATAATTATTTAGTTTTCTACCTAGTTCCCACATATAGTGATTACTAATTATTCGCTGCCCAACTCTTACTACTTATTTCTGCTAGATGAATTGTTTTTAATTTTAGAGTTGGAATAAAATCAGTTTGTTTTATTTCATCATAATCTCTGAGTTAACTTGATATTTAACCCAGCCTCCACGACCTATTTTTGATCTGCTCTACTGATAATCCCAGCGTTAGTAAGCCTAAATAATGTATTTTCGAGAGATTTTTGTTTAACACCAGTTAAATTTGAAATGCTTTCGAGCGTTAACTCCTCTATAGCATCTGATTTGTTAAGTCGCATATTTTTGTATAATGCTATAACTAATTCTTGCTGGTTTCAAATTAGCCTTGAGAAACTAGTTGTTGGTTTTTGTTCGCTAGTATTAGTTACGTACAAATTAATATCCGCTTTACTCTCTTCATCATTTATCGGTACTTCATATAACCCTGGATTTTTTGTTAACCGATTGTGAACCGTTTGTGAACTATTTTCTGCATTAACTAGTTAGGTAATATGTCATTAGAATGAGTAAGTTCCATGTTATTAGTATGTTTTCCTTCATAGTAGATATTGATTATAGTTATATTCGTCTTTGATCTTGCTACCATTTAATAGACACACCGAAGAGAGACAAAGTATATAATCTTTGTAATTTTTGAGGTGCGTAATGAAAGAACGAAAAATAAGACTTTATGATAAAGAATTTAAAATAAATGCG
>JACCWL010000262.1 GCA_013697645.1 Tatlockia sp. | reverse complement strand
ATAAACTTGTTAAACCTTTTTAGTAAAACAGTACATTGATAAAGTATTAATGTTTTTTAACAGAAAAAAAACATCGGAGATCTTTGTCTTTAAACTTGACAACTCACATGGCAGCCTGGTTAGCGCGGTTAGCGATAACCGGGATCTCCTTTTATTCATGCTTAGCTAGAGCTAGATTTCTGCATTGCGGTTTCTTTCAATATTGATTAGTTGTTTAGATAACCCGGTTATCGCTGCGCGCTAACCAGGCTACCAGAAACGGGCTAGGGACTAAACATCAATATTTTCAGCTTCTAAAGCATTCATTTCGATGAACTCACGTCTTGGCTCAACGTTATCACCCATTAAAGTGGTAAAGATTTCATCTGCAGCAACTGCATCTTCTATACTTACCTGCAACATACGTCGTGCCTCTGGATCCATGGTTGTTTCCCATAATTGCTCTGGGTTCATTTCTCCAAGACCTTTATAACGTTGAATGGTTTGGCCACGTTTTGCCTCTTCCATTAACCATCCAAGCGCTTGTTCAAATGAGTCAACGGCTTGTATTTTTTCACCCCGTTTAACACTCGCTCCTTCTTCAACCAGAGTGCGAAGTTTTGCGCCTAAATTGGTTAATTCTTTATAATCTTTAGAAAGAAAAAACTCAGCATTTAGAGCGACACGGTGATCAGAACCATGCTGCTTTAAGGTAATCAGTGGTTGATGGTTATTCGTTTCAGGGTTGAGAATTACGTCAACAAGGTATTGTTGGTTTTTGCCAGCAAGTTTCTGCAAACTTAGATTTAATTGGGTTCCCCAATCAATAATTAACTCACGATTTTTGAAATCATCAGCTTGCAAGATGGGTAATTGGCTGACTCTTTTGAGAATATCAGAGTTGTATCGTCTAGAGTTGCGTTTAATTATTTTCTCAACACGTCGGTATTGCATCACCAAATCTTCCAAAGCAAATGCTGAAATTGCCGGAGCATCTTGTGCTGGAAATAATTCAGCACCTTCCATAGCACTTTGAGTTAAATGCTCATAAAGGGCTTCATCATCTTTAACGTATTGTTCTTGCTTACCACGTTTGACCTTATAAAGCGGTGGTTGAGCAATGTAGATATAGCCACGTTGAATCAATTCTGGTGTTTGTCTGTAGAAAAAGGTTAGCAATAAGGTACGTATATGTGAACCATCCACGTCGGCGTCAGTCATGATAATTATGCGGTGATAACGAATTTTATCGGGGTCATATTCATCGGGACCAATACCACAACCTAAAGCTGTGATTAGGGTTGCCACTTCCTGTGAGGAGAGCATCTTGTCAAAACGTGCTTTTTCAACATTAAGAATTTTACCTTTCAAGGGAAGAATTGCTTGGAATTTTCTATCACGACCCTGTTTAGCAGAGCCTCCGGCTGAATCTCCCTCTACGATATATAATTCGGATAAGGCCGGATCTTTTTCCTGGCAATCTGCTAATTTTCCAGGCAAGCCTGCGATATCAAGAGCGCCTTTTCTTCGCGTCATATCACGTGCGCGTCGCGCTGCTTCTCTAGCTCTTGCAGCATCAATCATTTTGCCAACAATTGATTTAGCGATTGATGGATTTTCGAGGAGAAAATCATTTAATTTTTCAGCAACTACCGATTCAACCACACCCTTAACTTCAGAAGAGACAAGTTTATCTTTAGTTTGTGATGAAAATTTGGGATCAGGTACTTTGACAGATAAAACGGCAGTTAAGCCTTCGCGAGCATCATCACCCGTTGTGGTAACCTTGGCTTTTTTCGCAAAACCTTCATTTTCAATATAAGTATTGAGCGTGCGAGTGAGTGCAGCCCTAAAGCCTGCGATATGAGTACCACCATCACGTTGCGGAATATTGTTTGTAAAGCAATAAATGGTTTCTTGAAATGAATCATTCCACTGCATGGAAAGTTCAACGACTATCCTTTCTTTTTCAGCAAGCAAGGTGAACACAACAGGCATTATCGGTGTTTTATTGCGGTTAAGATGTTCAACAAAGGCTTTTATACCGCCTTCGTAACAGAATGTATCCTGTCTTTCATTACGCTCATCGAATAAGTGGATGCGCACACCAGAGTTTAAAAATGAAAGTTCGCGAAGGCGTTTAGCCAAAATGTCATAATGAAATTCTATATTAGTGAAAGTATTTGCACTTGGTTTAAACCATATCGTTGTTCCATGGGTACATGCATCAGCAGTAGCTGCTAGGGGAGCATCGGGAACACCATGACGATAATGTTGTTCATGTTTTTTCCCATCACGGCAAATTTCTAAATGCAATTCTTCAGAAAGGGCATTAACTACTGAAATCCCTACACCGTGCAAACCACCTGAAACCTTATAGGAGTTATCATCAAACTTTCCGCCGGCATGGAGAATTGTCATAATAACTTCGGCAGCGGAGCGGCCTTCTTCTTGGTGAATATCAACCGGTATGCCGCGACCGTCATCTTTGACGGTGACTGAGTCATCGGTATGAATTGTTACAAAAATTTCTTTACAATGGCCTGCTAAAGCTTCATCAATGGAGTTATCGACCACCTCAAAGACCATGTGATGCAAGCCAGTACCATCATCAGTATCACCAATGTACATTCCAGGGCGCTTTCTAACTGCGTCCAAGCCTTTTAAAACTTTGATGTTTGTTGAATCATAACTAGCATCTACGCTCATGGGGATCCTCATTGCCTTGTTACTTTGCAAAAGAGTTAGTATACCACTTTTCTTGCTTCTTTTATATGATTCGCTTCGGTTTTAACCCTGTTTCACGTGAAACATTTTTCAATTTTATTTAAGTAAATTTCGGTATTTTTAAGTAAATAAAGAACGAGGAAAAACTGAAGGCTTGGGCACTGGAAAGACTAGTATGAAGATTACAAGCGCTTAAGCAAAAGTGTTTTGAAGATCGAGAATCAAATGAGGGAAAGAGTTAAAATTTTTCGGTAAAGAGTCTTGATTGATTAGAGTAATAAAAAATTGTCCCTTTGTTTGGGCTATAACGCTAAATAATCGTTCAAGGTGAAGCTTATCTAATTCTGAAGCCAGATCATCACAAAGATATACACAGCTCTTCTCCATCAATGCCGTTTGCGCAAGTTTTAGAGCAATTAATACGATTTTTTGTTGCCCACGAGACAAGTACTGTCTGACCTTTGTCTCATCTGATTCAATCGAAATATCCGCTTGATGCGCACCGTATTGGGTAAATTGGCGCAGTAAATCTGAATTATAGCTATCCGCTAAGATCGATGCTAAGGATTTATTTAAACCCTTTCGATCCCAGCCTTTATAGTAAAACAAGCTACAATCGAAATCCGTTAGTTGCGGCAATATTGTTTTAAATTCTTTTTCGAGTCGATCAAAATATTTAGTTCTATAGCCATCAATTTCAGTTCCTAACTCATGAAGAATTACGTTCCAAGGTTCGAAATGCGCCTGTTTGGCTTTTTGCTTTAACAAAGTATTACGTTGTTTTAATGCTCTTTTATAATTTTTTAAAAGAAGATGGTAAGGATGTTCCACGTGAAACAATCCCCAATCCAAAAGACTGCGACGAACTGCGGGGCCTGCATCAATAATTTGAAAAAGATCCTGATAAAGAACCTGACAAGGTAAAAAATAAGCAAGCTCACTATTCGCTTGACAGGGATAACCGTTTAAACGAACTTGTGTCGGCGAAGAAAGTGATTTTTGAATAGAAATTGATTGTTCATCATTCGTTCGAGCAAAGACCGTCAAGCAATCGCTATCTCTTGCCACCAGAGGTTTAATTTCACGAGTACGAAAAGAATGACTGGATCCTAATAAGTAAATGGCTTCCAGAAATGAGGTTTTACCAGCGCCGTTAGCGCCAACAATAATATTTAAATGAGGATGTAGATTAAAGCGAGCAGAGCTTATGTTACGTAAATTCTGTAACTGCAAATGCGAGAGAGTCATAATGTAATAGCTCAGTTAGGTTTTTACCAACGAATAGATTTGCGCTCAGGTTGAGAGAAAAGCGCTAGAAAAAAGCGCAGCATACAACTAGTATGTGAGCATTTTTTCTAGCGCTTTTCTCTCAAGATGAGCCAAATATGCCCGTTCTTTCATAATTTCATGGGCATTATAATGTATTGATATAACTCATCACGCAAAGACTCAACCAAGATAGAACTGTCTGTTGTCGACAGGGACAAACGAACAAGCCCATCTCCAACAAAATTTAAAAAATCAAGTAGATAACTCGCATTAATGCCAATCTTTAATTCATTGCCTTCGATATGAGCTTCTAAGGATTCAACCGCTTCTTCTTGTTCTTGATTATTAGCGATGAGGGTTAAGGAGTTAGGTTGTAGATGCAACATCACCGCACGCGATTTTTCATGGGCAAGAATAATGATTCTTGAAAGTGCTCGCTTGAACAAATCACGATCAATCAGAACAAATTTATCCTGCTCGCGCGGAATTGCTTTAGTATAGGGTGGGAAACGAGCTTCAATTAATCTTGACTGAAAACTATACTCAGCACTCACTAGTTTAAAGTGGTTTTTTCCGGCAGAAATAGAAATTTCCTCGTCAGTTACATTCGTTAACAAACGCAACATTTCTTGAATACTTTTTTTAGGTAGAAGAAATCGATGATGAGAAAAAGATTGTGTACAAGGCAATTTACAAACAGCCATACGATGACCATCAGTAGCAACAGCGGTAATCGTTTGTGCATCTAATTCAAGGAGCAATCCATTTAGAAACACCCTGACATCATGTTGCGACATGGCAAAATGAGTAGCTTGCAAAAGATGGATTAGGGAAAGTCTTGAAACAGAAAACTCAACCTCGCTCATTTCATTTTCCGATGAAGGAAAATCATCGGCCGGTAAAGTAGCCAGTTTGAATTGACTACGACCTGCTTTGATTATTGCCGTGTCAGCTTTTAAATTAATTGTGGGTTTGGATTGATCATCAAGCGAGCGAATAATATCTATGAATTTTTTAGCTGGTAGAGTTATTTTACCTGAGGCCTGATTGGCATCGCAGTTGACTCGTGCAGTAATTTCAATTTCTAAATCAGTGGCAGTTAACAAAAGCTGATTATCTTTAAAAGAAAGCAATATATTAGACAAAATGACTAAAGATTGCTTTTTATCGACGGCACCTGCGACAGTCAATAAAGGTGTTAACAGTTGTTCTTTTGAAAGTGATAGCTCAAACATAATTAGTCTCTAAGTCAAGAAGATAGGGTGCGCAGTAAATTTTTATAATCTTCAGCTAAGTCATTGTCTTCCAAAACCAACTCCTTAATCTTACGACAAGCGTGAATAACAGTTGTATGATCGCGTCCACCGAAATGATCACCAATTTCTGGTAAGCTGTGATTGGTCAATTCCTTCGCTAAAGCCATAGCCATTTGCCTTGGTCTTGCAATAGAACGACTACGACGCTTTGATAGCAAATCTGCCACTTTGACTTTATAATATTCAGCAACCGTTTTTTGAATATTTTCAATGGTTACCAATTTGTCTTGCAAGGCAAGCAAGTCACGCAAGGCTTCGTTAACAAAATCGATGGTAATCGGTTTACCTGTAAAATGAGCATTCGCAATAACTCGTCTTAAGGCACCTTCAAGTTCACGTACATTAGATCGAATCCGTTTTGCAATGAAAAAAGCCACTTCATAGGGCAGCTCGATGTTTGATTGCTCAGCCTTTGAAATTAAAATAGCTACACGAGTTTCAAGTTCCGGAGGCTCGACAGCAACCGTTAATCCCCAACCAAATCGAGATTTTAAACGTTCTTCCATCCCTTCAATTTCTTTAGGATACCGATCGCTTGTAAGAATAATCTGTTGCTGGCCTTCCAACAGCGCATTAAAGGTGTGGAAAAATTCTTCTTGCGAACGGTCTTTTCCAGCAAAAAACTGAATATCATCAATCAATAAAGCATTAAGGGAGCGATAAAATCGTTTGAATTCATTGATTGAATTAGTTTGCAAAGCTTTAACCATGTCGGCAACAAAACGCTCAGAATGCAGATAGAGTACCTTTGCCTCAGGATTGTTTTTAAGGATGGCATTACCGATAGCGTGCATTAAATGCGTTTTTCCTAAACCCACGCCACCATAAATAAATAAAGGGTTATAAGCATCACCGGGACGCTCAGCAACTTGCCAGGAAGCAGCACGAGCTAATTGGTTGGAGTTTCCTTCAACGAAACTCTCAAATACAAATTTTTTATTTAAATAACTATTTTTATAATCAGCAGCTTTTTTAGTACTCGCTTTAATAAGATTATCAGCTATTTTTATATCTTGGTTTTCAACAGAGACGGGTTCGGCTGTCTTCGTGCCAATCCCAATGCTCAACAAGGAAAAGGCATCCCCACCAATCTGATTAACAATTTCTTTTAGTCGTGTATAAAAATTACGCTTAACCCAATCAACAACAAAGCGATTAGGAGCAAGCAAAACAAGGCCATTGTCATGAAACTCAGCTTGTAAAGGGCGTAACCAAGTATTGTATTGTTGTGGCGGATATTCTTCTTCTAAGATCTCTCGACACTTTCTCCAAACATCTTCAGACACAAAAACTCCTCATACAGATATAGATATGACAACTATTTACTGGAAGGCCAAACCAAGTAATTTGACAATGCTCTAAAGGATTGCAAATACATCTATAAAAGCCAAGTTAAAAAATACAACTGATAGATTTACTGAAAGCTTAGATAAGCCGTTACAGTCTACTGCGAAGAACTAGGCATTTTCATTAGGAATGCAATAGATTGATGACCCTTTCTTAGGGAAATGTTCATCATAATTGTCCGTAACGAGCGTTTAAGATTTCAAACCTGAACTCAAAGTAGGCTAAAATAACATCAAACAAAGAATGCAAATAAAGCAATTGAAGATCGATTATACGCGGCCACCAACAAAAAAACAGAGATATCCACAATTCTATTAAAAATTATTAACAATAAAAACTGTGCATAAAGGGCGTATATCCCTAATAAATAGCGTGGATAAAATCACTGGGCTAGTTTTAAATCCAATTAACAAAGAGATTATCCTGAGGAATAGAAGGGGTCAGTGAACAGGGTAAAATTGCTGTAACTATATGAATATATTAGATTTTGAACGACTACCCACAGAATTTTCCTACTATATAATAAAAATAGGGTTTATATCTTAATACTTTATATTTATTAAGCATCGGTAAGCAGAATCGAAAAAAGGTCTAGGTCTTGATAAAACAAAACAACTCCAGATTGTTTGACAGAAGATGTAAATTTTTCTATCATTGCCAACCTTAAAAATTAATTAATCACAGGTTCAACATGAAACGCACATTCCAACCCTCTAATTTGAAACGCAAACGGGATCACGGTTTTCGAGCGCGTATGGCAACTCGCGGTGGTCGTTTGGTTATTAAACGTCGTCGTGCAAAAGGTCGTAAGCGTTTATCAGCTTAAGTGAATTGCTTTAAGAAGACACAGCGCTTACTTAATAAAAGCGACTATGATTATGTATTTGCAGAAGCAAAAAAAATGGTTACTCCAGAGTTTATCATTTTACATCGAGCAAATACTCTGGGTCACGCTAGACTGGGTCTGGCGTTGTCGAAGAAAATGATACAAAAGGCTCACGATAGAAATCGCATAAAGCGTTTATTACGCGAAACCTTCCGTACCACCGAACTAGCTACTTTTGACGTCGTGTTTTTAGCAAGGCAGGGTGTGGCAAAGGTAGAAAATAAGACATTAATTGCTAGGCTATGTATAATATGGAACAAATTAACTATTTTATACGCAACTTGATTTGCATGCCTATTGTTTTATACCGAGTTTTACTTAGCCCTATCATAAAACCTTGTTGCCGCTATTATCCCAGCTGTTCGCTCTATGCAATAACAGCAATTAAAAACCTTGGTGTTTTCAAGGGAGGATGGCTAGCAATACGCCGTATCTTACGATGTCACCCTTGGGCGAAAGGCGGCTATGATCCGGTGTCACCTAACAAAGAGAATCTTTAATGGATATACGACGTGTAGTTTTATATGCAGCGCTTGCGCTGATTGGTTATTCCCTTTGGATGGGATGGCAGCATGATTATCCACCGAATCCAGGGCAAAGCACGAATCAAACTCAGACTCAAACCCCAACTACTTCAGTAAGCGACGGTAGTTTATTACCTACTATGAAATCCAGCGCCCCAAGCCAAGCAAGTGCTAGTCCTGATTCGGTTAAAGAGACAGCCAGCCAATCTGAGTCTAGGACAATTCAAATAAAAACGGATGTACTTAACCTGAGTATTGATTTGCGTCAAGGCGATATAGTTAATACTCAGTTGATAGATTTCCCTGTCAGTGTTGATGAAAAAGATAGACCTATCACTTTGCTGCAAAACAATCCCGGTGAACGCTATGTTGCTAATAGCAGCTTATTCTCTACAGATAAGGGTCAAACGGCTAAAAATATTGATTTTGCTTTTACTAGCGATAAAAGTCTTTATCAATTATCACCCGATGAAAAAACCTTAACTGTAACCTTGACTGGGAAATCTGCTGAAGGTTTATCTGTCAAAAAAGAATTTGTATTTACCAGGGACAGCTATTTAATCCATGTTAATTATCTCATCGAAAATCAAGGTGAAAATGCTTGGCATGGCTATATGAATACTCAGTTCCTAAGAAGCTCTCCTCAAGAAGATAAGTCCAGTATTTTCCATGTAGGTTCTTATACCGGCGCCTCTTACTCCAACCCTGGCGTGCATAAATTCCAAAAAGTTAGCTTCAAGGATATGTCTAAGTCAAATCTTGAAGTGGATGCCAAGGGTGGCTGGATTGCAATGCAACAGCATTATTTTGTCAGCTCTTGGATTCCCAAAGCAGATAGCAAATCTATGTTTTACACCAGAGCTGTTGATGGTGATTACACGATAGGTGCTGTGAGTCAGCCAATTACTATTGAACCTGCATCACAAAAAACAATTGGCTCAAGTTTATACCTTGGCCCTGAGGATACTGCTGTACTTAAAGAAATTGCTCCCGGTTTAGAATTAACCGTGGATTATGGCATCTTGTGGTTCCTGTCATCGCTGTTATTTTCACTGATGAAAGCAATTAATTCTGTGATTGGCAATTGGGGTTGGTCCATTGTTTTAGTCACTGTGCTAATTAAGCTCGTTTTTTATCGCTTGTCTGCCTCAAGCTACAAATCAATGGCTGGAATGCGTAAATTACAACCTAAATTACTGGCGCTACGGGAACGTTTTGGTGATGATAAGGCTAAAATGAGCCAGGCTACGATGGAGTTATATCGCCAAGAAAAGGTAAATCCTTTAGGTGGTTGTTTACCAATTATTATCCAGATTCCTGTATTCATTGCTCTTTATTGGGTTCTGCTTGAATCGGTGGAGTTAAGGCAAGCTCCCTTTATTTTCTGGATAAAAGATTTAGCTCTTGCAGATCCTTATCACATCTTGCCAATCATCATGGGCGCTACAATGCTTATTCAGCAGCGCCTAAACCCTGCTCCACCAGATCCTATGCAGGCAAAAATTATGATGTTTTTACCTATCTTGTTTACGGCACTTTTCTGGAATTTCCCAGCTGGATTAGTACTTTATTGGATAGTGAATAATACCTTATCAATTCTGCAGCAATGGTATATCACCCGCAAATACAGCGAAACTGATAAACCTGGTCTTGTGTCAGCAAAATAAATGCAGAGCGATACAATAATTGCGATTGCTACCCCGCCTGGTCGTGGCGGGGTTGGAATTGTTCGTATGTCAGGTCCTCTTGCTTATTCAATAGCGCTTAAGCTCAATCAATCGAAATCTTTAATTCCGCGTCAAGCTAGTTATGGTTCTTTTTATAATCGCCAAAATGAAATTATTGATAAGGGCCTAATAATCTATTTCAAAGCGCCTCATTCATTTACCGGCGAAGATGTTGTTGAATTTCAGGGGCATGGCTCACCCTTAGTTTTAGATATTCTGCTAAACGAAGCTCTAGCTTTGGGTGCAAGATTAGCTAGGCCTGGTGAATTTTCAGAACGTGCTTTTCTGAACGATAAAATAGATTTAACTCAGGCAGAAGCGATTGCAGACCTTATTCAAGCGAGTTCAGCAACAGCAGCACGTATGGCGATTAGATCCTTGCAGGGGGATTTCTCGAAAAAGATTCATGACCTCAATGAAAAAATTATACATCTTCGCCTCTTTGTTGAAGCTGCAATTGATTTTCCCGAAGAAGAAATTGATTTTTTAAATGACGGTAAAGTTGCCCTGATGTTGTCTGAAATATTGCAAATACTTGAGGCTATTTGCACAAATGCTTCACAAGGTGCTATTATCCGCGAAGGTTTAACAGTGGTGATTGCAGGCCGACCCAATGCAGGTAAATCAACTCTGATTAATTGCCTTGCAGGTCGAGAGGTAGCGATAGTGACTGATATTGCTGGGACAACCCGCGATGTGATGCGCGAACATATTTTGCTAGATGATATTCCCTTGCACATTGTTGATACCGCAGGCTTAAGAGAAAGTGAGGATTTGGTAGAAAAGGAAGGAATCAAACGTGCTTGGCAAGAAGTGAGCCGAGCGGATTGTTTATTGCTGATTGCTGAGGTGAATAATTCAGCGGCCAGCATGGAACTTAGTGAAGAAATTCGTAAGACTTTGCCTGAATCGATCCCGATTATTCATGTTTTTAATAAAATTGATCAATTTAATCAAGAACCTAAACTCGTCGATAATGACGTTTATCTTTCCGCAAAATTGGGCCTTGGGCTTAATTTACTTAAGGAAAAAATTAAAAACGTGGTCGGTTATCGACCTATGGAAGGGCAATTTTTGGCAAGAAGACGCCATTTACAAGCTTTAGAAAGCGCAACAGAGTTATTGCGTGCAGGTCAGGCGCAATTAACTGGGCAACGAGCTGGTGAATTACTTGCAGAAGATCTTCGCCTTGCCCATCAAGCTTTATGTGAAATCACCGGCGAATTTTCCTCAGATGATTTGCTTGGCAAGATTTTCTCTAGCTTTTGTATTGGAAAGTAAAATCATTTTAATGACTTTTTTTGGAGATTTTTGATGAAACCAATTTCAGCAGTTTGTACTGATAAAGGTGCTCTTCCAGCTTATAATGAAAGCCTGGCCTATTACCTTAGATTTAGAGTGAGATTAGACAACGGGGAAGAACAACAATTTGAGCTTCAAGTAGACAAAGATTATATGGAAATTGATAAGGTCAGGGTTCTGCATCATCAGGTTCGCGAGGGTGATTTTAAACCTGGTGGTAACTGGGAAGATACAGAGCTATCTGATTGGCATCGAGTACTTTTTGACACTTGGAAAAAAAATAGAGAAAGTTTTCATCTTAAAACTCATTCAGAGCGTTTAGAGGATACCTATTTATTAAGCACTGACTGGTTTAACAATTATAGTTGTGAGTTCAAAGCGAACTATAAACCGCAAGTTGTACAGGAAGAAGGTGAAAGTATCGAATGCTCGTTTTCTGCAATTCCAGAAATGATGTACAACGCTGCAGCATCGATTTATACCTACGCCGCGAGCTTTTTTGCATACACAGAACTGCCTAAGCCTTATACGTTTGATGGTAAATATTCGTCAAAATTTCGTGGGGATATAGTTGATGCCATCGTAGCTCAAATCAATAAATATAAAAGAGACAGCTTAAACTCCTTTTTTAATAAAGATTTAAAATCCCATAAGGCTGATGCCTTTATAGAATTCCTTAAGTTATCAGTGTCTCGAAGAAATGATTCTACGGAGGCCCTTATTGTTGCTGTTGAGGAAAAGTTCCCTGACTGGCGTAAGGGGACTCTAAGTCATGAATCAGCTAACTTAATTACTAAGACTTTAAATTCTGAAGGAACAGCACAACCAATTTTCAATAACGATCTTATTATTTAAGTAATTTAATCCTCGTTGAAGCAGCGTTCGAGCCGCTTCAGCGCCTGGCTTAGGGCTTTAGTGAAAGCCTGAATGCCGGGGAATTTTGTCAATAATTAATTCTTAAATTATTAATATTTGGATCTGAAAAATAATATCGTCATTAAAGGAGACCCCTATGAAACCAGTTGTTGCTCGATTTCTTAGAAAAGATTGCCTATCTAGTGCAAAAAGAACCTTGCATGTTCTTGAGTTTGAGGTGAAATTTCAAGATGGACAAATTGAAAGTTTAGAACTTGAGATGGATGAAAATTATCAAGAAATAATTAGAGCTAAATTGTCTAGAGCATCCACTTTTTATACGGAGCTTGAAGCAACAAACACCTGGCAAATAGATCTTTTAACGAGTTGGAAAGAAGGCGGTGATGTCCCGGAAGAAAATGCCTTATATCAGTTTACTGATTTAACTAATGATCATTTTCGTTGCGAAAGAAAGCACTGTGAATTTTTAAATCCGCATTTCCGCAAAAATAGCGCAGTCTCCTTTTTTCCACGAGATAAAAATGAACCTTCTCGCTTTGAAAAAGCTGATTCATCAAGAATGGATTGGAAAATGTCAGCTTGCGAAATGATAGCCTGGTTTTGCTTTCCTATTGTAGGTTGGGCATATCTGGCCTATTACGCCATTTGTACGACTTGCTACTCAACAGCAGATGAAGTTCCTAAAATCGATCAGTACAGTTATTCATAATTTGTTTCAAATATTTATAGCCTTGATACGCTGCGTGTTTAGGGACATCTCATGGTTTACACTTAAGCACTTCGCTGCATCTATGCATGTTTTATTTAAAACATGTAGGGTCGCGGCTCCCCTGGCCCGACAATGGCTTCGCGGGTAAGAAATGTCGGGCCAGGGGCGCCGACCTACATGTTTTTTTTTAGTTGAAACTGGAATAGCTAATCGTAATTCAGTAACGATTTAATAATAAACCTTGATTACGCTCCGTGCCTCAAGGCTACATTCGTTTATATTAACTTATCTCAGTCAGAATAGAATAAAAAAAATCCATTCTGTTTGTTTTCAGTCAGCATGAAAAAACAAAGACAATATTTCTTGAACCCAAAAACTTAGAGTGATAACTTTGTTGAGTTTGTTCATTTTTTGGGTGGATTGTTTATGGGTTTTGAGACACAAATTGAAAGTTTTGTTGCCGACAAACGAGACTTCTTCGCAAGTGTGAAGACAATAGAAGAAGCAAAGAAAAGAGCTTATGACGGACTTCATAACTATGAATTTGTAGCCTCCAATGAAAAATTTATTAGAGATGACGTATATCTGCTACTGAACAGACTGAAGGAAGACAAGGTCAATCAGGAAATTTTTTGGTTCTATTGTTACTCCTGCTGCATCATGTTACAAAATTTTCACCTTATTTATGATGGTCACAATGCAACCGCTAATAAATTTTTAGAACTAAGATTACAAATAAAAAAACGTTGTGCTACAGGGATTTTTCCCGCAGACAAAGCGAACAATGATTCATTCATTACCTATCTGGTTAAACAAATTTCTGATGCTTTGGCTGATCTGATCTCGACTCCTTTTCATACCTCAAAAATAAAAAACAAATTGGCCTATGTTAATGTGGTCCGTATTTATTGGTTTTTCTGTCGCACGCTTATTTCAAAATCATTAAATCTTTTTCGTGATTGGGACTGGATTAATAAAATAAATTCAACACTTGATATGAATATTGACGTGGATAACATTATTTCCACCTTAGAAATGCCAACAGCCTTTCTAAGAGGCTTTAGCGTGGGTTTTTTTATACTTCGTTTCATTATTAATATGGGTACATTAATCAAGCATGTTTGCTTTCCAACTAAAGAAGAAAAAAAATTAGACTGGAAGAAGCGCTTTGCTAATGAAGTGTATAAACGACATGGTGATTTATTAAACGATTTAGTTTGGGGACTGGTAAACCTTGTTGCTAATTATAATAGTTTGTTTGGTATAGCCGATCCTACAGCTGGCTGGGTAATTGTCGGATTTTTAGTTTTTGACCTGGCTTTGATTGTCTGGCGCCGCTATTTAGCCCATGGGGAATACTTAGAAAAACGATTACAATTAACCAAGGATCTTGAATTTTATCAAGCTAAATTAAGAATCCCGCTGGATTTATCTAAAAATTTATCCAATATGCACGAAGAGAGAATGATGCATGAGGAACAATGTCGTCTTCTAACCCAAGAGATTAAAGATTTTGATCTGGCTTGGCAGGCAAAAGACGCTACCTTCTGGTTTAATGGCACCGCTGCCCTTCTGTTAGTTGTAGGATTTTCTGCTTCGATGGTACTGAGTTCGCCAGTTGTAGTGCTTGCTTGCTATGCGATTTGTACCTTTGCTGTTGCGATGTACCTATCAGCGGACGCTTATACTCCCTACAAAGAAAAAAGTTTGATTTTGTATCAGGCACAAATTGAAGAGAAAAATGTAGATAATGCAATGGAGGAATATTTAGCCGCCAGAAATGAGTTTATTTGGACAATGGTCAAAAATGCAATTATGCCAACCTTAGCGATTACCCTCTATGCCGTATGTTGGCAAGCAGCTTTAGTGCTTACTGCGATCGTTATTTGTTACCAACTGTATAGTGCATATAATACTTACAGTAAATCCCAGGAAGTAAAGGTAGAGGAAGCTGTAGAGGATAGCGAAGAAGAGTTGGGGTTAGTTGCTAGCTTGGGGTAAATGTTAGTGAGGGATCTCCTTTGTCTGAACACCGTGCCTATAAGGATGAGGACAGGTGACCAGAGTTGACCTGACTATATCTTTAATTGCAAAGCGAGTTTGTAAATTTCATTTTTATTGGTATTCGTTAGTAAAGAAGTTATCTTTACCGCTTGTTTTAGCGGCAATTCCTTAATTAATAACGATAAAATTTCCATCTCTTTTTGATTGGATAAGGTTTCCTCAGGCTTTGCCGGCAGGATGAAGACGAACTCTCCTTTGGTCCTAGCATTGTCTTCAAGAAACCAAGCCTTAATAGTTTGCCCTTTGCCGTTAATAAATTCTTCAAAGGTTTTGGTTAATTCTTTGGCCACCACGAATTCATAGTCTTGGTCGTAAATTTCAATGAGATCATCGATGCAATCCATCAACCGATGAGTCGATTCATAAAAAACAATAGTGTGCTCACTATGTCGCAATAAGGCTAGCTTTGTACGTCTGGCAGCTTGTTTTGCTGGTAAAAAACCAACAAATGTAAAGCTATCGCAGGCCACGCCAGCTGCTGAAAGTGCTGTTATCAGAGCGCAAGCGCCGGGAATTGGAACCACGCTAAGCTGTTTTTCACGCGCCAAACGTACCAGAGGAAAGCCCGGATCATTAATTAGGGGCGTGCCGGCGTCGCTGATTAAGGCAAAGGATTTTCCTTGTTCTATGGCTGCAATGATTTGCTCCGATTTTTGTGCTTCATTATGCGCATGTAAAGAAAGCAAGGGCTTATGGATGCCAAGTAAGTTGAGTAACTGTGCCGAATGGCGAGTATCTTCAGCAAGTATTGAATCAACGGATTTAAGGGTTTCTAAAGCCCTTAGACTTATGTCATCACGGTTACCAATTGGCGTTGCGACAATGTAAAGTGTGCCGCTAGTTCTTGCTGATTTTTTTACCATAGTTTATCCTATTGCGTTCATGCATTTTGGGTCTATCCTCATGTTAGCGATGTCTCCAAGTTTAAAATGTTTTGCAATTATTGTTACAGCATTATTGCTTTCTCAATGTGCGAAAGTTATTCTGCCTCCGGTTCAACCGGCTGCAAACAAGGAACAATCAACAGCATCGCTGATTCCCTATACTTTGCCTGCAACATCCTACCTTGCCTTGTCAAAAAATCAGGCTGAAGATGAAAAACAGAACCTTTTGATTATGGCTGCCGGACGCTTTATCTATGACGGCCAATGGCGCGATGGTGTGCGCATCTTGACACAAACCAACCCTCTAACCCCTATGCAAGCGAATGCAAAAAATATCTTGCTAGCAAACACTGATCTAATCCGAGAACAACCACGGGCTGCCATTGCTAGATTAGCAAAGGTGCATGAAACTAGCAGTTTGTCCCTCTATTATCAAGTTCAGTACCATGAAACGCTGGCTCTAGCCTATGAAACGATAGGAAATGCTGCGGAGTCTGTCGTTGAACGAATTAAATTAGAACCATTAATCCCAAACGAAGCAGCTCGTACAAACAATCGCCGAATTTTGTGGTTGACGCTGACTAAATTGCCAGTGGAAGAACTAAATACCTTGGCTGTTGAAGCGCCTGATGATTCTCAGTTGCAGGGCTGGATGAAATTAGCATTAATCGCAAGGCAAAATAACGAGGACTCTCAAGTGACACTTGCCAAGATGGAAGAGTGGCAGAATCAATATCAGAATCATCCGGCTAATAAATTACTACCTTCGCCGCTTGCCTCAGTAAAACCCTATTTGCATACAAAGCCCCGTCAAGTGGCTTTGATCTTACCCCTAAGCGGTCCTTTAGCCGGTCCTGGCGGGGCAATACGCGATGGCTTCATGGCAGCAGCTGCAGACTCTCCAGCCAAAGTTCAATTTTATGATAGTGCTAAAACCCCGGTCGCTGATCTTTACCAGAAAGCCTTAAGCGAAGGTGCCGATTATGTAGTCGGCCCTCTTAGTAAATCTGATGTGGCAACTGTTGCGGCAATGGAGCATCCTGTCCCAACACTCTTGCTCAATGACGTTGATGCTACATCGATGCCCAATGCTTATCATTTCGGTTTATCACCAAGCAACGAAGCGCGTCAGGTCGCTGAAAAAGCCGGAAAGAAAGGGTATAAACGCGCACTGATTATTGCGCCTGAAGGGCCTTGGGGTGAGGAGATTGTGACAGCCTTTAACTCACAATGGCAAGACAACGGCGGAATCATCGTGGATAAATTAGCTTATGGTGCAAAGGCAGATTTAAATACCGCTATCCGTGATTTGCTTCATGTCTCAGAAAGCGAAGGAAGGGAAAAGCAAGTCAAAGAATTGTTAGGTCGAAATATTCAAACAGTCCCCAACCGCCGCCAAGATTTCGATATGATCTTCCTGCTTGCCTATCCTACTAAAGCACGGCAAATAATGCCTTTGTTAAAATATTATTTTGCAGGCAATGTTCCTGTCTATGCTACGTCTACCGTTTATGGCGGTAGTCCGGAAATCATGAAAGACAAAGATTTGGATGGCATAATGTTTAGTGATATGCCTTGGGTATTTTCTCATCAAATGGGATCTAAACATTGGCCGGAGCAATTAAACAGTTACAATCGCCTATACGCCTTAGGAATGGATAGTTTTGCTTTATCAACACAGTTGAATCAGCTCTTACTTTTCCCGTCGATGGGAATTGATGATAACAGCGGCGTTCTTTATTTAAATCGCACACAGCAAATTGCAAGAATCCCTGCCTGGGGGAAATTCAAAGGCGGTGTTGCAGTAGTTGTGAGCTAATTAAGTAGTAATATAAACCGTCCTTCTAATGGAAAAGATACAATGTCCTTAACAACAGGTTTTGCTAGGGAAAAACAAGCCCGCGCCTACCTTGTCTCTCAGGGTTTGCAATGGATAGAATCGAACTATCGTTGCCGATTTGGTGAGATTGATTTAATTATGCGGGATAAAAATTATCTTGTTTTTGTTGAAGTGCGGGCTCGTGTTTCAAGTTCTTATGGTGGCGCTCTTGCATCGGTTACCTATTTTAAACAGCGAAAACTGATAAAGACAGCAACGAGCTATCTACTGTCTAAAAATTTACACGACAAGCAACTTACGCGCTTCGATGTTTTAGGTTTTGAAGGCCCAAAAGCAGATCTAAGCTGGATAAAAAATGCCTTTGGGTTGGATTTTTAAAAATAGGAACAATAAATAATGACACAGATGGAAGATCGAGTCAGGCATCTCTTCGCTGCCAGTATCGAGGCAAAAATTGCTGTTGCGGATGTTTTATCTGCCCCAATAGCCAAAGCAGGAGATCGCTTAGTTAAATGTTTGCTTAACAATGGAAAAATATTATTATGCGGCAGTGGCGGTTCTGCTGCCAACTGTTTGCATTTTGTGACTGCAATGATTAATCATTTCGAGGTAGAACGACCAGCTCTACCAGTGATTGCCTTAACTACTGACACAGCAACAATCACTTCTATCGCTAATGATAGCCATTATGAACAGGTTTTTGCCCGGCAAATCCAGGCCTTAGGTCAGGAAGGCGATGTTTTATTGGTGCTTTCTACCTCAGGCAATGCCAACGCTATATTACAGGCAGTAAATGCTGGGAATGACAGAGGAATGGATACGATTGCATTAAGTGGCCGTGACGGTGGTGTTCTTGCAAATCATCTTGGTCCAGAGGATATTGAATTGAGAGTTCAGGGCGATAATGCCGCCCGCATTCGTGAAACCCATTTATTTATTCTGCACTGCTTTTCTGATTTGATAGAAAAATCTTTATTTGGCCAAATGTTGGGGTGAGTTATGAAAGTTCGTACGATTATTTTTATATTGCTAGTTTCTTTGCTCACAGGATGTGTTGCAGTTGTGGTTGCCGGGGCTGCTGCAGGCCTTGTTGGTTACGATAGACGAACACTTGCTACCATTGAGAGCGATACCCGTATTTTCCACAAGGTGCACACATCAATTGTGAAAGATCCTCGTTTTCGCGAATCACGCATCATTGTAAGTTCTTTTAACCACGTTGTTTTATTAGTGGGTCAAACTCCAGCTGCATCTTTAAGGGTACTTGCCGAAAAAATTGCCCAACAAACAGCAAATGTAAGCCGAGTATACGATGAGATATCTGTTGATTACCCGATACCTCTAGCGCAGCGCTCGAAAGATACTTGGATAACAAGTCAGGCCAGGTCGATGATGCTTACTCAAAATGGGTTGGAATCAGGTTCTATTCGGATAGTTACAGAAAATGGTGTAGTTTATCTGATGGGCCAGGCAACACATGAGCAAGCAAATCTTGCGGTCCATGTAGCAAGGCAAATTAATGGCGTGAAGAAAGTAGTCAAAGTTTTTCAATACATTGTATAGGGGTAATAGAATTTCAAAGATGAAAAAACAAGGGCTTTTTCACTCAATTAAGTTAGTTTGTTCTCTGATACTAAGCTCTAGTCTTTTAACCGGCTGTCTTGCGAATATCTGGACTGGGGCAAACTTAGTTTATGACCGCCATAACATTTATAAAAAAATAAGTGATTTTCAGTTGTCTGCGAATGCCAGCCAGGCACTTTATCAGGATGATCGGTTAAGGTGTGAAGACTGTTCTATTGACTTGGCTATTTTTAATGGAGATATACTTCTAGCGGGACATGTGCCGACCAACGAGCTTCGGCAGGAAGCCAAGGAACGAGTAGCTGCCTTAACCGGATATCGGCGATTATTTAATCAAATAGATATATCCAGTCTACCAAAAAACAACGTAGAAGACAGTTGGATTACTGCCAAGATACGAGCCAGTATAGTAGCTAACTCTGAAATAGATCCTCACGTCTTTAAAGTAATTACCTCTGATCGAATTGTCTATCTGATGGGTGATGTGCGGCCTAAACAGGCGGCTAAGGTAATCGATATTGCTAGAAATTCAGCAAAAGTTTTGCGCGTGGTAAAGCTATTGAAATACTATCATTTGAGTAATCAGGCTTCGGTAGATAATTGATTTAAAAGTTGTGGCCTGGTTTTACCCAGGCCACGTTGTGCTGTTGTCCAAACCAGGAAGTGGCTAAACCTGGAGGATGTCTTTACTTTATCAATGGAATCGACCTTTATCCAGTCGTTTACGAATTTTTCTTAATTTAAATGCACGTAACGAACCCGTTGACACGTTTTCATCCTCGTCATCGGTACCGTTAACCAATACTGGGTGGGTTCTACAATGGCTCCGGTAGGGAATATGATTTTTATTGTGTTTATGGTGGAGCTCATCTCCATAACGATTGAGCATTTTCTCCCGCATGCTCACAGCGGTGCGTTGTTGCTTTTCAGACATAATGCCATCCTTACTTTGCGGTCTAAGTTACGCAGGCTTTGTTGGCATTTCAGAGGTTCAAACTAGAAAAACACAACAGAACCTACTTAAAATATAAGCAATTTGGTCATAATAATCCAGTCTGACCGACAAAAATAACGTCTAATTTAAGAATAAATTGCTACCTGGCGTTGCTTATCCAGCTTGTTTACTTTATAATCCGCGCGTTAAAAGATGGGTGAAAATGTGAAAGCTCAGCCTGGTGTTGCCGGCGTAAAACGCTTGATAAAAACTCAGCTCTTCACTAGCGTTTTGATTTCCTTAGCGTTTTTGTTGCTGAGTGGCAAAAAAGAAGGAATTTCAGCGATATTAGGGGGATTGGTTGCCATTGTGCCTTCCATTCTCTTTGCGAATAAAGTGTTTCGCTATCAAGGCGCCAGAGCTGCACGAGAGATAGTCAAAAGCTTCTATGTGGGTGAGGCTTTAAAGATTCTTTCTACAGCTGTTTTGTTTTCATTAGTATTTGTATTTTACAAAATAGCCCCTCTAGCGTTTTTTTTCACTTACATTGTGGTGCTAATGAATTACTGGTTTGCGCCATTGATATTTGCTAACAAACAAAATAGGCCTGAAAGTGACTGAAATGGTATCAAGCACTGAATACATAAAACATCATCTTACCTATCTAACCTTCGATGTTAAAACGATGAGTTGGGGCTCCGGCGGTTTTTGGACGCTTAACTTAGATACCCTGTTTTTTTCAATGATATCAGGGATGTTTATTTTATTGCTGTTGTACTTGGGTTCACGTCGAGTGACCACTGGTGTACCTGGCAAACTACAGAACTTCGCAGAATTAATGCTTTCTTTTGCTGATGACCAAGTCAAAGACTGTTTTCATGGCAAAAACAAGCTAATTGGCCCTCTCGCTTTGACCATTTTTGTTTGGGTCTTTTTCATGAATTTTATGGATATTATTCCTGTAGATATACTTCCTTTTGCTGCGCAATCGGTCGGGATTCATTATTTAAAGGTAGTACCTACTAACGATCTTAATATGACTTTCGCCCTTTCACTGTCAGTTTTCCTGCTTATTATTATATACAGCTTGAAAATTAAGGGTTTAAAAGGATTTGTCAAAGAATTAACCTTACAACCGTTTAATCATTGGGCATTTATACCTTTCAACCTCTTGCTTGAATTAGTAAATTTAATTTCAAAGCCCATTTCATTAGCACTGCGGTTGTTTGGTAACTTATATGCTGGCGAATTGATCTTTATTCTGATAGCCTTGATGACCTTAAATGCAGCCTCAAGCTCAATAATTGGAACAACTACCCTAGGGATAGCGCAATTTATATTGGCAACGGTCTGGTCAATATTCCATATATTGGTGATCACCTTGCAAGCATTTATTTTTATGGTACTGACTATTGTTTATCTCAGTCTGGCTCATGAAGATCACTAGGAGCTGTTGACATTTCTACATGCTGGCGCCCAAGCCTTCATTTTCTGCGCTCCGTTACTCACATACTTATGTATGCTGCGTAACGGTGCGCAAAAACGAAGGCCGGGCACTCAGCCTAGCGAAATGTCAAAGGCTCTTAAGATTTTAATTTAAACATTGTCCACTAAGGGGATTTATATGCAAGCTGCAAATTTGATAGCACAGGTTAATGGTATGACGGTTATTGCTGTCGCTTTACTCATCGGCTTGGGTGCTTTAGGTACTGCAATTGGTTTCGGTTTATTAGGTGGTAAGTTCCTCGAAGGTTCTGCTCGTCAACCTGAAATGGTTCCCATGTTACAAGTAAAAATGTTTATCGTTGCTGGTCTTCTTGATGCGGTAACAATGATCGGTGTGGGTATTGCCTTGTACTTTACTTTCGCAAACCCCTTCTTAAACAATTTGGGTTCTTAATATCGCTAAATAAGGGTGGGAAAAACGTCCTGCTGCTACGGGAGATAATACCTTGGCAATTAATTTGACTCTAATTATACAAATGCTTGTTTTTATGACATTTGTTTGGTTTACCATGAAATTTGTTTGGCCTCCATTATCTAAAGCAATGGAAGAGCGCCAAGACAAGATAGCTGACGGTTTGGCTTCTGCTGAACGTGGCCGCAAAGAATTAGAGCTAGCACAACATCGCGTTAAAGATGATTTGAAGCAAGCAAAGGCGCAAGCTTCTGAAATTATCGAAAAAGCAAGTCGACGCGCAGCTAATTTAATTGAAGAAGCCAAAGAAGATGCAAAACTTGAAGCGCAAAAACAAGCAAAAATAGCTCATGAGCAATTATTGCAAGAAATTAATCATGCGAGAGATAGTTTGCGTAAACAAGTAGCTTTGTTAGCGGTCTCTGGCGCTGAAAAAATTCTTAATCGAGAAATCGATGCAAAAACAAATAGCGCCTTGCTTGATAACCTGATTGAAGAGCTTTGATATGTCAAATACGACTACAATCGCAAGACCCTACGCTAAAGCTCTTTTTGAGCTGGCTTTAGACTCTAAAAAGCTAGGTCGATGGTCTGAAATACTGTATGAGTTGGCTGTTGCAGTATCGGATGAGGAGGCAATGAAATTCATTGCTAATCCCGCTGCAACCGCAGAGCAACAGACAGAAGTGTTGATGTCGCTGTTTGCGAAAGCAGATGCAACTGAAAAAACAACCATTGAGAATTTAGTCGCCTTGCTTGCAGATAACAAACGCTTGATGGTATTGCCCAATATAAAGGTGCTGTTTGATTCCCTTCGAGCTGAGCAAGAAAAGACACTCGAGGTTAATGTGATTAGCTTTTCTGAGCTTTCAACAGCACAACAAGCACAGCTAATCAGTTCACTGAGCAAGCGTTTACAACGCGAGGTAACTATTAACCTTAAAGTGGATAAGTCACTTTTAGGGGGAGCCGTTATTCATGCGGGCGATTTAATTATTGATGGTTCGGTGCGTGGAAAATTAGATAAACTGCGTACCGATTTAGCCGCGTAATAGAGAGGATAGATTTCATGCCAGAACAAGTAGCACTAAACCCAGCTGAGATTTCTGATTTAATCAGAAAACGAATTGAGCATATTAATGTTAAATCCGAAGCAAGAAATGTCGGAACAATTGTCAGCATATCAGATGGAATCGTTCGTCTTCATGGCCTTGACGATGTAATGCAGGGAGAGATGATTGAGTTTCCCGGTGGAGTTTACGGTCTGGCATTAAACTTAGAACGCGATTCTGTAGCTGCGGTAATTCTTGGTGATTATTCGAGTTTGTCAGAAGGGCAAAAAGGTAAATGCACTGGACGTATTCTTGAAGTGCCAGTTGGCGAGGGTTTGTTAGGCCGCGTCGTAGACGCGCTAGGTAATCCTATCGATGGCAAAGGCCCAATTCAAGCGGCTAAATTATCGCCAATCGAAAAGGTGGCTCCTGGTGTAATCGCCCGACAATCTGTGGATCAACCTGTACAAACAGGGCTTAAAGCTGTGGATGCGATGATTCCCGTTGGACGAGGACAGCGAGAGTTAATCATTGGTGACCGTCAAACCGGAAAAACAGCCATTGCAATTGATGCAATTATCAACCAAAAAGGCACTGGCGTTAAATGCGTTTATGTTGCTATCGGACAAAGAGCATCGTCTGTGGCGG
>JACCWL010000214.1 GCA_013697645.1 Tatlockia sp. | reverse complement strand
TCTCTATCCTAATAGATAAACGTGAGGCGGGCCAAGAGCTCAATGCATAGGGGTCATTTTTAAAAAGCGTAGGTCGGCGCTCCTGGCCCGACATCAATGTAGGGCCAGGGGCGCCGACCTAAGAGCAAAGCCTGGTCAACTTCAGCATAAATCTTCGTTTGCAAACCTTAAGCCTTTTATCAACTTATTTTCTCTGGCAACAAAAATACAAGCCCACTTGCAACAAATAAGCTAATTGGAATGATAAGCAGAGCATTTTGATAATCACTAAGCGTATAAAACTGCCCGTTGCTAAAATAATCCAATAAATAACCAACTAAGGGTTGAATTAGCGGCGCTGAAAGCATGGCAAGAGTATTGGTAAACCCTGTACAAGTTGATAAAGAGCCCGGGGGCGATATTTCATTAGCTATAGTATAGGCAAGCATATATGCGCCACAGCAAACACCAATCGCGAACATCATTAGTGCCACGAGGGCTATATTTTGCATAGGAAGATAAAGCAATGCTAAAAGTAGGAAGGCTGTAGAAAGACAGGAAGCAAGAAGCAAGGGTCTTCGTCGTTTAAAAAATATAGCTAATTTACCAAACAAAGGACAGCTAAGTGCCGCCCCTAAGAAAATCATGGCATCAACCGAACTGGCCTCTTGCAAAGAGCAGTTAAGCTTTGCCTGGATAAAAGGTACAGCCCACAGGGCTCCAAATACACTGATGACCATAAAGCACAAACCAACAAAGGTCCCATTAATCCAAGCTTTTTTATTCCGCAAAATTTTTAGTAATTCTTGGCTATGCCTAGTGCCGTTAGTAGGTTGACTTTGATTATCTGGAATAAATTGCCAACAAAGAAAAGAGATGGCTAAACCAAGGATGGCCGCACCATTGATAAATAAGCGCCAACTAAATTGATTAAGAAAAGATGACAAGGATATAATGCCAAACATTGTCACCAGAAAGGCCAGGGTTTCTGAAAGGCCAAATAAAAAGCCAAATTGTTTTAAGGGAAAATGCTGCCTAAGCAAATGGGATAAACCGACAAAGGCAAACGCTGAGCCGGCTCCCATCAATAATCGCCCAATGATTAAATGAACAAGGCTATCTCCTTGGGCAAAAACAAAACATCCAAGGCTACATAACAAAGCATTGGCAGCGAGCAATAAACGAGCGCTTTTTCGATCAAAAAGCATTCCTACAGGGATTTGCAAACTGGTATAAACATAATAGAACGAGCTTGATAAAATCCCGGCTTCTAAAGCCGATAACTGCATGTCTTGCATTATCGTACCTATAATTACGCCGGATGACAGTTGCAAAAAAAATTGGAATAACACAAAAGACACGGCAATAAACCAGATGCTAAACGGTCTTGTTGTTTTTATTATGGACAGACTCATTACGCTCATTAATTCTACTTTTGGGCAAAAAATGCGACTATACGAAATTGTGCTGAATAAAGTAAAGCCTGTGAGGAAAAAAAATGAATTTACGTGATTTACATTATTTTGTTGTACTTGCAGAATTCATGCATTTTGGCGATGCTGCAAAGCGCTGCAACGTAAGCCAGCCGACACTTTCAATGCAAATTAAAAAACTTGAAGAGGAATTAGGGCTACAACTTTTTGAACGTAATAATAAAAAAGTTATCTTAACGGATGCAGCAAGGCCAATCTTGAGCCGAGCCAAGCTCATTTTAACGCAAGTGGCGGAGATGAAAGAATTGGCCCGCGCATCAGCTGATCCTTATTCTGGAGATTTACGATTAGGTCTAATTCCTACCTTAGCTCCTTATCTTTTACCGCACATTATGCAGGAAATTCAAAAAGCCTTTCCCAAAATTCGAGTTTGGTTAGATGAAGATAAAACGCATCGTTTGATTGAAAAACTGACTGCAGGTCAATTGGACGCAGCATTAATGGCAACCCCTGTTGAAGGTGAATTTGCTAGCCAAACTCTCTTTGAAGAACCTTTTTATTTCGCAGCAGCCGCCGATTCTCCCATGAAAAATAAGAAAGAAATACAAATTAAAGAACTAGCCAATCAACCGCTAATGCTTTTAGAGGAAGGCCATTGCCTACGCGAGCAAGCAATGGCTGTATGTCAATTAGCAAAAGGCGAAGTTCGCGCTGATTTTACCGCGACAAGCTTAGAAACCTTACGCTGGATGGTGCAAGCAGGCGCAGGCGTTACTCTTCTCCCAGCTTTAGCGATAGAAGATGCTGATGCGCAAAATCTATTAGTAATTCCCTTCGAAAAACCCGCCCCGTCCCGCACGATTGCAATTTACTGGCGACCATTAACTGCGAAAATCGTTTGTATAAAGGCAGTTGCGGAGTTGATTTCTGCAATTGTGCGGCCAAAGGTGTAATGAATTTTAATGAAGAAACCCTGATTACGCTTTGTTGCATCAAGGCTATTTGCTTGGACTAACTTATAGTGTTTTCGTAGATACTGTCTTTAAACACAAGAAAAATTTCCATTGAAAGGCAGTTTATTTTTTAGAAATGGTAGCCTGGTTAGCGCGCTAGCGATAACCGGGTTATCCAACAAACCTCACGAATTTT
>JACCWL010000167.1 GCA_013697645.1 Tatlockia sp. | reverse complement strand
AGATTTAACAGATTGCTTACATCAAAATTGATTACACGATTGTTGGTAGTGTCCAAGTTAACATCATTTATTATTTTAAAAATTGATGGGGTTTTATCTTGGCTATGGCTATTAATTTCCTGCATTGATGCATCAGGGATTGTGTGCAAAAACATATTGATATGAGTAATAAATTCCAAGTCTAAAGCTTCTAAAAATACACGATTATCATCTAAAAAAATAACCTTTATCGGATGATAAAAACAGGTGGGCCTTGCATCTTTAATAATCATTTCTGATTCTTCTCCTTTACAACTCTAATGTCCTTTCACTTTGCAGAAATCTTTTATAGATAGCGGACTGGATTTTTTAACTATTCTCTTCAACTATCTTGAGCGGCTCTTCTTTAATCCGTTGATAAACCTCATCACGATGTACAGATATTTCTTTAGGTGCATTGATACCAAGTCGTACCTGATTTCCCCTAATGTGTTTAACAGTGATGGTGATATTCTCTCCAATAGTCATCACTTCTCCTTCGCGCCTTGTTAAAATCAGCATCTTGCTTTTCCCTTAGATTAATAATTTTTTAAATCGACAGTCAAAACAACTATAGATTTGACTTCTTTTTAGAAGTTAAATTGATTTGTTTTCTTAGAATATTTAATTCTCTTTTTTCTATTTTAGTTAACGTAAACGTCCCTTAGGATTTCGTTTTCAGAAGAAAATACCCCATTATTTTCAAATTTGCAAACTATTTTGGAAAATTTGAAAATAAAATCTTTTTTCTGTCATAAATAAAACTTAAGTTTAGAAAAATTGACAAATAATCAAACCATTCTTATAATGTTTTCGCAACAGTTATAGTAAGAAGAGCTAGGGTGTAGAACATGACCGATATTGCTGACAATATAAATAAACTTATGGAGTTAGAAGGCATTTCGGCTTCTGATTTATCGCGAAAAACAGGCATTGATCGATCCGTTCTCCATAAGATTCTTAACGGTTCAACTAAAAACCCAACTATTGGCTCTCTAACAGCCTTAATCGCTCATTATAGTTTTAATGAAATTGTATTGGGGTCTGATAATTATGAAGTTAATGAGGTGCCTATTTTTTCTTGGGAAGAAGCTGCAACACTGCGGCGTCACTTTATTTCAAATACTAAACGAAGAACAATAAAAGTAGGTCTAAACGTATCACAGAACGCCTTTGCTCTTATAATCGAATACACACTTGATAGTCGTTTTCCTATAGGGACCGTATTAATTATCGATCCAGAAAAAGAGGTTAAAAATTTAAGCTATGTCATCGTTAAAGAACAAGAAAGTCAATTGCCCTTTATGAAACGCTATGTATTGGATGGCAGCATCTCGTATCTTAAATCGCTTGATCCCACCTTTCCTAGCGTGAAATTCGATTCAAGCATTTTTACTATCGTTGGGGTAGTTGTGCAATCACTTTTTCAGTATGAATAATTTTCAGATCAATCTATTTAACATTTTTGAGAAAAAATATGCCACAAAAAAAATGGAAACCAGAAGAATACGATGAGCAGTGTGTCTTGCAATACAATACAGCCATGTCCATGTTAGATACTCTTCCCCTTTCAGGTGATGAGAAAATCCTTGATGTTGGCTGTGGAACGGGAAAGATTTCATTACAAATAGCAAAAGATAGAGTTCCCAATGGCCACCTATTAGGAATAGATATCAATGCAGCAATGATTGAGTTTGCGAAGACTCATAATACACATGAAAATCTCTCTTTTGAGTGCACCGATATTTTAACATTTGATAAGGAAAATTATTTTGACCTTGCAGTTTCTTTTTGGACACTGTCTTGGATTCCCATGAAGGACCAAATAAAGGCATTAACTAATATTATTCGAAGCTTAAACGAAAACGGTAAATTATTTTTGATGTATCCCATGAGACATGATGCCTATGATGTAGTAGATAAAGTCATCAAAATGCCAAGATGGCAAGAATATTTTGTAGGATATAGTATGCCTCGCACATTTATTACAGAACAACTGTATAAAAATGCGATCATTAGTAAAATTCCAATGATAATGAAGGTAGAGAAAAAAGAAATTGAATGTCGTTATACAGACGATAAAGAAATGATGGATTCCATTAACTGTTGGTTAGCTCATGTTGATGAAATTCCTAAAAAAGAAGATAAGCAAGAATTTCTCAAGGACGTAGTTAACGCTTATAAAATTCACCGAGGGATTAGCACACCCACTATGTATTACACTACATTAGAAATAACAGGAGAAAAATATACATTTGAAAATGTGCCTGAACCTCTATTTAAGTGTTGCTTATGAGTAACGATATTCAAATATCAATTAATAATACCGTAGGATGCAAATATCTACCGATCATTGGAGAGTATTCATTTAACTGTGTCAGCGGCTGATTTACCTCAACTCTAAATCCAATCTTCCATCAAAGAATATTTGGAGTTGCGAAGCGATAAGTGCCCAATTATGCATAGGTTGA
>JACCWL010000166.1 GCA_013697645.1 Tatlockia sp. | reverse complement strand
AGATTTAACAGATTGCTTACATCAAAATTGATTACACGATTGTTGGTAGTGTCCAAGTTAACATCATTTATTATTTTAAAAATTGATGGGGTTTTATCTTGGCTATGGCTATTAATTTCCTGCATTGTTGCATCAGGGTTTGTGTGCATTAACATATTGATTTGAGTACTAAATTCCAAGTCTAAAGCTTCTAAAAATACACGATTATCATCTAAAAAAATAACCTTTATCGGATGATAAAAACAGGTGGGCCTTGCATCTTTAATAATCATTTGTAATTCCTCTCCTTTTCAACTCTAATTTCCTATTGCATGTGAAATTTCTTGCTTGATTATTAATCCATGTTTAATACTCCGAGTTTATTATTACTGGCCGGGCTACTCCCCTATACCATTCAAGTTCCTATTATTGGATAATCCACTCTGCAGTTTTAAAACGATTCTTTAAATTAACACTTTGTAGTTTAAATTATTACACTTTAAAGTGTAATTTTCAAATAATTTTTAATTTTCTTATCTTCTTAGTATGATTAATGATTATTTATTAGTTCGAAAAAAGTAGACAAAAAATATAATATGAACAATATTGCAAAAAACTTAAAATTTTTAATTGTTAATGAAGGGGTTAGCGAAACCTTGCTCTCAAAAAAAATAGGAATTCCTCAACAAGTATTAAACAGATTGGTTTCTGGGATAAATTTGAATCCGAAATTAACAACTATTTCTCATGTAGCGAATTACTTTAATATCCCCCTTCAAGCACTTATTTATGAAGATTTATCGTGCAGAGCAACTAAATTTAGTTCAATCAAAGTACCTTTCATTCATTTTACAGATTTGCAGGGAAAGGGAATTGAGAAGGCAATTTCTAATACAAATGAATTTATTACGGTAGATATGGAAACAAAAAAGCAATTTTTTGCCACGGAAATGTACGATAATTCAATGGAACCAAAATTTCCTTTTGGCTCAATTCTGGTTTTTGAAAAAAATAAAGATCCTGCAAATGGGGATTTTTGCCTTCTAGGTACTGAAAATAATGAATTTTTCTTTAGACAAGTTCTTTTCAATGCGGCCGATAAAAAGCATATAAAGTGTTTAAACCCACAATTTAGTGAATATCAATTAGTTCCAATACCTATTAATTTTTATGTTTTAGCTACTCTCTTAGAATCAAGAGTATCCTTTAACCCTCGTTAATCATGAGTTGTACGGAATTTAGATTAGCAACTTCTGCCTCGGTTTTCTTTAAAATATAGGCTAGAAATGTTGCTGGCCAGACGGCTATTAACCCATATCCTAATTTAAAAAGGAATGCATTGGTCATAATATGAAAAATATCGCTAATTGGTAACATGCCAAAGAAGGTAATTAATCCCGCACAAAATGTAGCTACTCCTTCGCTAATTGACGTTGCAGCTAAACTTCTTACCCAGAAAAATTTACCCTTCAATTTATATTTCCACTTAGTTATTAAGTGTGTATTTAGATAAGAACTTATTAAAAAACCAATCACTCCAGCATTCGTAAATCTAATAATATGTCCTACTACATGCTCATATTTATCGTATTTATCCCAAATTTCAGGCGATGGTAAACCATTGATAAATGTAATTAGGAAGGCAAATATATACCCACAAAATATTGATTCCCATATCAATTTATTTGCGTAATTCTTGCCATATAACTCTGCATAAACATTTCCTAAAAAGAAAGTAAAGGTATAAATCAGAGTTGATCCTGGCTCGCTTATTCCGCTTATATCTACAATTTTGTAGGCCATAATAGTTGCTGCCATCAAAAATGTTATGTATATCATTGCTAACAAGCGTATGTACTTAAATTCCCTGTTATTTTTAGGGTTAGCTGTATTCACTTTTACTCCCTCAATTCATTGAGTTTAAATCAAAAATTGTTTGCTCTTGAACCGCTGTTGAGATCGCATTAATCATGTCATTTTTACTGAGCTTCATTAATAAATCATAATCTTGATATAACACTTTGGCAGATATAGGAGGGATAGATTCATCTTTTATTACATTTTTTAGATGGAAATAAGTTTCCCCATTATTTAATAATTGTCTCTCTATAAATACTTCAAAAGAATCTTTAACAATATACCTATAGAAAGATAAATAAGTGATTGTCCTTGCATCACAACTCGAAAATCCTGATAGAAAAATATCATCTTTGACAATATCTTCCGGTGAAAATTGTTGTATTTCCTTTTTTATACCCTGAATTATAATGACCAAAATAATTTTTTTATTATCTAAAAATCTAACATCAGCCAAATAATATTTACATCCAAAGTAGTGATTTTTAAATTCTTTTAATGCCTCAACTAATTTAGTAATTATTCTATTAAAAGGAGACATTAGATGCTGGATTTTTTTCTGTAAAAAACTCACTAATACTCCTCAAATATACGAATTAAATCATCTTTTTCTTCTGTATGTGCTAGTGCAGTTGAAAGCAGAATACTGCTTTTCTGGGGTGACAATCCATTAGATGTTAAAAACCCATATTTCGTATCATAATTATTATCAGAATTAATGTAACACGCACTTATCCGTGGGCATCTAACCACTGTTATTCCTTGGATAGTCGCCTTGTGTAATAATTCAGTAATTTGTTTGTTTTGGTACCCTTTTCCAAATCCAGCACTTATTATACCTTTAACGCCACTATTTATAGCTGTTTCTATAATAGAAGCATCCATAACAAGATGAGCATATATTACACAGACCTTTGCATGTTCTATATTTTTTTTGATATGAAATTCACTTTTATATGTATGTCTATATAAAGGGAGTGCCCTAGGTTTGTAACGGCCTCCAATAATTTCTCCCACCCTTCCCATCTGTAGTAAATCAAAGCTATCCATTAAACCGGGTGTAATTTTACATGCATCTCTAGCAGAAACTACAGTACCATTGAAATTAAGAAGTACTCCTATCCCTTTTGCATCATCTGAAGAGGCCAAAATTATAGAATTATAAATATTTAATTTTCCATCGAAGAATAAGCTTCCTTGTGGATAATGTGAACCTGTAAATACTATTGGCTTGTCTGTATCTACTAAAAGACCAACATAATACGCAATATCCTCTATAGCATTTGTCCCTATTGAGACAACAATACCATCTGTATCAGATCTTAATATTTTGGTTATTAATTCTGCCAACTCTTGGATCTCATTTATGGTTAATTCATGACTTATTTTATGAGCAATGGCTTTGTAATTTATATTAACATTTTCAATGCCAAGTTCATCAATAAACTCCAATATATGAACGTCTGGTTTACCATAATATTCTGATAATGGGTTATTTGTTTTAACTGAAATTGTGCCACCTGTTTCTATTATGAAAATATTTTTTTTCTTCAAATTTAACCTCACAATTTAAAAATAATTAAATCAAACATATTGAAATTAGCCTATGTACAAACTTACGCCTTTAATTATCCCACATTTCATAATTTTACGTCATATTAAAGGGAAGAATAAATATTACCTGAAAGCTCATGTAAATTGACGAATATAGCAATTAACTATATAGAGAATTCATAGAAGAATAATTGGTTTTGTTATTGAAAAATATCTATTTGATTTTCAAGATTATCGCTATCTATAACCAACATATCTGCATTAAAACCTATTTCTTGAGGATCCACACTTTATTTAGATTTACTAATATTGAAAATCCCATTACTTTTGTTTAAGCCATATTTCGATACACTTTTGCGTATCATCTAATACTTTCATCAATTGTTGATATAATTTTTCTAAGCAAGCCGAGTGGCCCGCTTTGTGGTAGCGTTCCAGGTACATGCAAGCATCTTTCATCCTTATTGTTCCAGGATATTCAGCCCCACTTTTTGCTTTATGAGCCAATTTTTCTACCCTATCCCAATCGCCAGAGAGATAGGCTAGTTGGATTTCTGCTTTGCTCTCAGGAATTATTTCTGTCATGTTTTGGAGTATTTCAGATAAAGTCGTATCACTCCCCAAAGTTTCAATACCTTTAGCAATATCCAGTAAAGAATATTGCTCTAACTCAAACAGTTCATTTTCGGTGTCAGGTAAATCTCTACCTAAGCCATTTGTATAAGAATCCCTTGAAGACTGTGGTGAAAATCGTTCTTTTTGCTTTAACCAATCCATCAAGTACCCATTGGTTTCCCGCATAATTGTCATCAGTTGTTCGCCCAATTTTTCAAGCAATGAAGATTGTGCTTCCTCTTGGCAATGATGCTCAAAATAATAACAAGCATAGCTAAGCCTTGTTGTACCGCAGCTTAAGGAACACGCCTTAACCCTAGAGGCTATAGTTCCTGCTGTTGGCCAATGCAAAGCCAAAACAGCTTGCTTAATCACCCTCTCCTCCCTAGCGAGTAGGTTGAGTAACTGTTGAAGTTCACTTTCTAAGGCTTGTTTATGACCTGATACAGCATCAAGCCCTCTAGCTTGTTCAAACAAAGGAAAGTGCTTAAGATCAAACAACTGCGATTTAAGTTCAGGCAATTGGAATGTTAAATGAGGCATGGACGAGTTGGTTAGGGTAGTTTGTTTAACTTCGTCCTTTCTTAAAACGGATTCATCTGGAACATCACTCACTTTGGTTTCGTTCATAGGCATGGCCTGTGCTTTTCGTCGATTATACACAAAGTGTGCTAAAAAAATTTCTAAGGTCGATTGCTGTAAGGGTTTAGAACAAACCTCCTGGATGCCCGCAGCCAATGCCTCGTCTCGCTTTTCAGGATCGCTAGCGTGCCCTGTGACTGCGATAATGGGTAGTTGTGTGAAATTGGGCTTGTTCAATCGACGGATATGTTTCGTGGTCTCAATCCCATCCATCCCCTTGCCTAAGCCCACATCCATCAAGACTAAATCATAATCGTTAGTCTGAACCCTCATTAACGCCTGTTCACCGTTTTCAGCATGGTCAGAGGCACAATTCAAACGAGTTAATAAGAATTGCAAACTTTTAGCAGCAAGCAGATTATCTTCTACGACTAACACTACCGCAGAGACATTTTCCTTTATATCTTCTTTGGGTTTTGTAACCGCACTGGCTGACTGAGTTACTTGGACTTTCGTTTTTTGTAGATTAGGCGCTTGTTTTTCCCTGTCAGAATGGTCGGATATAGCAAGCGGCAGGGTGACGATAAAGCGGGTTCCTTTACCCACCTCACTGTCTACTTCAATGGTTGCATTCATCGCCTCAATGTAACGCTTCACGGTATAAAGACCTAAGCCCGCTCCATTATACATGCCCTGGTAAGAAGGCGTCAGGCGTGAAAAGTGCTCAAAAATAGTCTCATATTTATCCTTGGGAATGCCCATACC
>JACCWL010000163.1 GCA_013697645.1 Tatlockia sp. | reverse complement strand
ACCCACAGCAATTTTGCTAAAGCTTTGATTAACTATGTAGCGAATTGGATAAAGGGAATAATTTATCCCACCCAACCTTGGGAAGGTGAAGTGGGCAGATTTCATACCTATGCTTCAGAGTTAATTGCCAAATCCAAACCCTCCTATCCACTTTGGATGAAAGGCTGGCATTTTCTCAAAGCAGTTGGCACGGCACTTAAAGATACTGTTAGAGGAATTAGAAATTTTGGCCAACAATTTACTATTTATCTGAGGTTGGATTTGCAAAATGATTGGGCATCCACTAAAAAATTACCTGAACTTAAAGATACCTTTACCCTAGCAGAAAAACAGATTAATTGGATTCAAAAAGAGGAGCTAAAAATACTTAAAGGACTTAAACAATTCACACAACAACCCGTTGAGCATCAGCATTTAAAAGTACTGGCAGAACCTGATTATCATCTAAGTTATGGTGAGGAACATGATCTATTCACAGCTATGGTGCAAGGCTTTGGTGGTTTTGCCGGGCATTTTACTCATAATCTTTTTACCAAGGATCCAGTAGGCGCTCTTATCTTTTCCAGTGCGTTTATGGTTGGCGGGATTAGTATTTTCTTTCCTTTAACTGCTAAAACTTTTTTTGGCAGCCCATTTGTTAATTGGTTTACCGAATTCTCGAAACTAGTCGGCTCTGGTACAACTTCACAAGCCTTTTGCGGCAGTTTAACCTTTGGTCAATTATGGCATTCTGCCTATTGTGGATTCTCTGATGGGCCATCAAGTGAACCCTTATCAGTGCTAACTAAAGTTTTGGAAGATCCTCTAACCTCTGCCTTCTTGTTTACCGCGGCTTATGGAATAGGTTACGCCTTAGCGCATGTTCCCCTAATTGGTGAGTACATCCGTGCGGAACTTGGGACAAGCGATATCCTTAATTATCCGGTAATCGGTGTAAAATTAGGCGTGGGCGGCATTTTGATTTTAGTCTCCCATGATATTGATGAGCCACAAAGTATTGTAATCCCCTACGATTCTGAGCAATTTAGCAAAATTCTACACCATTTGGATAAAGATCCGATTGTCATGCAGGAAGTTGGAAAGATGATGCGACGACTGGAATTGGTGCAATGGCTTGCTAAAAATGCTCCATTGTTATCTAAACTTGAGCCAGACACTCAGTTTGAGATTGAAAGGCACATTGATGATATTTTTAAGGGCGCTAGCGAACAAGCAATCTCACTTAAAAAACTGATTTATCCGGAAAAGGACAGATCAGTGGCTTATCAGTCTTTAACTGTACCTTTTGGTTATATTCCTGCGCTTTTAAGATTAGGAGCCTCATTTATCTCAAGTGCTATTGCTTGGTTGATGTCTAATAAGCTGTATACCGAACCTGTAAGTTATGCAGGCGGAGCCTTATTGCGAAAGATGGCTAAAGATCTAAGTCGGATTTACACAGCCTCCTCTTATTCCTTACAAATAGCAGTGAATATAGTTGCCTCTCCTTTTAAAGCCTTGTTGTTAATTGCCAATATGTTAATCGGACGTATTACAGCTTTTGCAGAGGTTCCTTCAGGCCATTTTCTGCATAAAGGGTTTTGGTTTATTCATAATATCTATTGCAGAATAGGAGAAGTTTTATCCTTTGTCAGACCGCAGAAAAGCGTGGTGTTTGCCAATCCGGTGCATACTATATTTGACGTTGTGCAAACAATGGATGTTTTGATGGAAGGCAGCTATGTAAGGTTTGGAAAGAGTTTAGCCGGTGAGAAAAAGCAAGAATTGCCAGTTGAAGCTGAGCAACCTGGCCAGTATCAAAAGGTATTTCAGCCTCAGCCCTTGGCAGCGAATGAAAACCTTGACTCCGCTGTGTGTTTAGGGACATGACATGGTTTACACTTACGCACCTTGGTATACTTCAAGGCTTGTTTTATTAAACGTCTAGGTCGGCGCCCCTGGCCCGGCACTGGCTTCGCGGGTAAGAAATGTCCGGCCAGTGGCACCGACCTACGCTTTTTTTATTCTTAATGCAGTGCCCTTGGCTTGGTATACGATTTTTGTATAACCAAACCAGCTATTACTCTCCAGACTTACGGGACCTACGTTTTTCTCGCCTTTTTCCCATCGCATTATAAATGGTTGGTACGACTATCATGTTTAAAAGAGTTGAGGTAAAAAGACCGCCTAACAAAACCTGGGCTAAGGGTCGTTCTAACTCTTTTCCAACAGGTGAGCCCCACAACAAAGGAAACAACCCCAACGCTGTAGTGGCTGCAGTCATTAAAACAGGAACAAGCCTGTCGATGGTTCCTTGAACTACAACTTTTTCTAAGGATTCGCCCTCGGCCTGCAGTAGGTTGTAATGACTGACGAGAATAATACCATTCCGAGCAGCGATTCCAAAGAGAGTAATAAAGCCAATTATTGCTGCTAAACTCAATTCATTATTTAGTATAAACAAAGAGATAATCCCACCAATTAGCGCAAGCGGCAGATTGCAAAGAACAAGCAAGGCTTCGCTAAAACTAGAAAACGCTTTATATAAGAGCAAGAGCATGGCGAAAATTGCAAGAAGACCTAGAAAGAGAATGGTGTGGCGTGCTTGTTGTTGGCTTTCAAATTGCCCGCCATATTCAATAAAATAGCCATCGGGCAAAGGAAGTTGGTCCTTGATTTTGTGTTGTAAATCTTTAATCACCGATTCTAAGTCATGACCTTGAACATTGAAACCTACAGAAATCATTCGCTGGACATTTTCTCGGCTAATACTGAAAGGTTGTTGTTCTTCAGCAATGGTTGCTACAGCACGAAGTGGTATTTTATCGCCCTTTTCAATATCGTTGGCGTGGGCATCAATTAGCATATCCTGCACATCGCTAACTGAATTACGCCCAGATTGTGCCATGCGTAGATAAAGATCGAAGCTGCGCTGACCTTCTAAAACACTAGAAACGCGAAGACCATTTAATAAGATTTGCACGTCTTCAGAAATTTGACCTATTTTAATGCCATAACGGGCCGCCTTTTCTCTATCAATTTTAATAATTAATTGCGGCACATCAATTTGTTGTTCCTTATTAATATCCACTACACCAGGGATTGTCTTTAACAAAGAGGAGATGGATTCACCAAGTTCATTTAGTGTTGATAAATTTTCACCAAAGATTTTAATCGCAACTTGCGAGCGTAGACCAGAAAGTACCTCATCCATACGATGGCTAATAAATTGCCCGACATTAAATGCCGTACCAGGAATTAGGGCAAGGTCTGCACGAATTTTCTTGATTAACTCTATTGGTTTAACATTTTTATCTTTGTCAAAATCAAGATTAACATCAAATTCACTCACATTGGGCGGCAGGGCGTCCTCATCTAAAGCTGAGCGCCCTGCGCGTTGGGAGATAGAAATTACTTGAGGGTATTGCAGCAATTGTTGGCGAACTTGCGCGCCGATCCGCATAGATTCATCAAGTGAAGTTCCCGGTAAGGTAGTCATTGCAATTATGAAATTACCTTCATGAAACTCTGGTAAAAACGAGGTTTCAAAAAAGGGAAGCAAAGACAGGGCGCATAAAAGTGCGAAGACCGACAAACTAATCACCGTTTTAAAATGGTTAATCGACCATTGTAAAATTCGGCGAAAATGCGATTTTAACCAAAGAACAAAGCGCGTTTCCTGTTCTCGGTGACTTTCGTAGGTATGTTCTGGTTGTTGCAGGCGCTCTTCTTTGCTTAAGGCTCGCAGGCGAATAGTTTCGTTTTGTTTTTCTAAACGATTAACCAAGAGTAGATAACACAAGACAGGAACCATGGTAATGGAAACCACGAGCGAGCCGATCACCGAGGCAATATAGGCAACAGCTAAAGGACTAAAAATTCGTTCTGCCACACCGGAGAGAAAAAAGATGGGTAGAAAGACCATGCTAATAATTAAGGTTGCGTAAATGACTGATTTTCTTATTTCCAAAACTGCATCAAAAACAATGCGGATTGCGGGTTGAGGGTTGACAATTAAGCGATTTAAACGCAGACGTTTTAATACATTTTCAACAGTAATAATTCCATCATCAACCACTTCGCCAATCGCTATGGCAATGCCGCCAAGCGTCATTACATTGATGCCAAAACCAAACAAATATAAAACCAAAATACCTACGACAAAAGAAACAGGCATTGCTAAAAAGGTGATAAAAGAAGCGCGAATATTCATTAAAAATATGAAAAGCACAATGATCACAATCAAGGCACCTTCCATCAGTGCTAGATTTAAATTTTTGATCGCGGCTTCTATGAAATTAGCCTGACGAAAAACGTTGGTATACAATTTCACGCCTGCAGGCAGGGAGGCTTTAATGTCGTCTAAGGTCTGCTCAACCTTATAGGTGGTGGCTAAGGTATCCGCGCCATAAGATTTCGATATCGTACCAATCACGGCACTCTGTTGGTTAAAGGCTGCATCGCCTCTTTTTATTTCACCGCCAAAAGCAACTTTAGCAACATTGGCGATCGTAATGGGGATTCCTTCGCGCATGGTTATAATTGTGTTTTTTATATCGTCTAAGGTTTTCACCCGACCTATTGCGCCAATGGTCAGTTCGCTGCCTGATTTTTGCAGAAAGGCGCCTGGCACATTGCGATTTGAGTTTTCCAAGGCTTGTTTTAGATCCTCAACGCTAACGCGGTAAGCAAGCATTCGAGCCGGATCTAGTCGTACTTGATATTGTTTGACCTCGCCCCCTAATGAAACAACCGAAGCAATACCACCTAGCGCAAAGATACGGGGTCGAATAACCCAATCGGAAAAGGTACGCAAATCCTCTGGCGACATAGTTTCACTAACCAGGGCATATTTAACCAACCAACCCACGGCAGAAATAACGGGTAACATGACTGGATTTGCCCCTTGAGGTAATTGTCCCATTACTTGTTGAATCCGCTCGTTGATTAATTGTCGGGCACGATAAATATCAGTTTTATCAGCAAAAACAACCGTGATGGTTGAGAGTCCAACTGCAGTTTTGGAGCGCACGTGGGTAACCCCAGGTGTACCATTGATGGCAGATTCCAGAGGGTAGGTGATTAAGGCTTCGACTTCTTGTGGTGCTAAACCCGCAGCTTGGGTTTGGATGATTATCTGTGGCGGAGCAAATTCTGGGAACACATCAACCGGCATCTTAGTCAGGGTATAACCTCCTAAAACGCATAAACCAAGAGTCATCGCGAGCGTTAACAGCCGATTTTTTAAAGACCAGGCAATCAGATAGTTAAACATTTACTCAGATCCTTCGGGAGAAGGCGCATGCCCGCCAGTTAACCAATAGGTGTACAGTTGACGATTACCTTGGGTTACGACCTCATCACCTCCAGCTAGTCCTTCAAGAATTTGCGTAAATTGAAAATTAGTCATCCCCGTTTTAACAAGCTGGCGGAGGTAGCTTGACCCTTGTCGTTTAAATACAAATTTTTGGTTATTTAACTGCAAAATCGCTGAATTTGGCACAACTAAGGCGGATTTGCTTTCTTGCAAAACGAGGTTAGTGCGGGAAAACATACCGGGTTTAAGTACATCCTTGGAGTTATCAACAATTATTTGCACATTAACGGTTCGGGTGATCGGATCAAGGTTGGGTTCAATGAGATTTACTTTGCCATTAAAGGTTTGCTCAGGATATCCAAGAACACGAATGATGGCCCGTTGCCCTAATTTTACTTTATCAAGATCTTCTTCATAAACTTTGGCAACCACGTTGAGTTTTGCACGGTTAGAGATATGAAAGAGAACGGTATTAGGAACGACTGCCTGACCCAGCATCACATTGCGAGCATCAACGATACCCGCCATTGGCGAATTCATGACCACGCTAGGAGGAGGATCTCCAATTAAGAGGGACTGAACTTTTATCAAAGGTTGGTTTAGATTGACCCTATCACCTAAATTGGCATAAAGCGCTGTGACATTACCTGAGATTCTTACGCTCACATCGGCTTGGGCATTAGGCAGCAATTTCACCTCGCCGTTTAAACCAAGCAATTGTTCTAGCGGTTGTTCCCTTGCTTTAAACGTTTTGAGATCAATCATTTTAATTTGTTTATCGCTAAGCTGTACTGCGGCTTTTGGTTGTTTGGAAATTTCCAACTGTTCGCCGTGGGCAAAAAGAGGCAGGCTATTTGAAAAAATTACAATACAAATTAATAAGTTAATTAGGATTGGTCTAAGATTTTCTTGTGCTAGCATCTAAATTCCTTTTTATTAATCCTTGGTGCACCGACATAAAAGGGCAGAGGTTATTGTGATTGTTATCACCTAGTGCAGCACATAACTTAACAAAAGCTTGTAGGTATTTTTCAAGCATGTTGAGGTAGGCCACTTGTAGATCATTTTGTTGCCGCTGGATTTGCAGAACTTCAAGCAAGGAAATCTGGCCGTTTTTATAAGCGTTTCTCGCTAAGTTGACATTTCTGTTTCTCAGTTTGAGCGTACTTAAGTGCGATTGCTGCAAGGCTTTTTCTAGAGCCTGTAGTTGATTGAAATTAGAGGCCAGTTCCGTTTGAATAACTAATTTCAGAGCCTGCATTTTAATCATCGCTTGTGTGCCCAGAGCACCTGCTTCCCTAATTTTGCCTTGATTGCCATTGAGGATAGGAAGAGGGATAGCAAGATTAACACTTAAAGCGCGGTTTGGATCTTGCGGCTCAGCGCCTTTCACAACTATTTTATTTTGCTGCACGGCCACACCCAAAACCCAGTCAGCCCAGCGTTCTGAACGAACGAGCTGTTGATTGGCCTGAGCACGATTGAGGCTTAAGCAGAGCATTTGCATATCAGGGCGTTGTTTAACCGTTTGCTCTAGCATGTCTTTAAAATTCTCTGACCTCAGTTCGGGTTTTGGTAGAATTTTAATCAATAGCAGCGCAGAACTAACGTCTCGCCCTAGCAATTGATTAAGGAGCGCTACTTGATTAAATCTCTGGCTCTCTAAAATCTGTTTTTCTTGGAGAATGCGTTGGTATTCAAGGCTTGCGGTATTGCTGTCTAATTCAGACACTTCTGCAGCGAGGAAACGGTTATGAGTTACTTGCACTAATTTTTTATTAATCGCTAAAAGTTTTCTTAATTGCTTTAGACGATAATCGGTAATCAGAAGCGCATAATATTGATTAGCTATTAAGCCTTTCAGCAAACGTTTGGCGTTTTGAACTTCTGCTATAGCAATTGCCAGATCGACGTTGGCCACATTTTTTAGTTTGCCAATCCGCCCAGAAATAGGAAAAGCTTGGCTAAACCCTACACTTCGGGTGTATTCGCCCTCGTTTGACAAAAGGCGATCATCGGTATTGCCTAAGTTTAAACTAGGATTAGACCATAAACCTGCTTGTACCAAGCGGGCTTTTGCTAGTTCGATAGTGGATTGTGCCGCTTTTAAATCATTATTATTTTGTAGCGCAATTTGGATTAATTCATTGAGAGTTAAAGTTGGTACTGCAAAGGCGAGTCTTGTTAGCGCCATTAAGGAAATGAAACAGATAAGTAGGCTTAAAGCCAATTTCCTCATAGTTTTACGTACCTTAAACGCAGTGCATTAAGTATCACGGATACCGAACTGAGGGACATTGCCGTTGCGGCAATCATCGGATTTAAAAGGAGTCCTGTAAACGGATAAAGTATGCCTGCTGCCAAAGGTATTCCTAAGATATTGTAAATAAAGGCCAAAAAGAGGTTTTGACGTATATTTCGCATGGTTTTTTCAGATAAATGGCGAGCTTTAACGATGCCATGTAAATCCCCATGTAGCAAGGTGATACCAGCACTTTCAATGGCGACATCAGTTCCCGTACCCATAGCAATGCCCACATCAGCTTTTGCTAGTGCGGGTGCATCGTTAACTCCATCTCCAGCCATAGCAACAATACGGTTTTGTTGCTGCAATTTTGCCACGATGCGGGCCTTATCTTCCGGTAACACTTCTGCAAAAACTTTTTCTATACCGAGTTTTTGGGCAATAATTTCAGCGGTTTTTTTATTATCGCCAGTCAGCATTACAATTTCGATGCCCTTGTTTTTTAAAGCGGATATTGCTGCAAAGCTTGAGGATTTAATTGGATCTTCTTCGGCTAAAAGGGCGGCGATCTCATGGTCAATTGCTAAGAACATAACCGTTGCTCCATTGCTACGGAGTTGATCTGCTTTGGCTATTAACGCGGGGTTAGATGCCCCTAATTCTTCCATTAAATGCGCGGTTCCAATGGCAATGAAGTGCTCTTCTACCATGCCGCAGACTCCTTTACCTCGAATAGTTTTAAAATCTTTTACTATAAGCATGGGCAAATTTTTCGCTTTGGCAGCGGCTACGACTGCTGCGGCAAGCGGATGTTCGCTGTGATTTTCTAGTGCGGCTGCAAAAGTTAAAGCCTCCTCTTCTTGATTTTTATTGATAGCAATAAACTCAGTTAGTTTGGGATGACCTTCCGTTAGAGTGCCTGTTTTATCGATCACTAAGGTGTTTACTTTTTCCAAACGTTCTAGTGCTTCTGCATTTTTAATGAGAACGCCAGAGCGTGCTCCTTTACCAATTCCCACCATGATGGACATTGGCGTGGCCAAGCCCAAGGCACAGGGACAAGCAATGATTAAAGTGGAAACCGCAGCAATCAGGCCGTAGCTAAAAGCAGGTTGAGGGCCTAGCATTATCCAGAGAATAAAAGCCAGCAATGCAATTGCAATAACTGTCGGCACAAACCAACCGGAAACTCTATCGGCTAAGCGTTGAATAGGTGCTCGACTGCGCTGTGCATCAGACACCATTTGCACAATGCGAGAAAGCATAGTATCGCTGCCCACATGAACCGCTTTCATAATGAAGGAACCGTTTTGATTGATAGTTCCGCCAATAACTTGGTCACCGCGGCTTTTTTTAACGGCAAAGGATTCACCGCTTAACATTGATTCATCAATATTAGATTGCCCTTCAACAATAGTGCCATCGACTGGGATTTTTTCGCCGGGACGGACACGTAAAAGATCACCAACTAAGATTTTAGCGAGCGAGATTTCGGTTTCCTCATTATTAGCGTCGATACGATTAGCCGTTTCAGGTGCTAATTGCATGAGAGCGCGAATGGCAGAGCCTGTTTTTTCACGTGCTTTTAATTCGAGTAATTGTCCTAGAAGCACTAAGGTTGTAATCACCGCAGCCGCTTCAAAATAGACATCGACCCTACCATCGCTATTGTGAAACTGTTGGGGAAAAAGGTTTGGGGCAAGGGTTGCAATCATAGAATAAAGCCAAGCGACACCTGTACCCATTGCGACTAGGGTGAACATATTCAAATGGCCGGTTTTTATAGAAAGCCAAGCCCGTTGGAAAAAAGGCCAGCCACACCAGAGTACAACAGGGGTTGCTAGAATCATTTGCAGCCAGAGAGATAGTGGGTTTGCGAGAATTCTTCCGAGAAGATGTTCTCCCATAGCCATTATGAAAACAGGCAAAGTTAAAATGAAGGCTATCCAAAAACGACGATACATATCTGCATATTCGGGGTTTACGGTTTCTATTGCAGTGATTGCCTCAGGTTCAAGTGCCATACCACAAATGGGACAGTTGCCGGGTTTTTCTTGCCGAATTTCAAGGTGCATTGGGCAGGTAAAAATTGCAGCTTCAAGAATCTTAGAAGAGGAGGGTTTATTATTTGTAGGGCAGCAGCTCTTTTTGGAATGGAGATTAGGTTGTTTATTGTGTTGCATGGCTTAGCACCTACAATTTAAAGTCAGAGTAATATAAATCTTTTCTATTGTTTGATATTCTGATTAAGGCTTGCAGCATTTTCCGAAAGGACAAAGAGGAAATGATATCATGATTTTGAAAACATGTGAGATTACAGAAGTTAACCACCTCATCAGCCCCGATGAAAATTGCGAAATAACACTTGATTCCCGAGCCTTGGATATTTTTACTGATTTTAAGAAAACAGAGCCGCTGACCATTGAGCAATCAATTGATATAGTCACCGCCGAAGATTTAATGAAAAAAACTCATGTGAAATTAAAGCTAGTGCTAGATCATGGCAATTTTGCTGGAATGCTCGCCTATGAGGATTTAATTAGTGAAAAGGCTATTGCTCTTGCCAATCATATGCCGCGTTCTGAAATCCTAGTAAACGAAATAATGACACCTAGATCTAGCTTAGAAGCGATTGAATATAAAGATGTGAAACGAGCAAAAATCAAAGATATTGTGGAAACGCTCAAGAACGAAGGTAGACAGCATTTTCTCGTCATCGATGGAGAGGAACGTTACATACGCGGCATTTTTTCAGCAGCTGATATTGCTCGCCGTTTGCGTGTGCCGATTAATATCAATAGAGTTTCTACCTTTGTGGATATTTATAAGGCGCTTGATCACTAAGAGATTTTTGTCGAAGGTCGGGCTCTTGGCCCTACGATTGGGTTAACGGGTATGAAATGTCGGGCCAGGGGCGCCGACCTACACTTTTTTTAAACAAAAAAAGTAAATCTCGGCTTTGTCGTTGGGTAGCCTGGTTAGCGCGATAGCGATAACCGGGTTATCAAAATTTCCCCGCGCTAATCAGGCTACTAAATCCCTTCAAGCCCCTGTTCCGAATGCATTAAAAGCTTATTCCTCGTATACATCGTCGCAATCCTAACCAAATCTCTAGCTTCGTAGCTAGGGTAGCCTGGTTAGCTCGATAGCGATAACCGGGTTATCAGAATTTCCCGATTATCCGAATCTTGAAGATCCGAATTCCCGATTATCCGAATCTTGAAGATCCGAATTCCCGGTTATCGCTGCCGCGCTAACCAGGCTACCAAATCCCTTCAAGCCCTAATTCCTAATGCTTAAAATGCCTATAACCCGTAAACACCATCGCAATGCCCGCTGCATCCGCCGCCGCAATCACTTCTTTATCCCGCAAAGATCCACCCGGCTGAATAATAGCGCTAACGCTAGCTTTAGCAGCCAATTCGATGTTGTCTGCAAAAGGAATAAACGCTTCAGAAGCCATAACCGCATTTTTAATGCTAAATTTTGCCTGCTCAGCCTGCCATAAACCAATGCGGGTGCTCATCACACGGCTTGTTTGACCCGCACCAATTCCTAGTGTTGCACAATTTTTAGCAAAAACTATGGCATTCGATTTGACATGCTTTACAGCAGTCCAGGCAAAAAACAAGTCTTCTATTTCTTGAGGAGAGGGTTTTTTCTTGGTAACGGTTTTAAATTCCTCACTAGAAATTAAAAAGTCATCATGTTCTTGCACTAATAAACCGCCATCAACTTGTCTCATATCCAATTTGTATTCGTGGGCTTGTTGCTTTTCGCCGATTGAAAGAACACGAATATTTGGCTTAGCCACCAAAATGGCTTTGGCTTCTTCCGAAATAGAGGGGGCAATAATGACTTCGGCAAATTGATTTTCAAGTATCGCTGTAGCCGTGTCAGCCTTAAGCATCTGGTTAAAAGCAATAATCCCACCAAAGCTTGAACTGGGATCAGTTTGAAAGGCACGCAGATAGGCATTAAATTGGTTATCGCTTAGCGCGATACCACAAGGATTGCCATGTTTAACGATCACACAGGCGGGTGTTGTCGATGAAAAAGATTTTACACAGTCATAGGCCGTGTCAGCATCCAATAAATTATTATAGGATAGGGGCTTGCCCTGTATAATTTCTGCTCTTGCTAGAGAACCTATAGGTGGGTTTCTATCGGCATAAAATACAGCGCGCTGATGAGGATTTTCACCATAACGCAATTCCGCTAATTTATTAAATTGGCAGGTTAAAGTGGATGGAAAACCGCTAGGCTTCTTATCGTTATTTAAAGTACCTAAGTAATTAGCAATAGCAGCATCGTAGGCTGCAGTGTGGGCAAAGGCTTTTTTTGCCAATTCAAAGCCAAAATTCAAAGGGGCTTTTTGAGTTTTCAGGTATTCGCCTAACAAGTGGTAATCATCCGGACTGACAATAACAAAAACGCGAGCGTGATTTTTAGCAGCAGAACGAATCATCGCCGGGCCGCCGATATCGATATTTTCGATGGCCTTTTTAAAATCACAATCATGGTTGCTGATAACTTGTTCAAAAGGATATAAATTAACCACTAGCAAGTCGATTGGTTTAATCTGCTGCTCTGCAAGAGTGCGTTCATCTTCAACTGTGTCACGCGCTAAGAGGCCAGCATGAATGGCGGGATGTAGTGTTTTAACTCGGCCATCAAGCATCTCAGGAAATTTTGTACATTCACTTACCTCTGTCACAGGCAGTTTATTTTCTCTAATCAAGGCTGCAGTATTACCGGTAGCTATCAGTTCAATACCTTGATTATGAAGAGTTCTTGCTAGTTCAACTAAACCTCGTTTATCTGAAACGCTTAATAAAGCTCTACGTGGCGTGAAAGCGGAAAATTCTTGTTTGCTCATAGTCTTTTGCGAACCCGTTAGAAGGATTTTTCAAACCGCAATAGTACAGGCAATCGCTTGCTTTTAACATATCCTAAAAAGAGGGCTTGCTCATTTAATTGAAGTAGGGTTTGCCATATTGCCGTGATTGCCCTCCCCTGGAAGAATTGGAGGCGTATGGGGTTTATGTTTGCTGGAATTTTTAATATTGCCAGTTTTTTTATCACTCCAATTGTTAATATGAGTATTGAGATCATAGCCTTGATCATTATTAAAATGATAATTAATCTGCGTGGGGTTTGAATTATTGGGGTTCACAATCGGTGAAGGTTGGGGTGCGATTGGGTTTTGTGTCGGATCTGCAAGGGCTGATCCAGCGAAAAAACCAATCAATCCTAGGCCTAATAAGAGCCATTTTTTCATTGATTTCTCCTAAAAATTTTGAAATTTTTGGTTATCTAAAGTATAGCATTTTAATTATTTCCTTATTTTATCAATAAACTATATTGAATTAGAGTTGATTTAACCGCAAAGAGCTATACTAAATTTAAGCCCACCACAACCAAAGATTGATATGAAAACTTATTTAAATCCTCAACCCTATGCCGTGAAAAGGGTGAATAAAATTGAAAAGACAGCAAGTGATTTGGCTCCTGTTAAACCGGAAAAAGACCCAAAAAGTTTAGAAGAAACATCGGATAAGGAGATCTACGAAACGGAATCTGAAGAGCAGGCTTGGAGAGATGTTCTCAAAAAAGATAAATTTTAATCTTAGATCTTAAGCTAAGGTAGGTCGGACCCTGTGCAATACACCCTGAGGGATCCACACCTTGGTGTGTCGTCCCCGCGTAGGCAGCGTAGGCGGGGATCCATCCATAAAGGGGCACTGTGCTAATTTTTTGGATGGATC
>JACCWL010000112.1 GCA_013697645.1 Tatlockia sp. | reverse complement strand
ACTCTTTTATTAGCTTGCGCCAGTACTCTTTTTCTAATTTCACTCCGGTCTCCCTCTTTTTATTGAGGGACTTAGTTTAATTGGCTTTTATTTTAGTGATAGGTGTAGTTCCCCGAACTGATACATTAAATCCAATACCATGACCCCTCTAAAAAGGGAGGCTACCCTACAGACTTTGCCTGTGATGCATGCCTTTTTCTACTTTTTTCTCATCGTTTTTACCCCCATTGTGCTTGCCTTAAGTGGTTACAGTCCCAAAGCGTTAGGCAGTCTGTGTGGCTTATATATGATGTTAATTTTTATTCAATGTATTTGGCATTACGTGGGATTTTTAGAACGAGCAATGGTTGACCCTTTAGGGGATGGGGATTTGGTTGCCGCCATGCGTAACATGGCTTTGCTTTTCTATTACTTAGCCCCGCTGTTACTACTAAAACTTTCAAGCCATTTTGGTGGTGAGGCAGGTGCTGGGTTAGCAGGGTTGTTGGATGAATCAAATGATCATTCTGGAGGCGTTGCGCAAACAGGTGCAACCGTGGCAAAAACGGGGGCTAAGCTTGCTACTGGCCCACTTAGGATTTGATCATGCTTCAAATATTAATTATGGCGAGTTGCTTTATAAAATTTAGCGCGGGAAATGGTGCCTCTAGCTTTTCGGGCACGAGCAACTGCTGGCCCACAAACGGGCTTTTTAGAGTCAGAAGCGATTTCAAGTACGGCACTAAGAAGTGTGAGTACAACTTTCAGAGTGAGTCGAAACCCTTTCCAAAAGATTTGAGCTGGCGTCAATTTAGCCTTCATCAGGAGAATTCCTTATGTTAAAAAAAGTCCTTAAGCCCTTCATTATAGTACTTATTCAAGCCTTTGTGCTAGTGACGTTCGTTGGCTGTCTCACGCCATTTTTATTAAAAAACACTGCCTCAATCACGCATTACCGCCAATTTTTGCAACATTTTAAAGGCTCTTTCCTAATCATCCACGGGATTTTTTATTGTCTTCTTTATTGCTTGTGGCCTTTGTTAATCAAACTGCTTTGCCGCAAACAAACGACTCCACCCAGTGCAGAGCAACTTCATCGTGCTCTGAATGCAAGGATCTATTTAATTGCTGCCTTTCTCATTATTGAAAGCTTAAATTGTTTAAGGTGAGCACTATGGCTAATCGATATCCTGTTGAAAATTTATTACGCGACCCTACTGAGATTTATTCAGCAATCACTATGCTTGCTTTAGCTTCTCTTGCCTATTGCTTACCGCATCTGCTCTTATTGACGGAGAGTATGGGGAATTGTGCTGCCTTTAGTTTAAGTGGGTTTGGCCTTTATCGCGCCTCACAAGCCTATCGCGTTAAACGCTATCAACGACGCTTAATCAAAATGCCTTACTTTGCCATGTCAACGATTGAGGTTCCGCTGTCAAATCGCTGGCTTTTTGTAGGTCGTGGATTTCGTTGGTTTGCCCATCACACCCAAAGGCTTCATCAGATTAAACAAGTGGAAAACGAGCGATTTTTACAGCGAGGCAAAATTCATCAGGCCGTCACTGCCTTTTGCAAAAACCATGAGAAAAGTTACCTGGCTGGTCTTCTTAGAAGCCACTCACTTTTTAATCCTTTTCGCCCCGATCCCGATGTGGGCGGAAAGGCTTATTTACATGGCCTTGGCAATTACGATAAACCCGTTTATATCCCTCAAAGCGTTCGTAAAGGTCATACCTTTGTTGTAGGTACGACACAGGTGGGTAAAACACGATGTTCCTCAATCTTAATCAATCAGGATATTCGAAACGGGGATGCGGTCATTGTGGTTGATCCAAAGGGTGATTTGGAGTTAGTGCGGGATATGTATTGTGCTTGTAAAGCGGCCAATCGACTGGATGATTTTCGCATCGTACATCTAGGCTTCCCTGAACTTTCAGCCTGTTACAACCCCTTGAAACGGTTTGATCAAATCTCAGAAGTTGCTACTCGCATAACGGATGCAATTGATGCAGAAGGGGAGGGAAAACAATTTGCAGCCTTCGCTTGGAAGTACGTCAATATAGTGGCCATTTGCCTTGAAGAAATGAAACAACACATTAGTTATAAAACCATAGGGTTTTACATTACACGGCTTGATCAATTGCTAATGGCCTATGCTGATACTGTAATGCCTTCACGCCTTCCTGATTACCTTTCACAAGTTGAAAACATACTTGCTGAGAATGATGCGCGGGTGGATAAATTTGGCAACCCTTATCCACCCATGCATCGCGCTAAAGCGGTTTTGAAATACTTTAATCAATACATTTCCAACACGATTGCAGCGGGTAATGTGGAGTCATTACAAGATCAGATCATCATCGATTTATATGATGCAGTCCTAATGGATAAAGCTTATTACGATAAAATTACTATTTCTGTGGGTCCTGTTTTATCGGAAATTAATAAATCAAATGCAAAGAATATCTTTTCCTTTCAAGATGCTTCTTCTGAAATTGAGTTAATGGACTCTATTAAACACAAACGAGTCATTTATATTGGGCTTGACAGCCTAACTAATTCAAATATTGCGCAAGCAGTCGGTAAAGCTTTTTTATCTGATTTAGTGTCAACAGCTGGAAAAATCTATAAAGAAAGTCATGCCAATTACCGATTAAATCTGCATTGTGATGAATTATCAGAAATCATTCAGGATTCCTTCGTCAAAATTTTAAACAAAGCAGGAGGCGCTGGATTTCAAGTTACGGCTTACTCGCAAACCAAGCAAGACATGGAAGTCGCTTTGGGTTCAAAAGCCAAGGCGGAAGTAACAGAAGGCAATCTAAATACGCTCATCATGCTTCGAGTAAAAAATGAGGAAACGGCTAATCTGTTAATCAAGATTTTACCGAAAGTCGATGTGGTATCCCACACTCAAGTGTCTATGGTCAGTGATACACCCCATGGCGAAGAGGGCATTTTTTTTAATACCACCAATGAAGACAGGGTGCAAAAAAACGCCATTGATATGCTGGAAGTCAATGACATTATCTCTTTGCCTAAAGGTCAGGCTTTTGTGCTTGTGAATGGTGGAGAGCTTTATAAGGTACGCATACCGCTGCCCTTAAATGACAACTTAGCGCCTAAAGACATTAAGACAGTGATTCGGGAAATCAATCAATTGAAAGAAGAGAGCGAACCAAGCTCAGCACCCCTAGAATGGGTTGAAACCGTTCCAACAGTTATTGATTCAGTCGCTAAAGTAGATGAAGCAAGTTCCTTTGCAAGCGCTTTGGCAAGGGAAGGCCCGCAAATCATTCAACCTCTTGCCGTTCCTTCTTCGGAGTCGGTGGCACAATTCAGAGCGATTAACGTGGATTGTTTAACTGATTTTATCAGCTGGTTAGAAAAACGAATTGATTCAGGCAATAAACAATTTTCACTAGAAGAACAACAACTGGTTGTTTCTGATTCCAGTCAATTTGGCGATAAGCTTGTTTTTCTATTGCCTGAGGTGCTAGCCAAGTATCAAAGCCGCTCAGGTCTTGCAACCGACATTTTAGAATCGGCTTTAAAAGAGACAGACGCTTCCTTGAACCTTTATCACATTGAGCGAAGCGGGGAAATCATGGAAGTCTTCCCCTGTGAACTCAACGCCCCTTTTTTAACGACTCATTCCACTCCAATCTTAAAAGGTAAAATCCCATGACTACAACCATCAAACTGACCTTGGCTAACGCGGAAGTCAATCGTCTCTTTACTCGCAAACTAGCCAATCAAATGGGTTTTTACGAGGCCCTTATGCAGAAGATAAACGCACTCATTAGGCGTTGTCAGTTAAATCAAGCCTATTCCTTATTGGCATTACTGGACATCCAAGATGCCATTCATGGACTAACCACGCAGTACTTTGATGAGATTGATAAATTTGAGGGGCTTTTGGAGAAGAAAAAACATTTAAAGGGAATGGCCTTTGATTATTCCACCCGTTTTGAACCGAAGGTTGCTTTTGATTCAAGCCTTGCAGCTGATTTAGTCGAGTTGTTTGCAGTCTATGATCGCTTAATTTCAATACTTAAACTATTGCGTTTTGCAGGCTGTTTTAGTCGCGATGATGATTATTTTGCCAATCTGAGACGCACTTATAAATCGGTCAATCGCCTGCTAAGTCAGATTCAATTGACAAAAATCCAGGAACTTCCCGCCGTTACCTTAATGGATGTGATTGATAACACGGAGTCCTACCAGCTGATTGCCAATCTTAATGGTGAAATCGATTACAACGCCCTTTACCGAGCCATGACTTCTAATTTAGCGCCGCGTATAGCGGAGAAACTCCGCCAACCTCTTTTGTATCGATTGAAGAAAAAAATAAAGGCGTTGCAAGTCAGCAAGGCCAATGAAGCACAAGTGATTTCACAATGTGCATGATCCGTCAATTAGTTAATCGTTTATTCAATTTAGGATACTAAATCATGAAATTATTTCTTTGTGAAAAACCCTCGCAAGCCAAAGACATTGCCGCGGTATTAGGCAATTTAAAACGAGCCGAGCATAGTTTTGAAGGGAACCAATTGGTAGTGACCTGGTGTGTTGGCCATTTATTAGAGCTTGCGCCACCTGAGAGCTACTGCCCTAATTTAAAGCCTTGGCGGATGGAAGTGCTACCTGTCATTCCAAAAATCTGGAATTTAGTCCCGCAGGAGAAAACCAAAAAACAGCTGAAAGCCATTGGCCAGTTATTGAAGAAAGCAAAAACCGTGGTTATAGCAACGGATGCCGATAGGGAAGGGGATGTAATTGGCCGAGAAATCCTTGATTATTTTAATTATCAAGGAGCCGTGGAACGCTTGTGGCTTTCGGCCCTCGATGAAGCCTCAATTAAAAAAGCGTTAAATGAGGTGCGTCCCGGTCATTCTACCGTACCCTTATATCAGGCAGGGCAAAGTCGTCAGCGTGCCGATTGGCTTATGGGTATGAATCTAACAATGGCGGTTAGTTCATTATACGGGGTAGCAGGGCAGGGGGTTTTGTCAGTAGGACGCGTGCAAACGCCAACCCTTAAACTCATCGTTGATAGGGATTTAAGCATTGAGAACTTTAAATCCTGCGATTTTTTTGTCTTAAAAGCCAACTGGCAAAATCTGCGCAAGGAATCCTTTTGGACCACCTTGGAATTAACAGAGGAGTTAAAAGACCCTGAAGGGCGATGTGCCAATAAATCACTGATGGATCAGATTGCCAAGGATATCGAAACGAGCTCCGCAAACGTGATGCAATTTAGCGAGGCTAAGAAGTCAACGTCTGCACCGCTTTGCCTATCCTTATCCACGCTTCAAAAAATCGCCTCAGCTCAATTTGGTTTTAGTGCCAAAGAAACACTTGAAACAGCCCAAGCGCTTTATGAAAAACACAAGGCAACGAGCTACCCACGAACGGATTGTGGTTATCTGCCAGAAAGCCAATTTGCAGACGTTTCTGAGATTTTATTAGGCTTAAAAGCCATTGATAATGACATCGCGCCAATGATTGCCAAATGCAATGTTGAGCTTAAATCCAAAGCCTGGAATGATAAAAAAATAACAGCGCATCATGGCATTATTCCGACTAAAAACAAGCGGGTTAATTTAGCTGCAATGAGTGAGCAGGAGCGCCAACTCTATAAGGTCATTCGCGCCCATTATCTTGCGCAATTTTTAGGCGACTATGTTTATTTACAGCGCCAAGTCCTCGTATCAGTGGGTAATCATCAATTTAAAGGCGGGTGCAATACACCGCTTGTTGCTGGGTGGAAAGAGGCCCTTTCGGGACCGGAAGAAGCATCCGAAGAAGGTTTTGATGAAGTGAGTGACATTCCTGCTTTAAAAGAAGGAGAAGTGTTAAGTCTTAATGAAGCTTGTATTGATAGCAGAAAGTCAAAACCGGCTGCTCGATTTACCGAGGGTACTTTAATTACCGCCATGAAATCGATAGCCCATTACATCGAAGACCCTCAGTTAAAAAACATATTAAAAGAAACGGCTGGCATTGGAACGGAGGCAACTAGAGCCAACATCCTTGAAACCTTAGTGAATCGCAGCTACATCAAACGCCAGGGAAAACAATTGATTTCAACTCCTAAGGGGCGTGAATTGATTCAATTATTACCTCCCTCCATTTCAAACCCGGCAACCACTGCTCTTTGGGAACAAGTGCTTGATGCAATCGCTAACGGCCAAAGCGAAATGGGTGATTTTCTAGATGACCAATGCGATGCCTTGGAGGGCATGCTCGACCAATTAAAGCAACAAGCACTTAAGACTAAAAAAGGAATGAATAAAGGTCATGAAGGAAAGTAATGTCCCCTCGGCAGATTTTTACTTAAGACCACAGGAAAACAATCAGGGACATCATTAAAACAAAAATTAAGGATGAACAATGAACACTTTTACTAAGAGGAAACGAAACAATGAACTTAAAACAGTATCTAGCAATGGGCCTTATAACAGGAGTCCTTAGCACGCAATGCGCTTTTAGCAATCAAGCCTCAACAGGCTATGTGGATGGAGCAATTGCTAACTTACGCCATGAATTGACTAATAAAATGGATACTCGAATTAATGAATTAACTCGTTCAGTCAATCAACTACCCCTAGTCACTCACTCAATCGGTGAGATTTTTCAAGGTGGAATTATTTTTTACGTTGATGAAAGCAAGCAGCATGGACTTATGGTTTCTTTTAATGATTTAGAGCCAGAGGTTGAATGGCGCAATGGTGAAGGCGGTGATCGTATTGTTAATGCCAGAGCACAAGGACTGGGCGCTGGAGAAACCAACACTCGCCTTATCATTTCCCAGCAAACCATTGATGGGCAGGAGGGTCAATTTGCAGCCTTAAACGCGGCTAATTATCAAATTTCAGCGGATGGCAAGACGCCTTGTCTAACCCCAAACACTGGAGAGTCTATTTGCTATGGCGGCTGGTATTTACCTTCTCTCAATGAGCTCCTATTGCTGCACGCCAATCTTAAAAATGGGCTGTCCAATTCAAGGTATTGGAGTTCCTCAGAGGTATCGACTAATGAAGCCTGGCTCGTTGACTTTAGTAGCGGTGAAGCATTAATCCAAGAAAAATCAACTCCCGCAAGCGTTCGCGCAATTCATGCCTTTTAAAGAGAGAATCACTATGAAAATAAAATCATTATTATTACTTCTTTTGTTTAGTAATGTCCTACATGCCAATCCAAATACTGACATATGGGATTATGCCAAAAACCTTGCTCTTTTAATTGTTGAAAATAAAAAAGATATTAAGTTGTTGCAGCAAGCAATAAAAAATCAAACTACCTATACCGCGGGTGAAGGAATTGCGATTGAAAATGGGGTGATTAAGGCACAACCCACAGGCCATCACATTGGAGATGAGTATCGTGGCGGCATCGTGTTTTACATCGATGAAAGTGGGCAGCATGGTCTTATAGCCTCTAAAATTGATAGTAATGAAGAGGGTATCCAATGGCGCAATGGGGCCTCTGGTAACAAAGTAACCAATGCGCGGGGTGATGGAATTGGTGCAGGCGTTACCAATACCCGCCTCATCATCGCCCAACAAACCATTGATAATCAAAAAGGAGTTTTTGCAGCCCTGATGGCTTCTAATTTCCAAGTTGCCGAAGATGGACAAACCCCCTGTAAAACCCCGATTAGTTCTGAACAACTTTGTTACGGAGGTTGGCATTTGCCGTCGGCTTTTGAACTGCAGCTGATGTATAAAAATCTTCATCAAAAAGGGTTATCACTCTTTGCCCCTGATTTCTATTGGAGCTCAACAGAGGCTAGTGTTGCCAATGCATGGCTTCAAAATTTTAGCACAGGTGACATTAGCGCAAGCTCTAAATCAAATACTGTGGGCCGAGTGCGTGCCATCAGCCAGTTTTAACCCCTACTGACTAGGAATCGGAGTACATAGAATGAAGCAAATAATGTTAAGCCTCTTTTTTTTACTGACTCTGTCAGCGCAAACTTATGCCGCTAACTGGACGAGTCTTAATCCCTGGGCAGTGCATGGGGCTTTTGGCATGGCAAGTTTTCCAGGTGTCCCCAATCAGGAGGGGCAAACGGCAGTGGGCCGTTTAAGTTTAGGGCATGCGCTACTCACAAACGCGCTTGGCCAAGCCGGGTTTGAGGCAGGCATCCAAAGTGGAAACACCCTACATCTTCTCTTACCGGAAGAATCAATTGAGGTCTTAGGTGGTGTTCCCCTTAAAGCAGAAATAAAGCCCTTACTCGATGGATTAATTGGCCTTAAAACGAGGCCGTTTCCAGGATTGCCGTTAATTACTTGGCTGAAGGGTGGGGTGGCTTATCGTCAGCTTCAGGTTGATCAACTTGAAGTGAATCATTTAAAAGGATTTTCTCCTGAGATTCAAATTGGCTTGGGCTATCAGATTAATGAAAATGCCTCCATCAATCTTGGTTATCAAAAAATCTGGGGGAAAAATCCCGAACTAATCGTTGATCCTGAAACTAGAACAGGCATTTTGCGTAACCTCCCTGAACAACAAGCGTTAATGTTGGGTGTCTCATTTAATTTTTGGTAGGAACTACAATGCATTTATTAAATCGTTACTCAATAGCGCTGATTGGGGTTTATCTCGCAGCCGTTTTGATAATGGAGTATGGCTCACCGTTTTCTAATTGGAAAGAAGGGTTAGGCTTAACCCTTCCTCTTATTGGCTTGTTTCTCGTTTGGTCAGAACAAATAACGGGCCCATTAAAGAAACCAGAATCAAGAAACGATAATTTTCAACGCGATCTCTTTATTATTAATTATGTCTTTATTTTTGCGGTTTGCGCCTCCTTGCTCTTTCAAGGTAATAATGTCGATGCAAGAGGCTGGTGGCCTATTTTTGTGATTTTTTCTGGACTGTTTGGTTTAGGTATCGCTCTTTTATTTTCTGTTTTTGCCTTATTACTCAACAAAAATCATCGGTATTACACCCAAGGATTTGCTGTAATTCTAACCCTTTTTTTAACGTTTCCTAACGTGATGCCCAGTATAACCAAAGGGTTTACCTCCTTTTGTGGGATGGATCTCTTTTATTTCTCATTGATTTTACTCTTAGGGATACACCTGGTGGTTTGCTTAAGCGCTTATCTTGTTAGAGAAAAACCAAAAATTCAAATCACTTATAACTGGAGAAAAAAATAAATGAACGATGCAAGAAATCAACTGCTATGTACTGATTGCAATTCAGTCATGCTAAGGGAGCAGGAAAATCAAGCGGTTTGGTGGGTGTGCTCTAAATACCCTCGCTGCGGTGTAACCGCCTTTGAGCATCGTGGTAAACCCAGATTTAGTCATGATGAGCCTTTCATGAGACCGCCTCGTGAAATGCCGCTTTATCTTGAGTCTGAACTTTATGATGATTGATATTAAATCGTGAATTAGACGATGTGATAGCATTTAGCTCAAATGGCTCAAAGATTTCTGGTGGAATTGGCATCAGTAATTTTAACTGCAGCCCAGGTTGTCTGGGCTGCAATGAGTTCACTTTTAAAACAAGGCGTCTTGGATTTTTTGTAATTCATTTTTCGCAACACGAATATTTGTCGCCTGGACACAGTCTTCAAGCGTAGAATAGTCTAATGCGCTAATAGCTAATTTAATCTCAATTTTAGCGGTGTAGGTTTCTTTCCTTATTAAATCTTTCCCCGCCATTTCTGAATAAACAGAGGCGCTGTGTATTTGGTCTTTGCAAAATTCGAATGTTTCAATTTTTTCTAAAGAGTGCAATTCTTTTGACAGTTGATGACATTTTTTTGCTAATTCGAAATTATCTGTTAAAGAATTCGAATGAAGGGGTAGAGGCAATAAAAATGTGGTTGCGAGTAGTATTGATTTTATGTTCTTCACTTTAAATTCCTTACCATTTCCATTCCCTTTAATTGCTTTTGTGCTAATTTGCAATATATTTTCATACAAAACCCTTAGTTTAATTAAATGAATTTCTCGTAAGTATTTTTTTTACATGGTTCATAAAACCAATACTATTAGCTTCTATTTTTGAAAATGCAAACCATTTTTTCCCTAAGTCTTTTAAAGAAGCCCCAATATGGTAAATCTCATTTTCATCAATTATCAAAAACCGATCATGGGCAAGATCAAATTTGATAAGTTCGATTTTTAGATATTGCTGATTGTATTTTTTTATATCTAATTTTAATTGGCTGGAATTATTTTTAGTTAGAATAAATATTTTTACCTGTGGGTTTGACTTGGATAAATGGTCAAGAACAGTTTCATCAATATAGTTATCAAGAAGAACTATTGAGTCTTTTGCCTTTCTTATAAGTTTGGAAATAAAAAGATATGCATCAAACACTTGGCCATCATAAAATATACCCTGAGATGGATGTATTTCCTTGTTCTCCAATGCAGCGAATATTTCTTCAAATTTTTTCTCTGACTGCAACTCAAAAGAATTTTGCTTTCGTTCTATATATTCTAATCTTTGGAATAATCCTCCTTGTGATGCGAGGAGCTTCCTCATTTGTACAAATGCATTGATAATTTGTATACTGACTTCAATAGCTGTTTTACTTTTTAATACGGCTGAGAGCATTGCAACACCCTGCTCTGCAAAAACATACGGTAAGTGTCTTCTTCCACCATGCATGTTACTTGAGGTCACAGTTTGTGACCTCAAGTTTTGATACTCTAGCTCTGTTAATTGAAATCTAAATTCTTCAGGAAATCGCTCAATATTTCTTTTAACGGCCTGATTAAAGACTTTTGTTTCTACACCATATATTGATGCCAGTTCGCTATCAAGCATGACTTGCATCCCACGAATACTATGTATTTTCTCGTTTAATTTAGTAAGAGGGATTACTGTATTCATGGTTAGCCTAGACCCTGGTAATTGACTTATATTTGGTCAAATAATTAGGTGGCTAATCATATCAGATTACTGCTTTCTCTCCCACTTTTTTAATAGGCCATCATGCAAAATCAATTGCATTTGCCCACTAGCCATACGAAGCGTAATACTTAACACCTCAAATGAAGCTCTAGGGCGTCCGTTGGAATAACCCCACAAGTGGTTGTTTCAAAAAAAATACTTTATCAATCACTTATAATTTTGTTTTGTGAATGAAATGATGATTAAATATATTGCTTATTCATCAGATTTTTTAACGATTTGGTATTTTATTGCCTTCGATTATACCAGAAGGACTACTTTTGGGGGTTCTTCCGTTCGACCCCTGTGAGATTCGAAAGTACAAGATTAAATCTAACGACTGTCACCTTACTTTAGCTTTATGTTTGTTCGTATTACACAAAATTAATAACCACTAATTAGGTCATTAAATAGATTAATAAGGTTTAAAATAAAAAAACTAATGGCCTTGCTCGACAGGGGGTATAGACGACTTTTAATTTCAAAAACCCTATATAAACGTGTAGCCGTCTTACCCCCGCATTAGCTTGCTCATTAAAAATAACCATTATTCTGAACTTATTTTTGCAACCCCGTCATGAAGCTTAGGACTATCCTAGGCCCTAGAGGGTATTGGCAATAACATGTTCCTGATTGAGATCGTCAATTATTTGAGCTAAATCGAAATTTTTACCAAAACAAAGTTCGACATAATCTTTTTGTTGCTCATTCTTGCCTCGTATATAGTCAAAAAATGCTTGAGTGCAATTCGTTAAAATTTTGTCAAGTTGCTCAAGATTTTTCTCCAATAAGGGTCTTAAATTCTTAAAGAAAAGGATATCTTCATTTTTGAGAATGGTAAAAAATAATTTATTTTTAAAAGTAGCCCGATTTTGTGGGGTATCATTGGCTAGAAGCTCCGCGTTATCTTTATAAATTTTCTCTGCATCTAGCACCAGCTGCGGAATCGCTTGAAAATCACGCCCATCGAATTCTCGTCTTAATTCTGGTGATTGTGAGAATAAATCATTAATTAGCCCTGCATTTTCTCTTAAAAGTGGCCACTGACTTGAACCAACGCTCGAGCATTTAGGGAATAAGACCGCCTGTGAATCACGGTTATAGGCAATTGAACCATACTTGGTTGACTTAAAAGAGGGGGCTATAGGGGCTAACAATAATACGTTTAATGTTGCAATAAAATTATGCACTTGCTCTTCATTATACCCTATAGGGTTGTAGGCAATAACTGTACTACTTATTTTCTCAAACCACTTTATTTCTTCCGCAATGGTTTGCATATTACATCGTGGGGTCACATGAACGATGGAGGCTTTACCCTCTTCACCAATAATTAATAACCCTAAACAAATTTGCAACCAACCGGTACAAATACCGACAAAATTCTTTGGCATTTCCGGGGTTAAACGAACTATTCCACCTTGGGTAGCATAAATATAGTTGTGATATAGATTTTTTTCTCCTTCCTCATCAGGTAAAAACCAACCTTCCTTCGTATCTTGAAATTTGTCTTGAAAGAAAAAGTGTTTTTTCATTGTATTTCCTAACGTTGATTAGTTGGCTTATGGTGATTTATACATTTACCAATATAAGTGGTCGTTCAGCCCGAGGAGAGTATCGAGTCCTTGCTGTTATTTCAATTTGCAAGAGGTTGTCGCTAGCCCCTAATTTACGTAGATTTCATTATCAAGCCATTCTTTTTCTTGCATTAATCGGTCATTGGCAACATAGCTGTACCAGCCTTGAGGCCCGATCAAGATTTTCTATGTCTATTAAATTCTCGGACATTATGGCTGTAATTTTCTGTTCGGCTAAAATCGCTGACGCGCAAGCTTGGTTTCAGCATAATAATTACGACCATAAAAAGAAGCAATTATTATCCGCTTCTAATCTAGTGGTTTTATTTGGGCAAATTGCCCTAAATACAACTTCATTTTCTTTTGTCCACATATCCATCACGAAGCGCAGCTAACTTCCAGCCTAAGCGAAGCTCTAGTGTGGATATGTGGGCAAAAGAAACCCTTTCTCTTCTTATAGAAAGAAGAGAAAGAGGTACATTATGAGAATTCCGGTGGAATGAACGAGCATGAGGTTATTTTTGCGGCAAAAAATAACCTCCATTTTACCTCTGGAAAGAGGTGCTGTTCCCGGGCATCGCCCGCTGTGTCACTGGCAATTTCCTGCCAGTGACGCAGCAAACTGCTGCATTAAACAACCGAATTATCAATGAGTTACATTGATAATTCGGTCACCGGTCATATGCCCGATAATATTTACCTCAAAAATTCTACA
>JACCWL010000099.1 GCA_013697645.1 Tatlockia sp. | reverse complement strand
ATGCAAATGGGGTCAGGTCTTTCCTTTTGAGAGGCAAAAGGAAAGACCTGACCCCAATTCCCCTTTTGACTTAGCTCAACTTGACAGTATTAATTAAAGGCAGGACTGATCGCCAATTCCTCTTGCTTGTCTTGTTTATAGAGATAGGCTGCACCAAGGATAAGCAAAACTGCGGTAACAGCTAAAAGAATTGCACTAACTGGTTCCAAAAAAAACAGAGGAATTGAACAAACCGGTAACAACTCCCCCACATAAAAGCGCAAAAGGCTTGTAATGGAATTTGGAGGGATTTGCACTAGATTTGACAGTGTAATCATTCTCTTTTGGGAAAAAGGTTTTTGTTGAATTATTATTATTTTTATATTGAGTAATCGATTCCAGGGTTTCCCAATCACGTATTTTCTCATTTTCATTACCTTCTACCATATCGCGAGCTAAGGTTAAAAATGATGAATTTAAATTTTCTTCTGATACATAAGCTTTGAATTCGCTGTGTTCTAGGGTATTAACGAGAGTTGTTTTAAATCCCTTAGCAAAACTATTTAAAATTTTATGATCAGATAAATTTGAATTTGTAGGGGAATCATCAAAGAGATAATGTATGGTTCCAATAGTCACTACTTGATGAGAATAGGAGGCTCTCTCCTTATTCGTTCTATCAAACGAATAGTTAATTGCAGTGATTTCGTACTCATAGTCAGATTGATGTTCGACTGATTTGATCAATTCAACGATCTCTTTCATTTCTTCAAAGTGGTCTGAATTGTTTGGCTGAAACAAAATTCTAATTTTACTCATTGAATACCCCTAGTATAAAAGTCAGCAGAGTATCAAAAAAAACTTCTTTGCACAATCAAAAAGTTAGATGATTAATTACATGGCAAATTGCTTATATTTAGTTTTGCAGTGCTTTGGCCAGCCCCATCACACGGTATTGCTCGAATGTGTAAGTCGGCGCCTTGGCCCAACATTGGCATAACGGGGAAGAAATGTCGGGCCAGGGGCGCCGACCTACGTGTGCAGATCTGAGTTCTTGGGTAATAATAATATTTCGGTCTTCTAGATGGTTTGATTGATTGTTGTTAGCTACCGAGTATCTGGATGACATCGATTTGCCTTGAAATTTGCTTTGATGGTGTTTTCGTTGTTTATAACCCGGTTATCGCTGGCGCGCTAACCAGGCTACAACTTCAACTAAAAAAAATCCCTTGCAAATCTTCCGACTTGAGATTTCTTCATTAGTTAAATTACATCACTAAGACTTCAGGGTTTTCCATAGCATATTCTTTTAACCCTTCTGTATCTAAAGCTTGGGAATTTTGCTGACTTGCGACCTGTTCAAAGGGCTCATCATTAGCTGCACTATCCATGGATTGTTCAGTAGGATCCTCAGAGCCCACTGTCATATCACCAAACTGTGGAGTGGGTGAGGTAGCACTAGTTTCTTGCGTAGCATCAGCACTTGTTGAAGGTGCGGTGGCACCGCCTGTCAGATCAGCACTACCGCTTGCTGGCATACCGCCATCTGTCGATGTAGCGCCACCACTCGTCGGTGGTGTTGCAGTACCTGAAGTCTGAGTTGGGGTATCGCCGCTGGAATCTGGTTTCATATCTGCGTTATCTGATGCTTGTTTGATTTGGTCTTTTTTCTTCTGCTCATCATCGTCATCATCATCTTTCGATTGAGATTTTTGCTCGTCAGGTTTTTCCTTTGAACTTGAGTTAAATGACTGCTTGATCATATTGTAGAGATTTTTCTGTACTTCCCAACCTATCTTGTTGGCCTCAAGTCCCATTTGCCCAAGTTTTCTTAAGGCATCTTTCTCATCCCCTTCCTGTTGATCATCTTTGGCCAAATCTGACTTTGGCGTATCAATTAGGGGATCTTTCCCTTTTTCCCAAATCGCAGACCCTACCGATTTAGCTTTTTCATAGGCTTTAGAGGCTAGATCTTGCCAATCAGTTTCATTTTTAGGTTCTGGGACTGGTTCAGGCTTTTTTGAGGGATCGTCAGCCATAAATGTTCTCCTACATCTTAAATTTGTGGCATTTACAGCCAGGTTCGTTGTAATCTCAATCATAGCAAATTATGGTAGTTAAGACTTTTTTTTAAACCTTATTTACGGTTTTTTTGCAAAATTTTTAATCAAAAGGATTATTTGATGAATATTGATGCTTTTCGGTGTATGCGCGGTGGCATTCAACTCTCTGTTTTATCTAAGCAAGATTATTCCTGGATTGCGCCTATTGAGAAGACCTGTGATAAGGCAGGGCGTGCTTTATATTTGATTCACGGTTTTTCATCAACCCCTGCTGTCTACCGCTTATTAGAACCTCTTCTTGTAAAACAATATGACGCTATATTTTGTCCTGTTTTAGCGGGACATGGCGAAAATATTGATGCTTTTGCTCAGGCAAAGGCAGGGGACTGGATTACCCAGGTTGAACAAACCTATGAAGGTTTAGCAAATCGATTTGAACAAGTCGAAGTCATGGGGCTTTCTTTAGGTGGCCTCTTAGCCGCTCATCTCAGCAAACGCTATAAGCTAGCTCACCTGTACTTGTTAGCCCCAGCCTTAGATCTTCTCTTATCCATAAATAATTCGATTAAGCTTGCAAAAGCCTTAAGTTGGCTTGGTTTCAGGAAAATACGTGCAGCAGCTGGGAATTTATACACTACAGAAAATTATGAAATTGCCTACCGCCAAATTCCGCTGACCAGCATTATTGAAGTGCTCACTTTAATCCAAGAGTTTCAATTTAGCCCTCCCACCTGCCCGACGGATGTCTTTTTGGGTTGCTATGATAAAGTGGTTGCGTCTAAACGAGTAGCAGAACGATTTGCAGGTCTTGCAAATATCAATATCCACTGGCTTGCTAATTCAGCCCATGTTCTCCCTTTGGATGGTGATATTGAGATTATTGGTAGGACGATTGAGCAAAATGGGCTGGCTCTTGCTAGAACTTGAGCATTGCATGCGGGTAGGTGGCTCTCGGAATCCGGGTAATTGGCGGTGGTAATACCAGGACTTCATTTTGATAACCCGGTTATCGCTATCGCGCTAACCAGGCTACGTACTAAACTACGGGACCTCTTTGTTGTATCGGTCGTATTCTTCTACATACGGTAGACTTAAGTCGCGCATATCAAGTACAGATCCTTGAAAAGCCATAAAATCAGCCTTTGTTTCAGGGATTTTATAAAAGTAAATATCGCTAGCATCTGTGGCTAAGGCATGTTGGTGTTTTATTGCAGTTACTTCAGCAATGGCCCTATCATGTGTTTTTACAAAGAGGTTTTTTACCCGCAGAAAGCGTCCTTTAAAACGCGCAGATCCCCACAATTCAAGATCGAGTTTATCGGCCACGCCTGCTAACTGGATGCTGCTTTTCCCCCTCGCGCAAATTGTTAACATGGGCGATTTGACCCAGAACATTGTAAGCGAGCCATCACCTTTTAAGTCTAATTTGTTGGCGTTGATAACCCCCGCCAATAAGACTTGGGTATGTTGGGTCATTTCAAGTTGTAAATATCGGCTATAAACACCCTTTACAACCACCGATCCTCCACCCTTCGCTTCAAGTTTTCGCAAAACGATAGAGCCGCCAAGGGTTGTTTGTTCGGGATTATCGATGCTTAGATCAAGCAGGCTGGAGTGTAAATTATTGCCAACGATAGTGCCAACACCGGTATAGGTGAAGGAGTTAAGAAACTGACCACGAATATCAATCCCAATTGAGCCATATTTTGGCGCACCTTTGTTTACCCGCACAAACAAAATACCGTTTTTTATTTCTGTAATTGTTTGCAGTAAATCACGAGAATCACCGCGTAAAATTACAGAAGAATGCTTATAGCCTGTATGCAAGCTCACGTTGACAGCGCCCTGCACATTAACTCGGCTGAAAGCAGGCATTGACCTAGTTTCTACTTTGAACTGCGCAATAGGTGGTATTGAAGAAGAAGTAGCGTGATGACGAGCACAGCCAGATAGCACTAATAATGAGATAAAAATCAGGAAGAAGTACCGCCTCAGCATAATCCACTTTCCATTGAATTCAATGTTTCTACATTAGAGGAAGTTAGCTAGTTTAGCAATTAAAACTCCTGGCGAACTAGCTTTTTATTGTTTTTAAAGTATTTCAGCGCTGATATAAAAAAGAGCATTCCCTTCTGTTAGCCAATGGACTGACAGAAGGGAGTAAAAGGGGAAACAGCAAGAATCATACAGAAATAACGTCCTCTGCTTGTAAACCTTTAGGACCATTAGTAACCATAAACTCAACTCGTTGACCTTCGTTCAAGGACTTACGATCATCAGTGCTGTTTATCGAACGAAAATGAACGAATACGTCATCTTGACCATTATCTCGGCTGATGAAGCCATAACCTTTATCATCATTGAACCACTTAACGTGACCTGTTTCTTTAGTACCAGACATTATCTACTTCCAAATTAAATTAAAAATACACCTGGAGACACTTTTCCCATATTGAACGACTGCGCGATAAATTCGCTACTTTGAACTACTCAAGAGGGATTTACACGGTGAATAAGAGTTCAACTAGAAATGCATAAACTACAAGTGGTTGCGATTATATACTAGAGGGTTTTCAATTGCGAGAATCATTGACAGCCTAGAGCTGCTTCATTAAACAGGACAGGAGTTATTCAATATGCTGATGTTGTCGTTCCCGCGCAGGCGGCATTGCATTTACTTTTTTAAGCGTTTTAAGAACAGTCTGTTAGAAGACCTATTTTCGTAAATCCATAATGGGTTGACTAAAATCATCAAATTCCTTTTGCAAATGAAGAGCCAATTTAAGCAGCAATTTATCTTCATTTTTAGCCGCAGCAAATTGTACCGAAATAGGTAAATGGCCATGCCACATGACAGGCATAGTCATGGCTGGCAAACCTGCTTGATTAAATAGCGAGGTAAAGGGGGAAAACTCGATGTTTTTTTGATTATATTGCGCTAAATCTAGGTTGGTCGGCAAAGAGCCTATGGGTAAGGGTAATTGTGCAAGGGCTGGCGTCAAAATTAAGTCCACCTTCGTGAGTAGTTCATGTAAGGGGCGCATCAGTTGATACAAGTTGTTCTTAGCAATTATCAAGTCGGAGGCAAGCATGGGTTTGCCAAGCTCCATGAATTGCCAACTGATAGGTTCTAGAAAATCCTTTTGCACCTCGCGACCCAGCAGAGTTTGCTGATTTACAATTTCTGCCCTCGTATTGGCAGCGATTAGAGTAATAGCAGCCTTACCAATCGCTTCTAAATCTAATGAAAACTCCGGTCGAATAATCTTATGACCTAAATGTTTCAATACTTTTTCTGCATGTTCCAGAGCAGCCAAACAGGGTTTTTCAACCTTGACCGCAGGAAAAGCACCGTCAATTATTGCTATCGTTAACGGCCTTTGTTTGGTAGCAAAGCTTGTTTCTGAAATTTTTAGACTTGAGGTAGTTAAGGGATCAAATAACAAAGCAGAATCCCGCACGCTACGGGTCAGAACATAGCTGGTTGCCAAGCCAGACCAGGATTCTCCAACGTAGGGTCCTGTAGGAATCAAGCCTGGTGTTGGTTTGAATCCAAAAAGGCCGCAACAAGCAGCCGGAATCCGAATTGAACCGCCACCGTCACTTGCCGTGGCTATAGGTGCTATTCCTGCAGCCACAGCGGCTGCAGAGCCGCCAGAAGAACCGCCTGCAGTTCGCTTTAAGTCATAGGGATTTCGGCAAGGCCCATATAATTGTGATTCGGTTACAAAAGATAAACCTAATTCAGGCACATTAGTTTGAGCAAAGGGCAGCATACCTAAAGCCAGCAAGCGGTTAATAAAATCACTCGATAAGGGGGGTATTGGGCCTGAAAAAAAGCGTGAGCCTGCCGTGTGAGGCACGCCAGCTAAGGTAAAACCTAGATCCTTAATTAACACAGGAACCCCATAAAAGGGCTCTTTCCCACTCATTAATTTAAGCTTTGCGCGAGCCCAGTCTGAGCAATCTCTAACAACAGCATTGATTAAGGAATTTACTTGCTGCATTCGTTCAAGAGCACAGTTCAATGCTTCGTCAGGACTTAGTTGCTTTTCCTTGATAAGTTTCGCTAGTTCATGCGCATCGAGTCGGCAATATTCATTTAGCTGCACATTAGATCCTATTTATAGGAGGCAAGGGATTTTCCGAAGCCACTTTACCAGTAGTAGGTTTATAATTCGAAATGGCTTGCCATAGATCATCACCTTTCCAGGCCATTTCTGGTTTTGCACTCTGATATAAAAACTGAGCTAGACGATTGATTTGCTGTTTGAGATTGGGTTCATCGACTAGGTTCTCTAAATCAAATAAATTCAATAGAGTGGCTTTCGGCCATTGCAAACGCCCCCATTGAATCAAGGCAGATCTAGCTACTTCAGGTTTATTAGCGGCACATGCTTGCTGCAATTCTTTTAAAATTTGGGCTTTAGTTGGACTTGCTGAACCGTTTTTTTTTCGCTGCCAACCCCAAGCAATAAGCGTAAGCGCCCAGCCTAGGGCGAAACCAAAGGCAAGCCACCATGCAAAATTATTTGGCGCAGTCACTGGGATTAATGGAGCCTTCCCTTTTGGATTCGCAACTTTCGGTGCTTGAGTTGGCGTTATAACAGCCGCTGGTTCTGGTTTGTTAAGCTTGCTTGCAGCAGAAGCTGTGACATCGATTGTCAATTCAGGTAAAGAACTTTGTTCTTCTTTGCCTGTTATCGTATTAAACCAAGGCAAGGTCAAAGATGGAATAGTAACTTTACCGGCTTTATTCAGTAAATAAGTAATTTTAATAGTTGACCTACCAATTAAATCTTGTTGTTGGAATTGATTAGATTCAACAGGTTTTTCTGGATAAGTACTGAATTGATCAGAACTACCTAAATCAAGAGCTGGCAGTAACTGCGCGGGTAAGGCCACCGCTTGCACCACAATAGTTCGCACCAAAGTAGAGCCTTGCGCTAAGCTGGTAGCTCCTTTATCGTAGCCCTCACTCAGGGTAACTTGCTTCGCTGGCAGCCAATTTTTTCCTTTGAATTCCGGCGGGATGGGTCTGATATTGAGTGTTGTTGGTTTGGCCTTAACAGAGATTCGTCTGGGTCTTACATCATAAAGTAAGGCATCAAAGGAAGGGGGGTTAATTTTTAGATATCCTGTTTTTTGCGGAAAAACTGCAAACTGTTGTTCCTCTACCGAATAAAGACGGCCATTTTCATTAACCTGATATCGGCGGCCATTGCCCATTGGGACAAAAAGAGCATCTTCTACTTGAGGGGGCTGGTAACTGGCATCCAGTAACCTGCTCGCGTTATACAATCTCACTGTGTAAATTATTTGTTGATTCACTAAAGGATTTTGAACAGAAATTTCAGTCAAAAGCATCACATCTTGCTGCTCTTGTTTGGGCATACCACTTGGCTTTTGCAGATCATTAATAGACTTAGGCTCTGAGACTGGTTGTGTTGTTGCAGGAGTGGTTGATCCTTCTTCACTAACTTCTATGGTTGTAGGATCAGATTTTTCATTGCCGACCTGCAAAGAAGGGATAGCTAAAACGCCGCTTCGTTTTGGCGTCAATAACAGCGTCCACTCACTAATGGAACTTATCTTGCCGTTAATCACCGAGTAATTGACGGAGCTTTGAGTCCCTTCAATCGAGAAATTATTTTCTAGGGGCATAAAATCAGGCATCGCATTAATTTGCATTCCTTCAATTTTAAGGATCAAGCTAAACGTTTGGCCTAATTCAACCTTGTCTCTGTCTAAATGCACAGACAGTGATGCACAGACAAAGCTATAACAGCAAAATAAAAATATCCCTAAGAGGGTCTTTTTTAGCTTCATTGATACCATCCTTCTTCTCTTCGCAAATGATCCCGCAAAAATTTTTCTCGCATTAGACCGGCGGGATCATCGGGGATTAAACGTAACCATTGTTCTTTTGCTAGCTGTTTTTCCACTTCCTCAGGAGTTTGCGATTTATCAACTGCTTTTGCTCCTTCTTTCGCCATTTTATCCTGTTTGGGCGGGTCTGGCTGATCCTTAGATGGCTGATCCTTAGATGGCTGATCCTTAGATGGTTGATTCTTATCTTGCTGGTTTTGGCCTTGCTGATCTTTGTTTTGTTGATTATTATCTTGCTGGTTTTGGCCTTGTTGATCTTTATTTTGTTGATTTTTATCTTGCTGGTTTTGTTCTTGCGAATTTTTATTTTGTTGCTCTTTATCTTGCTGATTTTGATTTTTTTTCAATAAATCTTGCAAGAGTTTGCGATTATATAAAGCATCTTGGTTTTTGGAATTAATTGCTAGGGCTGCATCATAGGCTTTTATTGCCTGATCATACTTGCCCATTCGCGCTAAGGCGTTTCCTTGATTATAGAAACCCCTTTCATTTTGCAATGCCTGGAATCGTCTTGCTGCCTTCTTATAATCACCAGCACGATAAGTTGCAGCAGCACGCCATTGAGGGTGTTGGAAAGTAAACTCGGCTTCTTTGTATTTGCCTTTTTGCATTAATACTTGGGCTTGTTGGTTTTTAGTCGACCAAAGATCGGTCCAAGAAAAAGCGTAACCTTTTATAACAAAAACTAAGGATAATAAAAACCAAAGAGCTCTCATGTGGTAATCCTCTGCAACCACCCGCGCCTGAAAACCGGCAATAATAAGAGAAGAGCTGGGATTAAAAACCAGCGTCCCTGATCGCGCCATAGCGGTATATCATTATCCTCACTAAGACTAAATGATTCTTTATTATTTGAACTGTTTAGCCATTGATCCAAATCAGCTGAGGTATCGGAAAAAGGGATTAATTCTCCCTGACCGGCTGTCGCAAGATCCTGAAACAAAGAATTCACAGTTTTATTAGCGAGCACTGGCATGATGGACGTATAAACCTTTTTCTCTGCAAGAGATTTGGCTGTAGCGATTGCCGCTAAAGTGGGAGTTTCTCCGGTCAAAACCAAAATTTGCCCCTGTTTAAATCCCGCATTTGCTATTAACTGGGCGGCTTCTTTTAGAGCTGTTTCCAGTTGCTGGCCTTCTACTGGCATGATTTCTGGGCTCAATGAGGATAAGAGCGCATCGATTGTTTGTGCATCGTCAGTCAGTGGTGCAACAACAAAGGGCTCACCGGTATAGGCTATTAGGCCAAATTGCCCTATTCGACGCTTGAAAAGATCATGCAATTTAAATTTAGCGCGAGTTAGGCGATCAGGTTTTAAATCATTAGCGAGCATAGCGTCAGACAAATCTAAAACGATGACCTTTGGCTGTATTTGCTTATAAGTAGGAACCGGTAATCGGGACCAAGTTGGCCCTGTCAAGGCAATGCACATCGATAAAAGACTAAGTAATAAGCAAATTAAGGCGAAATGGCGTCGTCCCTGTCCTTTTTCTTGCATTAAATGCTCGAGCAAATGGCCATCGCAAACAGCAGCCCATGCTTCTAAACGTGGACTCTGTCGCCATAAAGACCAAAATAACCACAGGACGGGTAAAATCGAAAAAAGCCACCAGGGGCGAATAAAATGAAAATCCGTCATGCTTTGACTACCTCTGAACGCGAAAAAACAGCCAATAAACCCGCCTTTCTACTGAGCCAATAGAGCAGTAATAAAAGGGCTGTTGCTAAAGGCCAGGCGTAGTAATCATGTTGCGGCCGTATAGTTGCTTCATCTTGGCTAACCGTTTCCAATTGATTAATCATTTCATAAATAGCTTGTAGTGATTTGGTATCTGTGGCGCGGAAATAACGACCTCCGGTGAGATTGGCAACTTCTTTTAAAGTCTCTTCATCCAAATCCGCTGAAGGACCTGAGTTGAAAAAGGCACTCAAGGAATGCGGATCGGAATCAGCTCCCAAACCAATAGTATAAATTCTTATTTTATCCAAACTAGCTAATTCTGCTGCTTTTAAAGGCGGCAAAATACCGGAATTATTCGCTCCATCAGTCAGTAAAATAATCATTCGTCCCTTGGCTGGAACTTCTTGTAAACGCTTTACTGCCAAACCAATCGCATCGCCAATAGACGTAGTTTGACCGGCTAATCCAACCGTTGAGTCTTCCAAGCGCATCAACACGCTTTGCCGATCATAGGTGAGCGGCGTTTGCAAATAAGCTCGGGTTCCGAAAAGTATCAGGCCAAGACGATCACCTGCGCGAGATTTAACGAAATGTTCAGCAGCAGTTTTTACTACTGAGAGACGGCTTACTGGTTGGCCATTCACTAACATGTCTTTGAGTTCCATTGAGCCCGATAAATCCAGCGCCATCATAATATTTCGCCCTTCGCGTGCCAAAGGGCGAGGCTCACCGACCCATCTTGGGCCTGCAGCAGCCAATACTAATAGGCACCATACAAAAAACAGGAGTCCTATCTGTGCCTGACCTGCTAAGGCAGGTTTTTTCTTATCAACAATGTCGATCATGGCATTATAGAAAGGAACTTTCAAAGCCGAGGGCAATTGCAATTTTGCCAGGGGCATAAAAAACCAGATTAAAAAAGGCAGGGGCAAACAGGCTAATATCCAAGGAGTGGCTAATTCGAACATGGCTTCCCCCGTTGTTTTATCCATTGTTTCGCATTGGAAAAAAGCGGTTGTAAGTCAATTTCTTTTGCCGGTTGATAGGGCAAAGCGAGCAGATAGTCACCCAATGCTTTAAAATCAATTCCCTTGGAAGTCTTGGTTAAAAAGGCAAGCCATGACTCTCCCTTTAAGCTTGCCACTTCTTCGCGTGGAAAATAAACTAGCGCAACTCGCCTTAGTAATTCAGATACATTCATGCTGCTTAATTGGCTATTTGCACCCTGTTTATATTCTTGTTCAAAATGTTGCAGTAACTCTAAAGCTTCACGTTTTGCTCGGCCGTTCACATAAGAGCGACGAACCAAATAAAAAAGCAATGCGCTTAATGCTATAGCGATTAAGAACAACAGATACCAACCAGGCGCTATTGGCCACCAGCTAATAGGCTCTGGAAGATGAATATCACGCAATTTTGCCAGCTCTTGCGGTTCAGACACGCGACCTCCTAGGAAAAGTCTGGCGTACCAAACGGGATAAATCTTCCTGCGCTGTCACTTGCACATACTGGGTTTTTAAACGCTTAAATTGAGCTTCTAAATTGGCGACTCGTTGTTCACAATAACTTTGATAGGCCCTCGCCACGCCTTTGCTTGTTGTATCAAGTAAAATTTCATGCTCACCGTTAGTCATTGCATAATGCGCAGGCTTTGGCGGTGCGAGTTCCAGAGGATCACAGATGTGATAAGCTAAGACATCGTTATGTAAGTGCAAACGACTTAAATGCTTTTCGCAATCAGCATCGAGATTATAAAAATCACTAATCAACACTACAATTGAGCCTGGACGTGTGACTCGACGTAGTCGGATTAGAATTTCACTCAAGGGTTTGGTTTTTTGATTTTTATTCGTTGTGACATTCGTATATTGACTCAGTGAGGACAGAAGCGGCAAGGCACCAGTTTCTCGGCTTCGTGGCGTAAATTCATGATGTTCTTCTGCTGAAAAGAACAAGCCTCCTACCCGATCACCTTGACTTACCACAGTCCAGGTAATTAGTGCTGCTAAGCGTGCAGCAACCACTGATTTAAAGGCTATACGAGTGCCGAAATACATGGAAGGATTGAAATCACTAAGAATCACAACTGGACGCTCGCGCTCCTCCTGGTAAATTTTGACATGAGGACGACCAGTCCGTGCAGTCACTCGCCATTCCATATGACGAATTTCATCACCTGCTTGATAATTACGAACCTCAGCAAAGTCCATGCCTCGTCCACGTAATTTAGATAGGTGATTACCAGCCTGAACAGCACTATATTCTGGCTTATATTTCACTCGGCGGACAAAGCGCTTGAGTGCGATTAATTCATTAAGCTCTACACTTACACCATCAACCATAATACACCTTAGGGAACTGCTACCAAGCGTAATAACGAATCAATAAAATCATCAGAACTTATGCCTTCGGCTTCTGCTTCAAAACTCAGCAAAATACGGTGGCGAAGGACATCGTGGGCAATGACATGGATATCTTCAGGGGTTACATAATCACGACCATTTAACCAAGCATGCGCTTTAGAGCAGCGATCAAGAGCAATCGTTGCTCTCGGGCTCGCGCCATAACGTAACCAACGTGCTAGTTCATCGCTATAAACAATTGGATTGCGGGTCGCAACAACCAATTGCACTAAATAATTTTCCAGCGCTTCACTAGTATGCACTTGCAAAACCTGTCTTCTTGCTTCAAACAAAGTCACTTGGCTTAAAGGCTTAATCGCTGCCAAATTGCTATTTACTTTTCCGCTAGCTTCCTCTCTTGCTAAAGTCAAAATGTCATATTCAACTTTGACATCAGGATAGCCAATCTTTACATACATCAAAAAGCGGTCAAGTTGTGCTTCTGGCAAAGGATAGGTCCCTTCCTGTTCAATTGGATTTTGGGTTGCCATTACCAAGAACAATTCAGGTAAGGGATAGGTTTTACCGCCAATAGTTACCTGGCGCTCGGCCATCGCTTCAAGAAGTGCTGATTGTACTTTAGCCGGTGCACGATTGATTTCATCAGCAAGAATTAAATGATGAAAAATAGGGCCAGGCTGAAAAACAAAGGTGGAGGTTTCGGGATGAAAGATGTCTGTGCCCGTTAAATCACCGGGTAGAAGATCTGGTGTAAATTGAATCCGATGAAAATCCCCTTCTACCACAGAAGATAATTCCTTAACCGCACGTGTTTTCGCAAGTCCAGGTGCGCCTTCAACCAATAAGTGTCCATCTGCAACGAGCGCTATCATCAGACGCGAGACCAAATCCTGTTGGCCAAGAATGCGTGTATTTAGATAGGTACTTAGTTCAAATAACTGTTGTTGCACTTGTTGAGTTGTTTCAAGATCTATTTGCTGCTGCATTTTTTATACCCTGTACAAAAGAATACAATCCTAGCGCGAAACAAAGGCAAAGCCAAGTAACGGTGTGACATTCAGGATGAGGTAATTTCCACCTGCCCGTGAATCAGAACACGTAGGTCGGCGCCCCTGGCCCGACATT
>JACCWL010000088.1 GCA_013697645.1 Tatlockia sp. | reverse complement strand
GTATAAGCAATGGCATCAATCTCCTTTTTATTTAGCCCGGCTTCTTGCAAAGCGGCATCAACTAAAGAAACGAGATATTTAACATGATCCCTTGATGCAAGCTCAGGAACTACTCCGCCATAGCATTGATGTAGTGCCACCTGCGAGTGAAGGGCATGAGCTATTATGCCCTTTTCAGAATCATAAATTGCAATCCCGGTTTCATCGCAAGAGGATTCAACTCCCAAAACACGCATTATTTTGACCACACTCTTATTTATAAAGTCGGCAATTATACCCTTAAAAAGGATAAATAAATTAACTTGACCCGCAAATAAACTTGACGATTGCTGAAACTGTCACTAGAATTGCCAACCTATTAATGTTCAATTAAACCTGAGGAAATTGTTAATGCCTACCGTTCGTGTGAAAGAAGGCGAGAATCCTGAATACGCACTACGTCGTTTCAAGCGCTCCTGTGAAAAAGCAGGAATCTTAACTGAATTACGTCGTCGCGAGTTTTATGAAAAACCTACTGCTGAGCGCAAGCGCAAACAAGCCGCCGCTGTAAAGCGTCATCTTAAGAAAATTTCACGTGATACCACAACTGGTCGCCGTACTCTTAAGCACAGACGTAGTAGTAAATAATCATGTCTATAAAAGACAGCATATCAAATGATTTGAAAGATGCGATGAGGGCTAGAGACCAAAAAAAATTGGGTGCCCTTCGTCTTGTTACTGCTGCTGTCAAGCAAATCGAAGTTGACGAGCGAATCGAAGTTGATGAAGAGCGCATGCTTGTCATCCTTGATAAGCTTACAAAACAGCGCAAAGAATCCATTGCTCAATTTCAAGCGGCCGGACGAGATGATTTGGTAGCTCAAGAGCAATTTGAGTTAGATATTATCAATCACTATCTTCCTGAGCCATTATCAGACACTGATGTTGAAGCCCTTATTAGCAAAGCCTTTGCTGAAGTTGGTGCATCAAAGATGTCGGATATGGGTAAAATCATGGCTTTATTAAAACCCCAAATGCAGGGGAGAGCTGATATGAGCAAGATTAGTGCATTGATAAAGGCCAAACTGAGTTAGTCGTAGATAAACCTCCTAATTGAAATGCTCAAACTAATCTATGTCCCGCGGCTTGACCGCGGACTCCAGAGATCTGGATCCCGCGGTCAAGCCGCGGGAAGTAGGCGAAAAAGAGTTTAACCTAATGGTCGAGAGGTTAATTTTTACCTAGAAAAAGCAATAGCATAAATTCAGTATTTTCAGCTACGAGGAATATATGTCTAGCTTGATTCCACAACCCTTTCTTGATGAACTTTTAGGTCGCATTGACTTAGTCGAATTAGTTGATAGCTACGTTCCTCTAAAAAAGCGCGGAACAAGTTATATAGCCTGCTGCCCTTTCCACAGTGAAAAAACCCCCTCATTCAACGTGGTTGCAAAAAAACAGTTTTATCACTGCTTTGGTTGCGGGGCCAGTGGAAATGCGATTAGTTTTATCATCGCCTACTTGAACCAAGGCTTTATTGACGCGGTTGAAACCTTAGCCGCAAGATTAGGCATGCAAGTTCCTCGAGAAGGCAAGTCTGAAAAAAATCAGCCATCCTTAAGTTTTTACCAATTGCTTAGCGAAGTCAGCAAATTTTACCAGCAATGTTTAAAAACCAACGGGCAGGTTGCTATAGATTATCTACGAGAACGTGGACTAAGTGGCCAAATTGCCAAGTTATACCAAATCGGCTATTCGCCTGCTGGCTGGCAAACGTTGGAAGCTAAATTTAAGAAAAATAAAAATGAGCTGGTAGCTACCGGCATGCTCATTCAAAAAGAAGATGGCAAAACCTATGATCGGTATCGCCATCGGGTTATGTTCCCCATTCATGATAGGCATGGCCGAATAATCGGTTTTGGGGGACGAGTTCTTGATAATGAACAAAAGCCCAAATACTTAAACTCCCCTGAAACGTCCATTTTTCAAAAAAGCCGTGAACTCTACGGTTTACATCAAATTCTTGAGCAACAAAGCTCAATTGCTACTATTCTCATTGTTGAAGGATATATGGATGTTATTGCCTTAGCTCAGCATGGCATTACAAACGCTGTAGCCACTCTGGGAACTGCAACAAGCGGGTCTCACATCCAATTACTGTCAAAGCATACCAAACAATTGATTTTTTGCTTTGATGGCGATACAGCAGGAAGACAAGCAGCATGGCGAGCTCTGGAAAGCTGTTTACCTGAATTAAATTTCGGGCTCGATGCAAGTTTTATATTTCTGCCTGAAGGACAAGACCCTGACAGTTTGGTCAGAAGTGAAGGGAGCGAACAATTTAAATTACGCTTAAAAAATGCAAAACCCCTCCATCAATTTTTCCTCGATACCATTGCCACTGGGATTGATACCTTTAGTGTTGCTGGGAAAAGTCAATTAATAAATGCCGCTAAACCCTACCTGCTCAAAATGCAAGAAGGCCCTTATAAGCAGTTGCTGCTTAATGAGTTAACCCGGATGACCCATATTGAAAACTACCGCCTCATTCAAATTATCAATGATAATTTAAGTGAAAATCCAAAAGAGACTGTCAATAAAATTACTAATTCCCCCATTCGCCTAGCCTTAGCCCTACTTATCCAAAATCCTGAAATTTTTAAGGCTTGCCAAGACCAGATCAATATTGATTTACTCGATGGCCAAGGACAGGACATATTACAAAAACTCTTGTTTCAAGTTGCAAAATCACCAGGGGCAAATACAGCTACGCTTATTGAAGCATGGCGAGATTCTCCTTATTTTACTCCTTTAGCAAAATTAGCGGGTTGGGAACACCAGGAGCCGGAAGAGGAATTAATAAAAAAATTCACTGACATTATTTTATTTTTGCAAAAACAAAATTTAGAAAATAAAATTAATCAATATCTTGCAAAATCTCGAAATGAAGGATTAACTGCTTCAGAACGATTTACGTTGCAAGAAATGATGAAACGACGACATCAAATTACCGATGTTAAAATTAACACATAAAGAATACTGGCAAGTTTGCAAGGGTAGGTTTATAATCAAGACCTTTTGTACCTAATCTCATCATCTATAAGTACCTATGACCATGAATGATCAAGAACAACAGCGCTCGCAAATCACAAAAGTAATCAGCTTGGGTAAAGAGCAAAATTATCTGACTTATGCCCAAATTAATGATTTGTTACCTAACATTGTGGATACCGAACACTTCGATGTCATTATCTCTATGCTAGAAGGCATGAATATTAAAGTATTCGAACTTCCGCCTAGCGATGATGAGTTAGCACTCCTTGGCAATACGGAAGAGATTCCTGAGGACGTTGAAGAAGCCGCCGCCGTGCTTGCTTCAGTGGATAAAGAAACTGGGCGAACAACTGATCCTGTACGTATGTATATGCGTGAAATGGGAACGGTTGAACTCTTGACCCGTGAAGGCGAAATACGCATAGCCAAACGAATCGAGGAAGGAATTTATCAAGTCCTGAAATCATTGGCAAGTTATCCTGAAACAGTACAATTGGTATTAGACGATTACGCGCGGGTCACTATTGAAGAAATGCGCTTAAATGAAATCATCTCAGGCTTTGCTGATTCAGAAGAAGAAGCGCCAGCAGCAAGTATTGGCTCTATGCTCGACGAAACGCAACAAGACGAACTTGTAGTAGAAACGCTCGTTGTAGAAGTTGAAGATGAGGAAGGTGGTGGAGAAGGCGCAATAGTAGAAGCTGATGATGGACCAAATCCTGAGCAGGCAAAAATCTATTTCGACGAATTACGCGATAATTTTACTAATGCAATGAAAGCATTAAAAGAACATGGACGAAGCAATAAGAAAACAATTGAACTGCTCGAAATCATGTCTGATTCTTTCTTGAAATTGAAATTAACCTCACGACAAGTTGACAAACTTACCCGTCATTTCCGCCAATTAAGAAATCATATCCGCGATTTTGAACGAGCTATTATGCGCCTTTGCATTGAAAAAGCGCGTATACCACGTAAGCTCTTTATCGATACCTTCCCCGGTCAAGAAACTGACTTGAAGTGGCTTGATGATTTGGTTCAAAAAAATGGAAAGAAACTTGATTTAGATCGCATTAATGAAAATAGCGAAGAAATTAAACGTCTCCAGTCAAGACTCACTGCCTTTGAAGAAGAATTTGGTCTGATAATCAGTGAAATAAAAGACATCAATAAAAAAATGTCTATTGGCGAAGCTAAAGCAAGACGAGCCAAGAAAGAAATGGTCGAGGCAAATTTGCGACTCGTAATTTCAATCGCAAAAAAATACACCAACCGCGGCTTACAGTTCCTTGACTTGATTCAAGAAGGTAACATCGGTTTGATGAAAGCAGTTGATAAATTTGAATACCGACGAGGTTATAAATTCTCAACCTATGCAACTTGGTGGATTCGTCAGGCAATCACGCGCTCAATCGCTGATCAGGCCAGAACCATTCGAATTCCAGTCCACATGATTGAAACGATAAACAAACTCAATCGGATTTCAAGACAAATTTTGCAAGAAACAGGTCGTGAAGCAACCCCTGAAGAATTGGCTGAAAAGATGGAACTTAGCGAAGATAAAATCCGTAAGGTTTTAAAAATCGCCAAAGAACCTATTTCGATGGAAACACCAGTAGGTGACGATGATGACTCTCATTTAGGCGACTTTATCGAGGACAACAACATTGAATCACCAATTGACTGCGCCACTGCAGAAGGCTTGCGTGAAGCAACGCTGGAAATTCTTGAAACGCTAACACCAAGAGAAGCCAAAGTACTACGCATGCGTTTTGGTATCGAAATGAACACCGATCATACTCTCGAAGAGGTCGGCAAACAATTTGACGTAACACGTGAGCGCATACGCCAAATCGAAGCAAAAGCACTACGAAAACTACGCCACCCTTCTCGCTCGGAAAAACTTCGCAGTTTCCTCGAAGGGGATGAAAACTAACTTTAAAGACTGATAGAGACAGGCTAGTCCTGTCTCATAAAAGGTATAAAATTTTCTAGCAAAAAACCGCTTTAGCCATTACAATGGCAACTCTGCGGGGCCCATAGCTCAGTTGGTCAGAGCAGCGGACTCATAATCCGTTGGTCCAAGGTTCAAGTCCTTGTGGGCCCACCAATAAAAGTCAGTAAATCAAGAACTTATACCTATTCTCTCAGACCCTTTAAAATCCATTGTGGGGAGTTTGTGGGGCACAATCGACCGAGGGCTATAAATTAACCACCTTTCGGCTTTGTGTTAGGTCTTTTCCCTTACAATTATTAAGATTGCGAAGCAAAGTAAGTAGGAACCCAGATTGCTGTTTTTCACAATACTTCCATAAATCATATTACTGAAAATCATTACGTTATAAGACTCTTTTTGCTTATAAAAATCGCGCAAAAATTCATCATTGGCATAATATGCGTACATATTGGTTTATTTTTTAGGTGTTGGTATAGATTCAATCGCAGCGTCAATGTTTTCCTGTTTTTCAGCAGACTTGGTTTGCTCACTAAAAATGCGCCATTTATCATGCTTATAATCTTCATATTTTCCTTTAATACCCGCGATTACGAATCCTACACCTGTGAATCGCATTAACGCATTACCTATAGAGGCGATTAGCTCCCCATAACCTCTGCTTGATTGCAATATATCTTTATTGCTCTCTAATGCTTTCTTTGCGTTTTGTTTAAATTCAGCTAAAGGCTTACCCGGCAAATATTTATAATCATCAACTATTTTGTCAATTGAATTCACTGTGAGTAATGCACCACTAATCTTTGCAAAGTCTTTATCAGCTTTGAGGTTTTCTACAAGCATTTTATTTACTTTTTTATCTGAAGCTTCGGGGTTCAACGTTTTTAAAGAGATAATCTTATCTTCCCTGTAGGATTTCAGCGCATTATCAATAGATGGATTCAAATCGGTAATTGTATAACTATTGTTAATATAGTCAATTAAAGCCTTGAAAAGTGTGTTTTTGATTGAATTATCCTTAACTATATCAATAAGATCCTTTACAGCTTTTATTCTAAGCTCTTTTGACTCTGCCAAAATGCCATCACAGTAGGTTTCTCTTTGATCTTTAACTAAGGATTTATATAAATCTAAACTTTCAAAATTAATAAGGGAGGGTAAACGTTTGAAATTAATCAAATCGTTTAAGCCGAAATCTATTGTTAAGGGTTGAAAATTCGGATAGAGGCTAATTATTGCGTTTGCCACCTCTAAATTACCCCTTTCAATTGCCCACTCGCAGAGTGTGAAGTTGTCTTTTTTATAATGTAATAACTCAAGTATCTTATTTTGAGCCTTATTTGGATTAATTTGGGAACAAAGAGATTTTATTTGCTCTATGGCTTCCATTGATTTTTCTTCAGAAATTAACTTGTAAATTTCTGTTAAATAATTAATTTCGGCATTAGATAGGGACATTAAGGTTACAAAATAGAGGAATTAATATTAGTATAATACAAAAAACACCCATAATGGGTAATTTTTGATTTATATGAATAACTACAACGTTATCTAACATGACGGCTAAATTGTATTTAAGTAGACAGCTATACTATAATAAAATGGTATAGACTTAAGCTCAGTCTCTGCCCTTGGTACCTCTTAATTTTGAGGAATCAAAAATCAAAGGGTTCATAATCAATTGATAATTCAGCAATTCTATCGAGTCTGACCACTTGATTCATTTTAAATCTGCCGGTCTACTTCAAATTTAAAGTACAGTAAAATTCAAATTAAAATTTAATATCAATATCAAAAGATTTGACCCACTAGCTTTCACATCGCATTTATTTCATCAGTAAAATTTTCATAATCACATTTGCTCAACATAAGAATAAATAGTGTTTGACATCACCCAACTGACCACTTTATAATCAACCACCTTAAAAAGATGTTACCTTGTATAGAATTAAACTTTCAGATTTTTTCCTTGGGTAACCGATGTAAATTTGAAATACAAAAATTCTTTCTTTATAAGGGAACTATATTTCACCTTCCTTTGCAACCTTTTATTAAATTGGAGTATCAGCTTATGGCTATGACAACTAAAGAAATATTTACCCTCTATGACTATGCGGTATATTGTGCACTCAAATATTCTATTACTGTTCCTGTAACACTAGTAGGGAATATCCTTGATCTATTAACATTAGGCACGACAAAACGTATGATTAATGTTGACCCTATTATGCAAGCAATACCCTTTCCAAGAGAAGCTACGCGTATCAAAGAAAATGAATGGTATAAAGGATCTAATTTTTTTAATAAGGGATTTGGTGGGGTTCTTCGAGCTACTGCAACAGCAGCTATTGAGTTACCTGTTGATCTTATTTCTTTGGTATTGGCTTCTGCTCTAACTATTTTGCATTATATAGTGGCCTATACACTTGGCTATGTTGCAGAGGCAGTTGTGGATTGTGTAACTAGCAACATGTGTGGTTCCACTAACTAAGACTAAGCAAACCTAGCCTGGGTTGAGTTCGTATTACTTTAACCCAGGTTTCACTTCGGTATAAAATAAAAATACATGTTAATATGGCTTCACCATTAGCTCTCAAAGGAAGAAAATGACAGAAGCCATTTCAATGTATTACGCCTCAGTTCCAGTTTTTAAACAATTACTAACGGCCTTAAATGCCATTTTGGATAAAGCAGAAGCACACCTAGCGAGTCACAATCTTGCACCTGAACGTTTACTTCAAGCAAGCCTCTTCCCTGAGATGTTCAATTTTACTCGCCAGGTACAGATTGCCACTGATTTTGCTAAAGGAGTGACTGCTCGTCTGGCTGGTTTAGATGTTCCTGCTTACGATGACACTGAAATGAGTTTTTCTGAGTTAAAAGCGCGTGTTGTAAAGACGCTTTTATTCATCTCCGATGTTAATGCAGAAGTCATAAATGGTAGCGAAAACAAGGAAATAATTTTGCGACCTGGCACCCCAAAAGAGAAAAAAATGACAGGGCAAGCCTATCTCTTACACTACGGACTGCCTCAGTTTTTCTTTCATGTGACAACAGCCTATGACATCTTAAGAAATCAAGGCGTGGACCTAGGAAAACGTGATTATATGGGAATTTATTAAGCACTTACTAATCTAATGGCAGTATTCTTAACAGAGCTGCCCTTGTCTCGCTCCATTTTTTCGCCTTCCATAAAATCACTCAAATCTTAAAATCAATGGGGGCAGACTCGATTGAAATTTCTAAAAATGTTTGAATTCTCAAAGATAATAAATAGGAATCATTAATGAAAAAATTATCAAAAATAGCTCTATTAAATCTGGCCTTATTCACGACCATAATCCATGCTGATAATCATCCTTGGACTAGTCAATATAAAACACAACACCGAATTTTTATTCACTATTCAGAACGAAATACCACCCCAGGCTCTGCTTCTTTTAAGGATAATAACTATGCCAATATGCGTCTTTTGGGATTTACCCAGAAAGATGTTGATACCTTGGAAAATGAATGTAAGGCGTATTTTTTAGAATACTATGGCATTGACTTTAGCAATATTAAACCCCTACCTGATGGATCCCTTATGTTGCCAGACTCTTCAGCTCTAATGTTTCCAGAAAAAATTCCAGAGGTTCAAGATGCCAGAGTAGTCTTGGATACGGAGAATACAGATAGAAATAATAGCGCTAAACAGAGTTATGTTGTTCAAGATACAGGCTGTGCTCTTTCTATTCTTAAAGCGGGAACCGGTGTTTACGGTGGAATTAACCAGGGTATGCCGCGTGCTGCCAATGATTTAATAATCTATGGCTATGCCAATATCTTTGATCCGCATAAGCCCCTAAATAAAGCGCATTTGCTCGAAAGAATCAAGTTCAAACCTGCCTGGCCAATCAAGGCAGTTCCTGTTGCCAATAGTCAAGGATTGAGCTTGATTGAAGCGGTTTTCAAGATTGAAGCTGAGTATACCGATAAGAACGGAGTGGTACATGAGGGGATTGGTATTTCGGGTTTCAGTCAGCGATTTGATAAAAATGGCGTTTTTTATCAATCGAAAAGAACTGTTTATAGTTTCCCTGAATAAGTATTTCTTAACAATGAATCAAACTTCAGCAATAGATAGTACAGTAAACCTCAATGTGAAAATTACCATATTCTGTTTTTTCGCTATTTGCATATAAATAGCGAAAAAAGGAACATGATAAAAGTTTTATTTGCTGCTGGTGTTCAAAGCCGAGATTGCTAGATTTTTAGAAGACTGATCATCATAAAAAGCTTCTGGAAAGAAAAATCCGAAAGGACTGCATACACCTTCTGAACAAATAAAGGTAGAACCTCTGGGGTCGTTGTCACGTGCAGCAGATTGAAGACAGCCTTTTGCCCAGGAGATATGATATTTTATGGTATCAAAGTTATGAAGGCAGTTTTTTCCGATAACACAGTGGTTTTCCTTGGCAAAGTCTCTTACTACTTTTTGTAAAGCCTGATGTTTGCTACTGTTGACTTGAGTTCCAGGACAATAAGGGATAACCGCAAAGACTGAAGGTGCAAAAATAATTGAACAAAGAAACACTATTCTTATAAACATTGTAAAACTCCTTGGATAGTTGGACTAATTTTTTTATTCTTCCGTTCTGGAAGGATGGGAATGATAGCCCCGTTTTATATATATTTCCACATAATATTCAAGCCAAAGATTTTTAAATGAAACGGGGTTATACTGCCAAAATATGTCAGCATATAACTAATAGGTCAGTCCTTTGTCTAGAACACAACGCCTTTTCGAACTCATCCAAATACTTCGGCGACATCGCTATCCCGTCACAGGGAAACAGTTAGCTGAAGAGCTTGATGTAAGCCTACGAACCCTTTATCGCGACATCGCAACCTTACAAACTCAAGGGGCTTCAATAGAAGGTGAGCCTGGTCTTGGTTATGTGTTACGCCCAGGGTTTATGTTGCCTCCGCTGATGTTTTCTGAGGAAGAGATCGAGGCGTTGGTTCTCGGTTCACGCTGGGTAGCATGCAGGGCAGATAAGAAATTAAGGCAGGCGGCAACCAATGTCTTAGCTAAAATATCAGCTATCCTTCCAGAGGATCTTCGCCACCAACTTGAATTTTCAGGTTTACTCATAGGGCCTGTGAAAACTGCAATTGAAAAGGATGACGAGAAAGAAGCCCTAATCCGTCATGCTATCCGTAGGGAATATAAACTTCAAATGACTTATATTGATGTCAAAAAAGATGAGTCTCAACGCGTTATCTGGCCATTAGCACTCGGTTTTTTTGAAGATCTACATGTTGTTGTCGCTTGGTGTGAGCTACGGCTTGATTTTCGTCATTTTCGAACAGATAGAATTGCCACGTTAAACCCACTCGAAACGCGATACCCTCAACACCGTCAAATTTTACTAGAAAAATGGCGCGAAATTCACAATATTCCTGAGCAATAAACAAACACTCGCTACTGACAAAAACTGTCATTCTATCCTTTCGGCTTTTGTCATTACTTGATAAGCGGAACGTGGTAACCGTTTACTGAGTATGTTTTATGAAAGAGAAAGAAAAGAATAAGGTAGAAAAAAGAGGAATGCCTGACTGAATCTTAAACATAATCTAAAATTTATGTTAATATTTCTCCTTTTTATTGGTATGCGGTTAATTAACCGCACTCTTCTCAGGTATAATGAGGTTGGGTAGACTACGCATATCAGTTAGCAATGAAGGGTCGATATTATAAGGAAGCAGTAGCTCTAGTTGTTCGATGGAGTTGGCTT
>JACCWL010000081.1 GCA_013697645.1 Tatlockia sp. | reverse complement strand
GTATTAAGAGACCTACTTGTGTTTTCGCTTTTAATACGGCGTTATGGGCACGGTTTAAGTCATCAAAATGGTTAATCAATGACTCAATTCGTGGACCGACTTCATGGGCTTCCAGCATGTGATCGCGAACAAATTCCGTCAAATTTCCGACCGATTTCATAGATACAGTTTGGTGAAATAAATCGAGTGCTTGATCATGATGAATTCCAAAACGTCTTTTGAAGGCTGCTGCATAAGGAGGAAAGCTATCGAAGATAGGCTCAATCTGAGGTAGTTTACGTAGTTGTTTTTTCAACTGATTTATATCATGGCCAAAATTGGCGAAATGTGTCGGAATTTCTAATTTTTGATCGGCCACTACAAAAAAACGGGCCGGCTGACTACTCGGATCTTTTTGCCAAAATACTTGTGCCAAAGTAACTGTTTGATTAAAACCTGCATTGTGAAACACCCCAAGAATAACTGAATAACTGTTGTGATCTCTAAGTGCAACAGGTTTCGCGGCGTGGCCTGATTCACTTCGTTCTGATTTATAGTAGCCAAGAACATATGAACGTAAAGAACGTTCCTTAAAATCTGCACCAGCTGCTTTATTATAAGCAATACGATTCGCAGGAACCAGCAAAGTAGTTATTGCATCCACTAAAGTGGATTTTCCAGAACCTATATCGCCAGTTAAAAGGGCGTTTTTTCCATTCAGGGCTAAACGCCAGATGCGATTATGAAAGGTCCCCCAATTGAACACTTCAATATGCTCTAATCGAAATCCTGCCAGCGCTTCTAATTCATTCAAATCTGATAATATTTTGGTCATTATATTTCTTCTATCTATTGCTGTGAAAGCTCTAAACCATAGGTCGCATAAGCTTGTAAACGCTGTTCAAATTCATGCAACCATTGTGCATCGACAAATGCTTTGATAATTCGTCTCACCTCAATCTTATTAGCATCATTGTGCAAGCACCTGGCAAAACCTAAGCCAATTACTTTATTAATATGAGCATCTACTTGATCCACCAACCGTGCTTCGTTACTAACTGAAGGTAAAAAAATACGCAGCTGTTCGACTAACTCCTCTCTATCCAATATCAAGCGCTGTTCACCACTGCTGGCATCATGTTCCACTAACTTACGACGTAATAGAACCAATAAAAGACTGACTGGATAAGAGAGCTGGCGTTTATTGATCAGGGCAGGCAACTCAGGTTCATTGTCTTCAAATTGATGCTGGGTTAGCCAGGCCACTCCTTCATCTTCGTTTATAGATAAGTCCAGCCCAAGAATTCGGACATAATCGCGCACTTTAATCTGCAGGCTTATCAAATGATGCCAAAGTTTAGGATCTTCATCCAAATACAGCACACCTTTCATCAATTTAATAAGTACCATGGATAGAGCATCTGGCGCTGGGGCATGGGGGTTGATTTCATTCATATCAGACTCGACTGAAAATAATACGTGGAAGGCTGGCTTGACGGGATACTCCCAGATTATCAAGCCAAGCAATGGTTTCAAATTGGCTCTCATCAAATACAGCATGTTTATCTGCTGCAGCAATCGTCAAGTAAACAATTAACTCTGCAAGACCCTGGTGTATAGGATATTGCTCAATGACATGCATAAGGGTAGTTTGCTGTTGCAAGCCTCTTGTTCTATTAATATTTGATATTAATTGATCCTTATTTATTACAATTTGATTAAACAATGCTTCAGGAACAAGTTCATCGGCATTCCCCACCAATAGTTGAGTTTGAAGCATAACCTTAACCGGTGGTCTAAACAGAGGACGATCCATAGGTAATTGAATCGTAGGGGAAGGCTCATCCAGCGACATAATCATGTCTTTAGGAGGATTATGTCTTATTTGTAATGCATACAGATTAACTCCATCCAGTAATTGCATAATGCGTTTGTTTTCAAGATAGGTTTGATCATCCAGATAGCGTCTCAATTGTTGTGATAATTTAGCGACTGTCCGTTGAGTATATTCACCTGCCTCAAGCCAATCAAAGTGTATTCGTTGTAAACGTTTGTCTTTGGTATACTCTGTTAACGAACTGAGCTCAAACACCTGATCCAATAGTGTGCTTAATTCTTCCTGACTTGCAGGTGACATTAAAAAGTCCCAAAACGCACGAAAACTACGGCCTTGATCTGAATCAGCAATCGCATCTCGTTCACCAAATATTTTACTGAGTAACTGGCCTTTTCGCCCATCCCAGGAAGCGATTTGTTCACGAACCCCTCTGTCCAATTGACGAAAGTTATGTTCTACAGCGCGAAAATCGCTTAGCAATTCACGTGCAGTCATACTGACTTGTAAAAAACGATCTTTCAGGGCAGAATCATCCATTAATTTGATTTCCCCAGCCTTAATACCCGCAATTTCGCGCTCAATGTCTTGTTTGCGTTTTTCAAGTTCGGCGATTCTTACCTCAGCATTAGTTTCTGTACCATTGATCATTTGCCTCAGTAATTCAAATACCATCAACAAGCGTGACTCTGTTCCAACAAATCGGCGTTCAGCCAAACTTTCCAGCCAAACCAAAGCTTTTTCAGTAGCAGGCGTCAGGTCATAATGAGGGTCATCTGAATCTTGTGGATAAAATTTTCTCAACCACCCTTTATCATTTTGCGACCATTCATCCAAATAAGCCTGAGCACTACGGGGAAATTGTTGTTCACCCCCCTCATCATGCAATTGAAACAAAGTATCTTCCAGCTTTGCCACCAAATCGGCTTGAATCATGATTCGTTCATTTGTTTGAATAAAGACTTTATCAAGGAAACTTGCAATTAGGGGTGCATGATCGGCTTGCAATAAACGCCAGGCAGGGTGATTTTTTTTTAACTGGGTGAGAAGATAGAAATCAAGACTCATAAGCAAGGACAAGTAGAGTATACAAAATAAAGACGGTGATATTAGCAATTCAGAGATATTGAATCAATTAAAAACTTTTTAAAAAACACACAATCTCACAAGTTGAATACTCTCATATGCGCAATCGTCGTAAGCGGTTAATTAACCCCCTTCTACCCAGGAAAGATCAAGTCAGGTATTGTACGCATATCTTTTAAAAGATCCGGCTTAATATTGTAAGGGAGGAGTTTTTCAAGCTCTTCCCTGGTTTGAGCATTCTGGATGTCGATGAGGACATATTTAAGCCAGGAAAAGACCTCGACCTGATGGTTTTTACAAGTTTCGATAAGTGAGAAGAGAATGCTGCCGGCTTTTGCACCGATCTCATTGCCATGGAACAACCAGTTTTTGCGTCCGATGACAAAGGGTTTGATGGAGCGTTCAGAGCGATTGTTATCGATTTCGAGTCGGCCGTCCTAAAGGTAAGTATTGAGTGCTTCCCAATGGGTTAAGGCATAAAACAAGGCAGCACCTAAAGGGCTTTTTGGCGGAACTTTGAGCTTGGCATCATCCAGTAAGGCTTTAATTTGAACTAGTATGGGTCTTGCCTCTTTGATCCGCGTCATGAAGAGTTGCGTTAAGAACCTGTAAGGGCGTTTCATCGGCAAAGGCAATGTCATAGTCATGAATATCAGCACACATCAGTTTCACCAAGGGTGTTAGCAAATCAGCTGCATGAATCAGCCAGTTGCTTAGAGTGCCACGGGTGAGCGAGATATTCGCCTCATCAAACAGGCCTCCTGACGGTAAAGCGGCCTGTGACGGTTAAATTTGGAATCGATAACTGCTGCTAATAAACCAGGGTGTTGCAATCGATTTCGGTAGCGGCTGTCTTGGAAGTGGAGCTAGACGAATGGATTCTTCGCAGCTTTTGCAGGCGTATTTTTTTTCGGCATCGTTTAAGTCGTGGATTTTTTCAAGGTAAGGCAGTGGCTTAGGTAATGCTTTTCTGCCGGTACCTTTTTTTGACCGGGTATAGGTAATCGTTTCTCTGCTGCTTGTCTCATTGGACACTGGCTCTGACATAGGAATGGCTTCATCAAACTGTAAGGCTAGTTGTTCAGCAACAACGCCTTTTTCGCTTTTACGCCCGAAACGGGCTGTACGGAATAGATGGAGGTGGTGTTGCAAGGTTTCAATGGATGATTTTTGCTGCAAACTGGTTTGTTCCTGCTGCCCAATCAAAGCCAATAAGCGGGCATTTTCTTGCTGTAATTGGTCAAGGGATAAGGCAGAAACATTAGTCATTTTTATAACTTAAATGCGTTGATTGAATGCGATTATTGTAGCAAAATTCCAACATAATTTAAATAAAATCAGCACGTTATGTTAAAAATAACGTGTAAAATCAAGGTGGGAAAATTCACCCATCAATCGAAAATCAAGTCCTGCTAAAAGCCAGTCCAATTGCTGATGGGTGATGCTATAGGAGTCCTCATCAAGGCCTTTCCCTAATTTAAACCGCCCACGCTCTAAGCGTTTCTGATAAAGGACAAAGCCATTTTTATCCCAAAACAGACACTTCACTCGGTCACGATTTTGATTATAAAAAACATAGACTGAACCCTCATTGGGAGCTCTATCCCATTGCTCTACAACAAGCGTCGCTAATCCATTAATCGCCTTGCGAAAATCAACAGCGCTTGAGGCGACAAAAACACTAGTCCTTTCTTTCAATCGGAGCATTTTAGTCGCCCTAATTGCACTAGTAGAGTCTCAAGATAGTCCACGCTTAGTTCACCGTCCAGATTAAGGCGAACTCCATTAGGCAATAAAACTTGCAACCCAGATAGCCCACCTCCAATTCTTGGCGGTAAGACCATTTCTCTAAAGTGGATCCCCTTGGGCTTTTTACTACAGCGCGTTTGACGATAAAGAAATTTAGAGAAATCGATGTGTTCCTTTTCGCAATACTCCTTGCGAGTTAGACCGCTCGCACGCCATGACTCAATTTGTTCCTGCCATTAGAATGCTTGATTTTCTTCTCCGCTCACTTCTTGCTCCTGTAATTTAAGATTTAGAAGTTTCGCTTAGATTTGATGAGGGTTCTAGGTGGGGTTTATTTAGCGCTTACCTCTCATTGATTATTATTTAAGGCTAATGTTGTATCATTAACAAGTTCCATGGTTAAGTTGATCGCATCAGTGTTTGATGGGGTCGAAAATAAAACCGCTCTATCACCTAGCCATGCTTCGTTAGCTTCTTTAATTAAATCGTGATACTGTTTTCCCAGTGATTGTTGTGCCCACTCTGAAGCTACTTTTTTAGAAGAGATAATACCAGTATGTAAACAATGTTGTGCTCGACAGCACAACGTTACAAAAAAAGTTTGCATACCCAATGAATTAAGCGATTCTAGATTATTCCATTTTTTTGAAATCATGTTAAATGTATTTTTTAAATCATTTATTAAATCTGCTTTACTGACAGGATCAATAATCTCTTTTGGATCAGGTCCTTCTAATACTATACCTTTTTCTCTTACAACCCAGCGTACAATTTGCGTATTATCATGTTCAGAACGACCCAATTGTTTAGCACCATTATCCAGGTACCAAAATGGATAAAATTGCGGTGGTGCTTGAGTGCTTGGATCGATCCATTCATTTGTACGCGGTTCATTAGGTGGGTCTCGCGGCTCAATCTGACGCTTACGAAAAATGTCGATTGGGGCATAAGATAACTCTAGCCGCTGTCCCCAAGGGGATTCCAATGCATCATATAATTTATGATGTAATTGTTGGAATGGTTCAATTTCATTTAATGTAATATCTTTTTTAATTACGATCACAACATCAATATCACTTGAGGATACAGAGTCTCCCGTCGCAAGTGAGCCATGAACATAAGCTCCGATGAAATTATCTTTTAATATTTTTTTAATTTCATTTGTTAAGTGAGTCAGCATAATTTTTTGAGTGGGATTGCTAATCATAGTATTCCTGTGAAAAATTTATTTATCTATTTCAGCTTTTGCAAGATTAGCAATAGCCAGCGCCAAATCCGGTGAATCACCATCCTGTAAAGACCAAGCTGCGGATAAGCCTGCATAAGCGAAAACCCATTTTATGAGTCTAGATCGCTCCAAACCAGCAGTATTTGCAATAATCGTAGCCTGGCGCGTCAACCGACCAGGGCTAGTCGCAACTTCCCAGTCGGGGTTACAAAAAATATTTGCGTAATCAAAACTGCGTTCTCCTAACAAGCCTTTTGGATCAATTGCCATCCAGCCATGCTCGCCGAAATCTAAAATATTCTGATGATGGATGTCACCATGTAAAGCGACAATATCTTGAGGATGGTTCAGAAGCTCTTCTGCTATTAAAGAAGCCTGGGTAAATATTCCACCCTGTTCTTTGGCAGCAAGATGTAAAGACCTAAACCAAATGGATAATGATACCAATGTAGTAGGCAATGGCTTTTGCCTGTTTGCATGTAATCTTGTCACAACTTCACAAATGATCTTAGTTGCTTCACCATCAAGTCCTGCTTTTGCCATGCTGACTAATGAACGATTTCCAATAGCACGTTCCATTAATATGGCATCACCCTCATGTTTAAAAACACGCGCTGCTCCCTCTCCATTCCACCAGACCATCAAGGAAGCTCCCCTATACTCTTCTTCTGAAATGGCAACTTTTAACATTGCACTTGAACCTTTATAAATAACAGGCAATAGCTGGCTTGAATTGGTAATGATTGGATCACCATCTAGAACTAAGTGCTACTGATTAAGATAATGATTGAAAATAGTCATTTCGTTTAAATCCATTTCCGTTACTTGATGCACTCAAATATAAACGATTCGTGGTACATCATATTAACCTCATTCATACTCAGGCAGCGTAATCGCATTTGATATAATTTGTGTCTTTTGCAGTATTTCATTTGATCTTTCTTCCGCAGCTTCTTTGGATAGTTCATCTGAGACCAGAAACGATTTTCTAACCCAGGCGCCAAATTGTTGATTAGCTTCTACACAAGAACGCAACAATTCATTGTAACGATTAAATGCATGTTCGTAATTTCCTTCTGCTGCTTTTAGTTCTCCTGCCAAGATATAAGCACCAACTAAGGCCAGATTGCTACCTTGACCAGAGAGTGGAGACGGGCAGTAACCCGCATCACCTAACAGAGCAATCCTCCCTTTTGTCCAAGAACGCATTTTCACTTGTGTGACTGAGTCAAAATAAAAATCATTACTGGCTGACATCAGTTCAAGTATTTTTTTCGCCTCCCAGCCAAAATCATGGAAAGCATCTCTTAAAACTTGCATTTGTTTATTTTCATCGCGAAGATTAGCTAAGTCATGTTGGGGACGGAACATCAAACCAACTTGGGCAATTTTAGGATCCTTGTCACTATTGATAAATATTGCCTTTTGATTAGATTCACATTGCACAACTGTGTGCTTTAAATTGAGATAATTCGGGATGCTGAATATACTGAAACATGCCCAAAGATTAACTAATTTATA
>JACCWL010000072.1 GCA_013697645.1 Tatlockia sp. | reverse complement strand
TTATTAATTATCATGAATACTATGATTAAAAAAAACCAATTCTGGAGTAATGACTTTTTAAATGAGAGCTCTGTCTTGATTTAGTATTCAAGACAGTTGCTACGCGTACTATATTAAAATAGTCTGCCATTGAACTAGGAACCCGCTTTACATGTTTTGACTGAGTGAAGTTAAATCTGAGAAGCTAATCTACACGCCTGATCAATCGCCTGACGGGCATCAAGTTCCATGGCTTTAAAAGCACCACCTATGAGATGCACAGATTGCCCTGCCTCTTTTAATGGCTCGTATAAATCACGTAGTTCATTTTGTCCAGCGCAGATAACAATTGAATCAACCTTTAAAAGCTGTGATTTCTCATCCATTCGAATATGTAAGCCTTCATCGTCAATCCCTTCGTAATCCACTCCTGAAAACATTTTCACTTGCTTATGTTTTAAACTCAGGCGATGTATCCAGCCCGTTGTTTTACCCAAATTTTTGCCATGCTTTTCTTTTTTACGTTGCAATAAATAAATTTCATGAGGACTTTCCCAGATCTCGGGCTTTTTGAGACCACCGCGATTTTCCGTGGTCATATCAATGCCCCATTGTTCATAAAAACGCAGGCCATGTTGGTCGTTAGGGTTATGAGTCAACCACTCAGCAACATCAAAACCAATGCCGCCTGCACCAATTATTGCAACACGTTTTCCAGGTTTTTTACGTTGCTGGAGAAGTTCGATATAGGTCATCACTTTTGCATGATTGATTCCTTCAATCTTGGGAAGCCGTGGTTTTATACCTGTAGCAAGTATAACCTCATCAAAATTTTTTAGTGTTTCGGGGTTTGCTTGCTCATTAAGGCGAATATTGACTTTATATTTATCCAGTTGGTTGGTGAAATAATTAATCGTATGTTGAAACTCTTGCTTGCCAGGAATTTTCTTTGCCAGATCAAATTGACCTCCTAAAACTTGAGCTTGCTCAAATAAAGTAACCCTATGCCCGCGCTCAGCTGCCACTGCGGCAAAAGCAAGGCCCGCAGGCCCTGATCCGACTACAGCTATCTGTTTGGGACTACAAATGGTTTGATAAATTAATTCTGTTTCATGACAAGCACGAGGATTAACCAGGCAGGAAGCAATTTTGTTAACAAAAACTTTATCTAAACAGGCTTGATTACAAGCAATGCAAACATTAATTTGTTCCGAGTGTCCTGACTTTGCTTTTTGCACAAATTGCGAATCCGCTAAAAAGGGCCGCGCCATTGACACCATATCGGCAAACCCTTCTTCAAGGATGTGATTGGCAAGTTCAGGGGTATTAATACGATTTGAAGCAATAATTGGAATGCTGACTTCAGGTTTAAGACGCTTGGTAATCTCTGTAAAGGCGGCGGCAGGTACCATGGTCGCGATGGTTGGGATCCGCGCTTCATGCCATCCTATTCCCGTGTTAATTAAGCTAGCGCCGGCCTGCTCTATCGCCTTGGCAAGTAGAATAACTTCTTCCCAATTTGATCCATCTGCAATTAGATCAAGCATGGATAAGCGATAAATGATAATAAAATTCTCACCAACGGCTTCCCGAACAGCTTTTACGATCTCAATAGGAAAGCGGATTCGATTCGGGAAAGTGCCACCCCATTCATCAGTGCGCTTGTTGGTATGTTTAACGATGAATTGATTAATCAGATAACCTTCCGAACCCATGATTTCCACACCGTCATAACCTGCCTCTTTAGCAAGACTTGCACAACGGGCAAAATGGCGAATCGTTGTTAGGATGCCTCGCTTTGTCATTTTCCAAGGTTTAAAAGGGCTGATGGGCGATTTCAGCGCAGAGGGAGCAACAATAAAAGGTTGATAACCATATCTTCCCGCATGCAGAATTTGCAAAGCAATCTTGCCGCCTGCCTCATGAACCGTTTGAGTGACTATTTCATGTCGCTGTCTTTCTCTGTCAGAGGTGAGTTTTGCAGAAAAGGGTGCTAAGCGCCCCGCACGGTTAGGAGCAAATCCCCCAGTAACAATAAGAGCTGCCCCACCTTCCGCGCGTTCACGATAAAACTCAGCTAAGCGCTTTAAGTCTGGTTTATCTTCTTCTAAGCCCGTGTGCATTGAGCCCATTAGTATACGGTTTTTGAGTTGGGTAAACCCTAAATCCAGGGGCTTAAAAATAGATGGGAAGGGACTGTTATCAATGTTCATTCCATGAATACCCACAACAAAAGAGAAAAAAAGAGTATAAAGCTTTTAATAGCCAATGGCTTCCTTTCTCTTAAGAAATAGAGTCCTTTTTTGCGACATTATGATACAAGATAGTTAGCACTTGGGTTTAGAATGTTTACCGCTCTTGCAGCAAGCATTAAAACAATCGCAAGGGAAAGCAAAGCTTGGATCATTGACATGCATTTTGCCCAGCGAGCTAAGATTGGTGTATCGGTAGGTGAAAAAGCGGTACTGGTGTTAAAGGCTAGAAACAAATAATCGATATAACCTGGTCGCCAATTTTTTATTGAATTAGGCAAAGAAGCTCCTTTTTCGGTTAAGTCGATTTGTGTTTGAGGGAATAAAAAAGCGGTGACACCGATGCTTTCCTTTAATTCCCGCTTTGTAGGTCCACCGGCATCTAAATCCCAATACCACAAAGCAAAAATAAAGATATTTGCCACCCACAATATGATTGATGAAGCCAGCAAATGGTTAGGTCCAATTTCTCCTGCGAGTGCAGCCGCAATAAGTCGGCTTACTGAAATAATGATGTATACGGTTACCAGACTATTTACAGTTAAAACAAGAATCCGATTAATGCGATGACTTTCTCGCCAATGAGTCAAGATCATAGGTACAGTGAGCAAACTCACTAAAATTAATAACAAGCCATGCGGCCCCCAGTAGAAGACTTTGGGCAAGGCTTCATAAAGAAGTGCTATGATAAAAAGCGCAAGCCAAGCCGACCCACGTGTTTTAAAGCGATTAAAGTGCTTCTGTCCTAAAAATTTAATTCCCTTCATTCTGACCTCATAATTTTCAAGGTTGTCTAGCTAGTCATTTAAAAGCAAAGTACAATTTTAACCTTCTTTAATAGAAATAGACTACAAATAAAAAGCAAGGAGCATTATGAATAAATTAATTATTCTCTTAGTCTTGATGCTGTTACATACCACTTCTGAGGCGGCAATGAAGGCAGTTACAATTTATTCCACTGCGGATAATAGCAAGGAGATTGGACAAATTGTATTTAATGATAGCGAGTATGGTTTATTAATACTGCCAAACCTAACCTCTTTGCCACCAGGCTTACATGGTTTTCATTTGCATCAACATCCAAAATGTAGCGATCACGGTATGGGAGCAGGCGCTCATTACGATCCTACAAACACCAATAGCCATCAAGGCCCTTTTGGCAAGGGTCATCTTGGTGATTTACCTGCATTATATGTTGCTGGAGATGGTAAGGCGAACTCACCTATCCTAGCGCCGCGTTTAAAAACAACAGACCTCAGTAGATTGTCGGTTATGATCCATGCTGGTGGTGATAATTACGGTGATACCCCCCCTCTCGGTGGCGGTGGGGAACGAATCGCTTGTGGGTCAATTAAATAGAGAAAAATATCGGGCCCCTGGCCCGACATTTCTTTGAATTATTACAAAGTTTGGCTAATATGCACTGCATGCAGCGTTGCTGCTATTCGGCCAATTCTTGCTATTTTCTGGGCAGAAAAACCATGCTCAACCAATTGGCGGGTATGCGCGCTAATGCAGGCGCCGCAACCATTTAAGGCAGAGACTGCGAGCGAAAGCACTTCAAAGGTTATCCTATCCACTAAGGAATTCATCATTCCTTGCATACGAAGGTTTGCTGGAAGCTGACTCAATTCAGCATGCTCACTTAGGTGCACAAAACGATAATAAATATTGGTCATTGCCATCAAGCTTGCCGCAAGTTTGGCCGCTTCATGCAGCTTTTCATCTTGGCTAAACTCCATTAAATCAGCAACTAAGGATTTATTGTTAAGATAATAAGCAACGGCTAAAGCCGCCCCAATTATTTGCTGTTCTGTTAGATCATCACTTTGCTCTAAATCGAGCACTTTGGTTAAATTTATGCGTGCGTCCTTAGCAAACTCTGGTAAATTCTCTTTTGTTCTTTCTAACATGATTACCCCCTCTTAGGACAAATGGATTGTGTCTTCGCCTTTCTTCCAATTACAAGGACAAAGCTCGTCAGTCTGTAAC
>JACCWL010000063.1 GCA_013697645.1 Tatlockia sp. | reverse complement strand
CCCATGCCGATCTCCCTTTTTCGGCAACACCAATATTGAGGCAACGATGCAATTTACATACTGATTCACACATCCGTTCGGCAACAGTTAATTTGAGGCAATTCGCCGTTCGACGCTAAGGTGATTTCGTATCAGCAAAGTGATCAAAAATAGTCCATAATTAATAAGTGAAGAGAGAGATTTAGTCTTATGGGCATTACTCTAGCTTTTTTAATATCGCAGATTATCTTATTAATCAGTTACTTAATGACATCCATGCTCTCCCTGCGGTTGTTAGTCTGTATCGCGCAGGTTGGCTATATGGTAGCAACACTGATGTTTGGCTTGGACCAACCAGGCATGCTTCCGAGTTTCATCTTCGCGGTTTTAATTTTTTTAGTTAATATCGTTCATATTTATCGACTTATCTATGCAAAACTACCCGCCCATATTCCAGACGAATATCAAGCTGCCTATGAAAAAGCCTTTCAAACTTTCTCGCCTCGCGAATTTCTAACTTTAATGAAGTTCACAGAAAAATCGTTGGTCACGGATGATTATATAATCAAAGAGAACACCATTGCTGATGTTTCACTAATTCTTGAGGGTCAAGTCAGAATTCTTGTGGGAACTAACCGAATCACTGATTTGGGAGAGCTCTCTATTATTGGTGAGATTAGTTACCTCACCAATAAGAACTCAATCGCTAGTGTTAAAGCCATTAAAACGGTTAATTTTCACACATGGAGCAGGGTTAATTTAAAAAAACTTAAGAGAAAATATCCAAAAGTTTACTATAAATTCTATGAGCACCTTATAGAAAGCGTTTCTACTAAATTGAGAAAGCAGAATATAAAGTCCTATATTTAAAAAGGCACCCTATAAGATTTCTGTTTCGCATAGGCAATTTTGCTTGCTATATCCTCGCTCCTACAATCGTTCCTGTGTTAAATACTGAACGCCATTCATCAACATGATTTCAGTAGTAATATCATCAGCACGTTAAAGGCTTCATAAACTTCCAATCCTCTTTACCGATATTTAAAAAGCTATGGTTAGACGTTATCTAAGGTCGCATCCATCGTAATTGTTGCCTTCATTAGCTTAGAAATCGGGCAATTTTCCTTTGCATTTTTAGCGGCTTTATTAAAGGACTCAAGTGAAACATTTGGAATTTTGGCTGTCATTTCCAAATGGATTGAAGGAATAGAGAATCCTTCTTCCGATTTTTCTAAAGAAACTGTTGCTGTGGTTTTTATACTTTCAGCCTTTAAACCTGCCTGCTCAAGCTGCGCTGCAAATGCCATAGTAAAACAACCGGCATGGGCTACGGCAATTAATTCTTCAGGATTTGTTCCAGCGCCGTTTTCAAATCGTGTTGCAAAGGAATATTGAGTATGATTGAGAACTCCGCTTTCTGTTGTCACCGATCCCTTACCATCTTTTAAACCACCTTGCCATTGTGCTGATCCATGTCGCTTCATTATTGCTCCTTAAGGTATAAATTCAGAGTGTTATCTTAAATGAATTTAGCGAGTGAAGTATAGAATAAAGTGAAATCTTTTATCTCTTTCGCGGTGTGGAGACTTTAGCTCTAAGAACTAGAAAACTGACTTTAAAACACTAGTGATAGTCTCTGTTCTTGAACCTTTTTCTGCAGTAAAAATTTTGTTTTCTAAATCGTCATAACCATTTGCAAAATTTTGAGATCGTTTAAAAAGGCCAAAAATAATAGAGCTTTGAGATAGAGAATATTGATGAACTTTTTTAAATAATTTCTTTTCATCATATTCATCCATATAAGTATTTGCTAGCTGCCAAGCTTTTTCAGTTCTAGAATTTGGATTTAAGTTTATATAGTTAATAATTTCAGATTCCGTTAAATTTTCTTTTTCTATCAGATGATTCCAATGCTTAAAGAGAAAGAGTGAACTTTGACCTTTATACAAGGCTTGATAAATTGTTTTAAAATATCTGATTTTAAGGTTCTGACAGCTCTTATTTTCACTCAATGCTCGCCTAGGTTTTAGATAAGAGCCGGCTATAATATCTTCTTTAATAGATTCTAATTGAACCTTATGGGTATTGATGATCACAAGCATATAAATAAATTTAACTACATCCTCTGGCAGAGTAGATTTTTCTGCATGAATATTTTTTAAAAGAAGATATTTTTTATAAAATTGTAAGTTTATATTTCTAGTAAGAACCTCTTGGATTAGATAATAGTTTTTCAAATTTATTCTGTTATCCAGTGAATCTGAGAGCATTGAATGTCTATAGTGCTTAGTGTAGTCTGCCACAGCTTGAGGAGTTGAGATAATTTTAAACCAAGTTAAGCTGGTGTTTTTCTCAAAATTGATTAATAACTTGCTAGAAATAATTGCCTTATTAATACTTAAATCAACATTTTCAAGGGTCTGATTATCAGGTAAGGCTTCTAGAATAGTGGGTACCACGCTATTGTTAGAACTAAGAAAACAACCGGCAAGATTAAGTGTTCCAATGCCTTTATTTTTTTTAATCATAGTTGCAATAATCTCACCAGTCCTCTCATTATCTTCCATGATGTTTTTAGCTAAACATAAATACTTCAAATTTTGATTATTTTCTAGCGACTTAAAGATTAAGGCGATTAGATCAACAGCAATAAGCTTTAAATCTTGCGCAGTTTTTATAGGAAGAACAGTCAGTGCTCTTAAATTTTTATTAGATTTAATAAGCGCACTGAGCATCACTCCCGTCTCCCAATCTATACCCCCAAGGACAGATAGAATCAATTTCTCAATTGATGGGTGATGCATAATAACTTTACCAAAACTTAGATTACTTTCCTTGGAAAAACCGATCAAACTTAGATCATTAAGCTTCGTATTGTTATTTAAGATTTCTAAAAATTTATTTAATTGTTCCAATGAAATTGAAAGAGTTGGGCGAATCACCAATTCGAGGACAGTTAGATTTTTTGTTTCTCCAAGAATAAGAAGAGTATTGTCTAATTGTTCTGTGCTAATTATTTCTCGTTTGAACATGAATTGTTCAATGGTGAGCTCATTTAAAACCAGTTTAGTTAAAAATCGATTTTGTTTAACTAATTCTAAAAATAGCAATTCCCAAGAATATAGATTTTCATAACTTATTAGGGTGAAATTTTTTAAGCTCTTATTCGTGCTCACCGCATGAGTAATTTTTAAAAAACTCTTAAAGCTAATTGAAACTTTATAGTCCAAATATTGGTCCTGGTAGGACCCTATTGATAGAGTCGAAAGCGTGGTGGAATTGTTGATTAGTTGATTAGTTTTACTAAAGAATCAGCAAAATCATCAGAATATATTCCCTCAAGGGTCAATGATTCTAAAGAAATTAACTGATTAACCATTTCCACTAAAATATTAGCACACTCTTTATCTACAAAGCGCCTTGCGCGCAAACAAAGCTTTTTTAGGTTTTTTTGGGCTTCTAGACACTCTATGAGCAGCAATACTTTCTTTTCAGTTAAGCCTCCACAATCAAAAAATAAAGTGCAATCGCTAATCGTATGGGCAGTTAATTTCAGAATGAGGGAATCCAAATCTTTATCAAATCTAATTGTAAAGTCCAAAACAGATTGATCATATTTAGTATGCATGGCAACTCCTTTGTAAAGAAATTTTGCGGAATTGTATCATCTTTGTAAATATAAAAAAGGGGGGTTATGTAAAATGAATGGATAAATTGTCTGCCTGTATAACAAGGAGAGTAATATCTAAGTGTAATTAGTTAGCTTAAAATCCATATAAAAATTAAATTAAGAATGTTAGCCAAATAATAAGTGGAGAGATTGTGTACATCGATAGCCTGGTTAGCGCGATAGCGATAACCAGGAAGATTTGATCTGAAAACCCGGTTATCGCTATCGCGCTAACCAGGCTACCAAAGAATTTCGGTTGTAGGAGAATTATTGCTTAATATCGTATCATGCCCCTGGCATAGGTACTTACTTACCACCCACTAAACCGTTGCCAATGATCAATAATCTCCAGTCCACCCGCAACAACGTTGTAGCTTGCATATTGCGCTGCTGTGGCACAAGCATGATTAGGTAAAATTCTCAGTAAGGTTCCTACCGGAAATTTTAGTCTAAGGTAAGAATTTCCTGAGCGATTCGATATTATTCCATGCTCCTGGTTTGCATCACTAACAATGACATCTTCAATTGGGCAACCTTCTAGATCACAAACCAGGCCATAGCCTTGATCGACAGATTGCTTAGCAGTTCCACGATCTCTAGACATTGCCATCCAACCAGCATCAATAATCGTCCAGCCTTTTTCTTCCTGATGGCCAATCACCGTTGCAAGCACCGAAAGCGCAATATTGTCTAGCTGACAAACTCCTAAACCCGCCATGACTAAGTCAAAGAACACAAAAACACCGGCGCGAACTTCAGTAACTCCTTCCAAATGTTTTGCATATAAGGTTGTAGGTGTTG
>JACCWL010000228.1 GCA_013697645.1 Tatlockia sp. | reverse complement strand
AGTTGAAACTGAAAGGGATAATCGTAATTCTGTAACGATTTAATGGAGCTTCTTTCAACAAGTTCATTTTACAAGCAAGGTTGCCCCAAGCCTAATTTTGATGTTATAACTATTCGTGCTCTATGAAAAACCTTCCAGGTTTTTTCCGAATGGTGTATGAGATGTTCCATTAGCTACAACGCTTCACTCCTGTTTTTACACCTGCTTAGATGTTCAACGTAATTCATAGGGAAAATTGATTATGAGATCTCATCTATTAAAATTAAGCCTTATTGGCTTAATAGCCCAAAGTGCCTTCGCGGCCCAAGCTCCTGTAAATATAATCTCTGCTCCACAACCAACTGCTTGTATAAAATCGCAGTTCATTGCTACAGGGGATGAGTATTCGAAAGAGGTAACTCTTAAATTGACGAACGGTTGTAATGCTCCAGTTGATTTTGAAAATACGACTGTAACCTTTAAAACTAAGGCGCCACTGGCAACATCATTTTGGGGAACCTATACTCCCTTACCTTATCCTGATCAACCTTTAAATATTAGTTCACAACCTCAAGTTGATGGAACCAATTTAGCAACACTAAATATGCATTTTACGGTTTATTCTGGTGTTACTACTATGCTCCCTGTAGGACAAGCAATTCAAATTGTTTATGTCGTTAGTAAAGATACTCACATTGATGATAGCGTTAATGTTTATCTAAGCGGATCTCCTGTTCAAGCTGGAAGTCTCCAATTAAAAAATGCGTCTACCCAACCAAACAATGTTGCTCAAAACTATGCCTTAGTTCACCTAACTATGAATGGATCTAACGTTAGCGATATCCAGCTTCCTTGGAATGCAACTTCCACGGTTCCTAATTTAGTACCCGGAAGTTATGCCCTTTCTACTGAATCGGTTGCTGATAGTTCAGGTATTACTTACCAAGGTAATGCTTCTCCTAGTACTGTGACCATTGTCGCTAATCAACAAGCTTCTTCGACTATTACCTATAGCCAGGTACAGCAAACAGGAAAGCTTAGCGTTGCCGTTCAAAGTCTTCCCACTGAGCTTGTAGGTTACAGCCAAAAACCGCTAGTTCGTGTAAGAGAAAATCAAAATGGCGCTACGGTTAGCCAAGCCGTTGACTGGAATGCATCCACTACGGTAAGCCAGTTAAAAGCCGGCAGCACTTATACTTTCTCTACCGACACAATTAGCTATAAAGGTAATACTTGTACACCAAAGTTTCTACCTGCTAGCTTGGTAGCAAATGCCACACCCCCATCAACCAACTTATCGTACCAATGTGTGCAAGTGGCCCAGGATACCGTTAGTTTAAACATAAGCGGTGCTCCCACATCCTTAACTTCATTGAAAATAACTCTAACGCCTAATAACAATACGGCGCCATTAACAAAGACTGTAAATTTAAGCAATGGCAGCGGTTCAAACACTGTGCTTCTTACCGATGGAGTGATTTATACTTTGTCAGCAGAATCAGTCAGCGGCTACTCCATTAAATTCTCCCCGCAACCCTTAACAGCTACAGCAAATGCTGCTGTGACTATCACTCTTACCCAACAAAGCACTGGTACGCCTGTAGCAATTAACGGGCAGTTAACTGTCTGCGGCACACAGTTGTGTAATGAGCAAGGCAACCCAATTCAGCTAAGAGGGATGAGTACTCATGGCTTGCAATGGTATGGGCAAGGAACCTGCATTACCTCAGCTTCTATGGATGCGATAGCAAATAGTTTTAAAGCAAATGTGATTCGACTTGCACTTTATGTTCAGGAAGGGGGTTATGAAAGCAATCCTGCGCAATTTACACAGCAAATGTCGAATTTAATTAATGAGGCGACCAATCGCGGCATTTATGTGATTGTGGATTGGCATATCTTAAGTCCTGGTAATCCCAATGATAATTTTGATAATGCCAAGAAATTCTTCACTGATATTGCGACGGCTCATAAAAATAAAAACAATATCATCTATGAAATTGCTAATGAACCCAATGGGGTAAGCTGGGCTGCAATTAGATCCTATGCTAATCAAATAATCCCTGTTATACGGGCGATTGATAGCAGAGCACCCATCTTAATTGGTACAAGAGGTTGGAGTTCATTAGGAGTTTCTGAGGGCGCCAGCTATCAAGAGATTGTTAGCACTCCTGTAAACTTTGCCAACATCATGTATACCTTCCACTTTTATGCGGCATCGCATCAAGCTGAGTATCTAAGTGCTTTAGATAATGCCTCGAAAGTTCTGCCTATCTTTGTCACTGAGTTTGGAACTCAAACGTTCAGTGGGGATGGGGCAAATGATCTTGCAATGTCCAAAAAATACATGGATCTAATGGCGTCTAAAAAAATCGGTTGGACTAATTGGAACTTCTCTGATGATTTCCGCACCGGCGCCATTTGGAAAGAAGGTACTTGCAGAAGCAATGTTTGGACAGATGATCGTCTAAAAGAGAGTGGGGTTTATATTAAGAATAGAATTATAAACCCTTAGTGTTTCAGCCTATATTGTAGTTCATAAGGCAGGCTCTCTTAGCCTGCTTTATGTTTTATTGTTAATCCGACAATTAAGTTGAAGTCTAAAGTTTATGCGAGTAGGTAAGATTTAAAAGAACTCTTATCATTTTAACATCCTAAGGATTTTACCGTGACTACAGTCAGTGAATGGTGGATGTGGTTGGGTTTTTTAGTCTTTATAGCACTGATGCTTGCTATCGATTTGTTTTTATTAGGCGGGCGAAAAGTCCACCGCGTTTCTACTAAAGAGGCACTTTCATGGACCCTTGTTTGGTTCTCCCTAGCCCTTCTTTTTAACCTGCTTTTGTGGTGGTATCTTCTTCAAATAACTAGCACGCAAATTGCTAATGAAAAAGCGCTTGAATTTCTTACCGGTTATCTTATTGAAAAATCGCTTTCTCTCGATAATATTTTCGTAATCCTCATGATTTTTAATCATTTTTCGATCCCGCCAAAATATCAACGGCGCGTGCTTATCTATGGCGTACTTGGCGCTATTGTCATGCGGTTAATTTTAATTTTATTGGGCATTTGGTTAATTAATCAATTCCATTGGATACTCTACTTGTTTGGCGCTTTGATGGTTATCACTGGTGTCAAAATGTTTGTTTCTGCAGAGCAAAAGCCTAAGTTTGCCCAAAGCCCTGTGC
>JACCWL010000307.1 GCA_013697645.1 Tatlockia sp. | reverse complement strand
TTAGTCCAGCAAAAGTCGCTTTTAGCCCATCAGGAGACTATCTTGCTTCTATGAGCTACATCGATAATGTTTATTTATGGGAAACCGTCGGATGGACATGCGTACATATTTTTAAAGCAAGTTCTCCCGGCTTAAAAGATTTTGTATGGTCAAATAAAATTGACGAAGCTGGTATCTCATATCTGAGTATTTCCTATTTAAGTGGTTTAAAAATGTGGAAACTAGATACCAGAGACCAGCTCTTAAAATTGCAATTATTGTGGCGAACTGACGAGGGATTTTATTGTAATTCTATTCATCTGAAAAAAACCACAGGCTTATCGGAAGCTAATTACAAACTGTTAAACCAATACAGTTTAAACACAATTGAAGGCCGACCCTCCTATGACAAGCAATCCATAGGTCTTATAAATGAGCGGAATGAGCAGAAATACATTCCAGGAGGTGAAATTTCATTCACTTCCGATAGCAAAAATTTCAAGATAAACCAGAAAAATTGGATTATTTCTCTAGTTAGAGAAAAGAAACCTTCTCTAGAAATAAGTCAAAATCATACCTGGTTGCTGATTCAGGGAATAGATGAAAATAATTACACCGTGACTAAAGAACTTCATTTCTACAGAAATACTCATGCTGCGTCTTGTTTGGGACTTGTAGGTAAGGGGACGGTTACCATAAAAGACCGTTCGCTATGGGATTTAAAATTTCAGGTAAAAGAGGGAAATTTAGTGAGTAAGTCTTGGCATTTAACTAAAGAGAGTGCTGAGGAACTACTACATAAGGCAGGCGAACAGGCTGCCAGAGGCTACATAGTCTCAGGAAAAACACCCACCTTATTTGGAGCCTCTTATTTGAATTGCCTAAGCTGGTGTTTGGAGCAATTGCGAACTATAGGAATTTTAAGTATTCCGTCCTATGCCAAAAGTAGCATTTTGTCTCAATTTTTAGGCACGCTCACCGATTTTGTCGTAGCTATGCCTGAGCAATATTTGCCGGAGCTAAATGAAGATGCAAACGAATATGAAACATCATGTAACCTATTTTAACTTAATGAGGAGGTATTATGCGTAATTTAATTTCTGGAGATTTTGAATTAACTCCAGACCAATGGATTCTTTCTATTTTACGTCACAATAAGGGAGACCATGCTTGTTTGATCCTGGAGGGTTTGGATGCTGAAAATAAACGGGATATTTATCGTGCCGAATTAGTCTATCGATTAGATACTAATACAGTTGAGAATAAGGGTATGCCTTATTGTCAAATCCTTTTTACAAAAAAGGATGAAGTTGATATTGAGCGGTTAAGGAAGACTGAGAAGGAGGGAGTTTTTTGTTATCAATCCTATCCGATTGACGCTGAGAAGAAAGACGAATTTTTTGCGATAGTGCAAAAGGATCAACTAAGTTTTTCCAGTGAAAATGTGCCTTATGTTAGGTTTGGAAATAAGAATACACTTGCAGGTGGATTTTTTGGCAACAGTATAGAGAGGGTTGGTGGGCAATCGAATAAGCAGGCTTCTATTGAGGCAAATTATGCTAATCCTACTACTCTATGTGTAGATGCATCTATTGATGCAACATTGCAACGCGGGCATAGTTGTGTAAGTTGGGCAAGCGAAAAAATGCAACAATCTTGTCCTGATTATAAGCCTAGTTTACTAGGTCAATTATTTGTATCAGTACCCCAAATAGAACTTCCGAGAGAACAAAGTAATACTTTTTGTGTAATGCAGTAAAGAGGCTCAGTGTTCGAAAATATTTTGAGTTCTGTAATTAACTGTCCTAAAAAAAAATTGTTATAGTTATAGTTACACATCACTAAGTGTGTACTATAACTTAACAAATAGATCTTGGGTTAATGCAAGCATTACATTGATAGGGTAGTTTTTATAACATTCTCTTAACTTGTTATACAGCCCCGCATGGACAATAAACCTTTAACTATCGTTCTTTTTTATAGCTAAATTGGATTTTCTACTAAGTACTACAGCTTCCTAAAAAATACCAGTACAAATAATAATTTTACTAATGGAAAAAATTTACAATGCAATCAAAAGTGGATTTACTATTAGAGTTAGTAAAAGATAGAACGGAAGCATTAATAAAAAGATATCAAGGATTGGATTTGAACCTCTACGTACCCATAACAGGTTACTGTAGGGATAGTCGGGAAAAATTTTATTTAGAAAAGGGCGTTGATAATCTGTTGCAGAATTTAACGTCTAAAGTGCTTCTGCTTACTGGTCATTCGGGTTCGGGAAAAACGTCTTTCGGTCAAGTATTGATTCGTAAGAAATGGGAATCTTGCGGAATAATAAATCGTAATTCTTCGGCAAATGAAATTTTTTTATGGATCCCTTTGTTAAGCATTAAAAATCCAGAAGACGACCTTATAAAAAAACATCTAAGACATAATTTGCGCTTAACTGAACTTGAAACAAACTTGGTTCTCACCAGTGATTATTCATTCCTTTGTGTACTGGATGGTTATGACGAATTACATACTGATAAAAATTTATTAATTGCTAATGAGCTGCATGAGTTGCCGGGAAAGATTATATTTACTTGCCGGGATGAAAATCTTAGAGCCGATTATCGACAACGGTTCATGTCCCCCAATACTGCCCAAGGTTTTTCAGAATATCGCCTGTTACCCTTTGATGAACTCCAAAAAGAGAATTATTTACTTCGCTATATAAAACAAAATCGTACCAAATGGGATTTGGACACGTATAAATCCAAGCTAGCAAGTATCCCTGAACTGAATAACCTAGTCAGTAACCCTTTTTTACTGAGTATCACAGTTAAGGTTTTGCCTGAAATTCTTCTAAATCACACTCAGGTCAATGAAACCCATCGCATTGTATTAACTCGTCATGGTATCTATCAAGCCTTTATTGATCAGTGGTTTGAGCGACAAAAAAATAAATTATTAAAAAAAGATCAGGAGATTAAACCATTATTAGAAAACAGCAGCTATGTTAAAAAACTTATCCATAGTTACGGAACCACAGAAATAAAACGTTTGCTCCCTCCCTGTCTTATCATCAAGACTGAACAAGGACACAAAGGCTTATCCTATGCTGAGCTCTTTGCCCGATTTACAGAACGCCTGGCAAGAACCATGTTTAAACACCAAGTCACAGAAATCACTTATATACCCGGAAAAAGTTCCCAATCCATCACTAATTCCAAGGCTAAAACCTTTAATTGGCAGGGCAGTTTTCTGGAAATGAGTCATGATCCTGTACTTGAAATTTTATTGAACGCAGCTCCCCTAATACCTGTAGGTATCAGTAAACATTGTTTTATACATCCTTCTGTTCTGGAATTTTTTGCAGCCAAACATTTGTTCAATGGGGCACTTTTATACAGTTGGGTAATCGGTGAACATAATTTAAATGTATCTGGCTTATTAGAGCAGCCTGCCATACTGAAAATGCTTGCAGAACGAGTACACAGCAAGCCTGAATTTGCTGAGGCGTTGTGGGAAATCATTAAAACCTCCTGCTCGGAACCGTCGGTTTGGCGAGCTGCGGCGAATGCCATCACTATTCTTAACCGAGCAGGAGTAAGCTTTAGCGGTAAGAATTTACGAAACATTCGTATTGGTGGGGTCGATGGTGATAGGCGCTGGGGAGCCGATTTATCTCGAGGTGTAATGGATGGTGTTGATTTCGGCGATGCCGATTTGCGTTATGTCAATTTCACCAATGCCTGGATTAGCAATGCACTGTTCGATGGAGCCTGTACGGATGGGACGGATTTTGGTGAGCAACCCTGGCTTGAGTATCAGATCTCTCCTAACGCGAAAAATATTTATACTTCTCCTGATGGAAAATGGCTCGCCGTTGAGGAATCCTACGCTATTCAATTATATAAAGTTACTGAAAGGGCAGTAATTTTAGAGTACCAAATTATATTAAACGAGAAGTCTATAGAATTAATAAATTTAGGAAATCAATGGATTGCAGTACTTTATAAGAAAGAAGATTCTTTTGACCTATTTAATTTAATTTCTGGAAAAAGAGTAGATACCTCCTCACGGAAAGTACACCCGACAGATCATTATTATGCCGATGATCGCAGAAATCGCAGAGACATTACTTTTAGTAATGATGGACGATATTTAGGCATTATTGGAAAATTTAACGAAGATGCAGGTATTTATCTATGGACAATTAATGAATTTGGAAAGATGGATGAGGCTATTTTCTTACCTTCTTCTGAAAGAGTGATGTGTCTTGCTTTTAGCTTGGATAATCAATATATCTTTATCGGAGATGGAGATGGTATTGCTGTTTGGGACAATACAAGCGAAATTCCGAGAAAAATACGCTCTAGAAAATATACGGATAAAGAAATTTTTGAAATTTGCGATGCCGAAAATTTTGAAATGAAAATGTATGGAGAGAATTTTGGAATAGATGGAATGCAACAAATGCATGGGTCAGAGTGTTTTCGCATCGAGTTTGATAATTCTAGAAATAAAATTGCCTTGGTGTGTCCTTATGAAATTAATATTTATGATTGGAATCAAAAACCCCAAACTTATTCTTTTAATCACAATGAAAGGATGGTTAATGCTAAATTTAGTCCTTGCGGAAGATGGATCGCTGCATTTGGAGAAGAGACCTCAGATATTTCACTTTGGAACTTGAATTCAAGGCAGTTGGAATATGTCCTGGCCGGCCATAAAAAACAAATTATCGATATTTTTTTTGATTCTACAAAAAACCAGCTCATTTCTTATGGGAGAGATAACACCATCCGTTTTTGGAGTTTAACTGGGGAATATTTAAAAAACTATAAAGCTGTAAAAAATCATGGAAAAATAAATAGTATTGCTGTTAACGCCAATGGGTTATGGCTTAGTTCGATTTGCAGAAACAATATAGTTCAGGTACGAGAAATTTTATCAGGCAAGCTACTCGAAAAGCTGCCAGCTAAAAAGAGGGGGATTGGCGAGATGGTGTTTAATCCCGTAAAGAATGAAGAAATTATTTATCAAGATATTACGGGTATGCTTTATCGTCAAAACCTACTTACCAAAGCCACAGATGCAATACTCATAATCGAAAAAAATTTTTTTGCAAAGAAAGGATGCTATCTTGGAAACAAAAAACGGTTTGCATTAAATCAAACAGGTGAAAAAATAGTTTCCTGTTGTTGGACATCTTTCTTTAGCTTGTGGGAGTCCTCATCAAACCAAGTAACAGTATTTGAATTGACTGATTTAATTCCTAAAAAGGATATAAAAATTACAAGTATTGCTTTTCATCCTCATGAAGAGGTTGTTGCCTTGGGAGTGCAGTGTGGGCCAATTCTTCTAGCAAATCTGGTTAATAATAACCTAAAGCCAACCTTGGGAAAAATAAGTTCCTTAGATATTCTAAAATTTTCTACTCCCACAAGTCTTTCATTTCATCCTAAAGGACAATACCTTGCAGGAGCCGGTTCTCAAGCGATTGTTATTTGGGATATTCAATCTGTCAATTTGATAACTACAATACCTCAACAGGGACCATTTATTAGAAAAGTCGCTTTTAGTCCCTGTGGAGAGTATCTTGCTTCCAGGCAGAGCCATACTATTGTTCTATGGGAATCAAGAGGCTGGACTTGCATTCATACTATTAAAGCAAATGTTTCGCTCCTTCAAGATTTTGCCTGGTCCAATAAAATAGATGAGATTGGAATATTGTATTTAGCAACGGCTTCTCATGATAGTTTAAAAATGTGGAAGCTGGATAGCACGGGCCCAGTCTTAAAATCACAATTAATATGGCGAACTGACAATGGGTTAGATTGTAATTCTATCCATATGAAGAAAGTCACAGGCTTATCCGAAGCCAATTACAACCTATTGAGCCAACACAGTTTAAACACAATTGAAGGTCGCCCATCTGAAAAGCAATCGCTTGCCCTTCTTAAAGAGCGCAATGAACAAAAATACGTCCCACAAGGGAAAATCGCATTCAATTCCCAAAATAAGCATTTTACACTTGACCAGCAAAACTGGATTATTTCTCTGGTAAGGGAGAAAAAGCCTTGTTTAGAAATAAGTCAAAATCACACCTGGTTGTTGATTCAGGGAATCGATGAAAATAATTATACTGTGACTAAAGAACTTCATTTTTACAGAAATACACACGCGGCCTCTTGCCTGGGACTGGTCGGTAAAGGAACGGTCTCCATAAAAGACCGTTCTCTTTGGGATTTAAACTATCAGGTAAAAGAAGGTAATTTATTGAGTAGAACTTGGCATTTGACTAAAGACAAGGCTGAGAAACTTATACGTGAGGCAGGGGAACAGGCTACGAGAGGCTATATTGTTTCTGGCAAAACGCCAACGATGTTTGGAGCCTCTTATCTCAATTGCCTAAGCTGGTGTTTGGAGCAGCTGCGTAGTCTAGGGATTTCAAATATTCCGTTACATGGTAATAAAAGTAGCATGTTATCTCAATTTTTAGATACTCTCAGCGATTTCGTCGTAGCAATACCTGAGCGATATTTGCCGGAGCAAGAGGAAGAAGTAGACGAGTTTAATACCACCTGTACCTTTTTTTAATTTAGGAGAATTATAGTATGCGAAATTTAATATCCGGAGATTTTGAATTAACTCCAGAGCGATGGATTCTTTCTATTTTACGTAGGAAGAACGGAGACCATGCTTTTTTGATTCTGGAGGGTTTGGATTCTGAAAATAAACGGGTTATCAGTCGTGCTGAATTAGGCTATAGGAAAGATGAAAAATCAGCTGATCTGAGTGATAGGTCTCATTATCAAATTTACTTTACTCCACAAGTAAATGTAGAGTTATTACGGAAAACTGCAGAGGCAAAAACCTTTTGTTATCAATCTTTTTCTATTAATACTAAGCAAAAAGACGAATTTTTAGCTACAGTGCAAAGGGAAGTAAAAAGTTCCGCCGAGCAAAAATTGCCCTATGTTACCTTTGGAAATCAACATGCGCTTGCCGGTGGGTTTTTTGGCAGCTCTGTTGAGAGGGTCGGTGGGCAGTCCAAAAAGCAAGCTTCTATTGAGGCAAATCATTCCTCTTTAGGTCATAACAATTCTGTTCCATTTTTACACGAGACAATTGATGCCTCATTGCAACGCGGGCATAGTTGTGTCAGTTGGGCAAGTGAAAAAATGCAACAATTTTGTCCTGATTATAACCCAAGCCTATCAAGCCAATTATTTATAACAGTACCCCAAATAGAACTGCCGGAAGAAGAAAATAATAC
>JACCWL010000061.1 GCA_013697645.1 Tatlockia sp. | reverse complement strand
GGGTAAGAAATGTCGGGCCAGGGGCGCCGACCTACGCCTAGCTATAAAATAACACCTTAAGGTCTGCCATTGAGCCAGAGTTCCGGCTTTGGGCGCGGTATCCATTTGCATTTTTACTTACTTTGCAAAAAATAGATTCAACAGTTCCAAAGTGAGTGGTTTTAAGACCGCAGAGCCTGCAGGGGTTAATGCGGGGATTCCATAGGATTTATCTTTCGATGCCGGGACTTTGTCAGTTAAATTGCTTACAAAAATATATTGCTGTTTGCCGCTTTCAATAAAGCCAACAAACCAGCCATCACGTAGCTTTGAGGGATTGTCTAATCGTTCATTGCGCCCGTGTCGTCCTGAGCCTGTCTTACCATAATAATCAGCGCCATTATCAAGCTTGCCTAAATAGATATTTTTCTTGGTATTTTTAACGGCTGCTTTATTTAAAGCGAGATGATGTGTCAACATGGCTTTTAAAAAATGAAGTTGTTCAAAGGCTGAGATTTTTAGCGAACTTGCTAACCAGGCATAAAGAAGTCCATTGTTCTTACTGTGATCACCGCTAAAATCTTGATTGCCATAGTTAAAGTCAGCTAAATATTCTTTAATGCGAGCCATGCCTAATTGAGGGGTGAGCAATTGCGAAACCCAAACAGAGGAGTATTTAAGCCAGGTATGAGGTGTTAGATCTTGATTCCAGTCGGCATAGTCTCTGGTTTTTCCATCCCACTTAAACACCGTAGATTGCTTAATGATTCCCTGGTTAAAGGCCATTAAAGATAAGGGGATTTTAAAAGTCGAGTCGGGGGAGAGGCGTGTGTTGCAATAATTATTGGGGTTGTATTCGCTGACTATTTTATTTTCATTTAGGTTGTAAAGAATAAAACAGGCATTGTAGTTTTTGAGCAGTCTTTGATAATCTTGTTTTTTAATCGGATTCGCCGCTGCAATTAAAGTGGCGAACGTTAAAAAAAGAGCGAGTAATTTATTCATATTCTCGTAATAGATGGCCAAAGTGGCCGAATAATATACCAGATCTGCTTTAAGGGGAATGGTATATTTAACTATTATTAGAAAAATAAGCCGCTGTTTGGATTATTATCAACCAAGGTATCTGGGTCTTTCATCCAATTATGGATAAAATCAGATTCTCTCTTTGTTGGAGCCTTACTAAAGAAAACAGAATCACTCATGCATAAACGTCCGGCCACAATAATTAAGCCCACACCAATTAAACAGCTAAGCCCCAGTAGGAAGTCAGCAAAGTATCGAAGACCTTCATGCCGGTGATGAAATTCTTTGTGCGCTATATTAATAATGGACTTGGCTTGTGCCTTTGATGGGAGCGTGGTGGATAAGCGAATCACTAGCGCTTGCTCGTAAAATCGACCGATTGAACGGTTATGTTCTTCCCCATAAAGCCTATCATTTTCCTCAGATGTCTCTTCCTTATGAAATTTGTGCAGCAGTACTAAGTCTCTCATCAGACCTACTGAAAATTGTTCCGGGTCTTTATTTATAAGGGCTCTTCGAAGCGTTGGATCTTTTTCAACGGCATCGCTGAGAGATATAGCGCTTCTAGATCTGGGCTTGGGTTTTATCAAGTCATCACTTGGGTTAGCCTTTTCTTCCTCAGCTTTAAACTCTTTATAAAACCGCTGTTTATATCCAAAATTTAGCTTGTTAAAAGCGTCTTGAAGTGCTCCAAAATTCTCTATTTGTGCTTGATAATCCTTTAGGCAATCTAAATACAAGGATACATTTTCGAGATTTATATAGTTGTCGCGAACTTGGTCTTGTAACGCCTTAGGAAGATTATTAAAAGCCTGTTGTAAGGATTTAAATTCTATTGGTTCGCCAATAATTTCTGCAAAACCATTTAACATTGACCCAATAGAATAAGTGCGGCATGCCTGAGTAAAAGCATTAAAGCATTTTTGCCAAGCATGTAATTCACAATTTGCCTTAGCTAAAATATTGCTGGTATCCAGGTCTGTTTGTAAAAATGGGGGTAAGGCTTCAAAAGCATTTTTGAGTCTTTCTAAAGACTCTATTTTTTTGTGCATATAGGGCGCGGCATTAAACTCATCCTTAGCATTTTCAAAGTTTAAGAAGCATTTTCGCCATTCTAGTTCTCTATCGGGGTTAGGTTGATTTCTATTAAATTTAAATTCTATCTGAGCCCACAAGATCTTGTTTTTAATGATGTTTGCAACGAGAGGACTTGGATTTATTGCTCGCGATTCATCCATGCAGATACAATAAAGTTCTGAGGCGCTCAGCTTATGAAGTTCTTCTTGGCTAAAATCATAGTAAATGGGGCTTGCTAGATTTACATTTGTATTTTGAATATTGCGGCTTGATATCTCACTATTTAAAATTTCTTTTGCTTTTGTAAAAGACGTTAATGCTTCCCGAAGATCACTGATGAGACTTGGATCTGCATTTTCTTTTAATTGTTTTATAAGTTTAAAAATCTCATAACTATTTTGCAGCAAGGATTCGGTTTTTAACCAGGCCAGCACCTGATGTTTATTTTCTTTTTTATAAGCTTCAACTAAACCTTTATAAGGTTCAATGTAGTTGGATTTTTCCAAAGTGTCTGGATTTAAATGGTGTAAGTCTTCTAAGAGTACGCTTTCACGATATTTTGCAGCAAGCGGACGTTCCGAAACTAATCTTTTGGCTTCTTTATCAATAGGACTGGAAAAAAGATTAAAGCTTGCTTGAGAACTGCGATCCCAGAGGTTATAAACATCAGTTTGTTTGCTCAAAATACCTACATAATGATTAAACTCTTTAAGCAGTCTTGAGAGATCAATACTGGTAAAATCCAATTTTTTATTTTCGTTAATTTTGGTTAATAAAAATTCAAATTGATCGGGTAGCGCTAGAGTGGCGTCAATGGATAGAGGAGAAATAGGTAAGGCACTTTGATACATATTGGTTTTACACTTCTCTTCCAGAGCGGAAATTTTAGTTAAACGCTTAGTTAAGGTGGAGCAAAAACTTTCTGCTAATTCTTCATAATCACCCTGAGGGCCAAATTTGGCGTTTTCAAAAGCAGGAATGAACATGTATTTGGCTAAAGCGGTTTGAGTTTCTACATCAAGCAAGTCAGCAGGGATTTTACCAAGCGCACATTTAACGATGTCTTTTAATAGGTCATCTCTTAATTGTAAACTCAAACCCTGTGCTTTCTCGGCGATTGAGGGAAAAAGGCCAGCAATATTGTTGTAATTTGAAATATAGCCTTTGGTAAACCACTTAAAATTGAGCAAACCTTGATATTCATAGGGATTAAGGATGTCTTTATGGTTATCTTCATGGGCAAAATAACGAAAGGCAGCGCCCCAATCAATACGACCAAATTGCCTAGACTCATCGGATTTATCATCTAAAATAACCACATTGCCACTATGAACACTGTAGTCGCCCAGTAAAAGAGAAAACATTAAAGAGATTGATAGGCCAAAATACTGACCTTGTTTAGTAAGCTCTGTGTAATAACTGGGGCCAGCAAGCATTTCCGTGAACGGATCTCTGTCTGAGCCGTCTCGATAGCCCGTTTGAATAACTTTATACAACTCCGTGAATGCGACTTTAGGCTGAATAAGTCCATAACTTTTATCTTCAAATTGAATGAGATCAGCACAAATTAATGAGGGAAAATAGGTTTTATCAATGGTTTCCTTATCCATAAATTCTGTGAGTAGCAAGCCTGCGAATAATTCGGTAAATAATTCCTTTTTGTCGGCAGGTTTTTTAATGAAAAACTCTTCACCTTTTTCATTTTTATAAAAGCCATCCACTTGAGATTGGTTTTTGCCGCCGTTTTTTCCAGAGATTTTGGTTAATTCTTGAATAGGTATCATTGGATAGAACCATAAAATAGGTAGGTTCATATCTTACGTGTCAAGTATTAAGGCAATATTAAGAATTAGTAGGAGATATTAGAAGATACTTAAATATGTTTAGGAGTTGATTCAATTAGTGCCTTAGTTCAGCATTTTTGCCATGTATTTCATAGTATTCCTGCCACTCAAAATCGATATAATTTTCCATCAATTTTTTAATTGAATCCCGCACACCGGATTTAGTAGTGAATTCCGTATGAAATTTTCTGGGCATAGATGAGTTTTTTTTATCTAGAAGGTTGCTGATATAACCATCAGCGGTATATAAATTTTTCATGGTTTTATTGAGATGAATATCATAGTGAATCTTAAAATTCTTATAACTGTATTCAGTCATTTTATCTTCCTGCCCTCTATAAAATTAAGAAGTGTTTAAGAAGTCTTGTTATATGTATAACCATAGTCAATAATGCCGGATCATGCAAAAAATTTTTCTTAGTGTTTTAAAAAGAAGCTTGAATAGTGTAGCTTCATAATGTCATAATGAGGTTTTTTTCCATAATCCTATGATTTTTCAAGATAAACGGACCAGTTGGCTTGTTCTGTCACACATCTTAATTATCTGTCTCTCTAATACCTTAGTGCAGTATCCTTTTGTTTTATTTGGGTTTCGAACAACTTGGGGTGCTTTTACCTACCCTTTGATTTTTATTTTAACGGATTTAAGTACTCGTTTAATGGGTCAGGATATTGCTAGAAAAACAATTTTTGTAGCTATGTTTCCGGGAATGATTTGCTCTTATTTTATTTCAAATTATTTAAGATATGGCGAGTTAGTAGCAGCGAATAACCTGGCATTAAGAATCGCATTTGCCTGTTTTTTTGCCTATGTATTTGGCCAATTACTGGACATCTATATCTTCCAAAAATTCAGAAAAAACTATCCCTGGTGGGTAGCACCCAGTGTTTCCAATATCTTTGGCAATGTGTTTGATACGTTCACTTTCTTTTTTCTAGCTTTTTACCAAAGCTCTGATGTGTTTTTAAGCGCTCATTGGCTAGAGATTGCGACGGTCGATTTAGTATTTAAACTCAGTATAAGTCTGCTTACCTTTATTCCTCTCTATGGTATCCTCTTACAACTTCTATCAGCGAATAAGCGTATTATACTGCCTGAAAACAAAGAACTCTCCTGAAAAAAATCGCGGCACGATTCATGCAGCTAACACAGGAACAAAAAATGGCACACCAGTGTTTTAAAGAATAATTATAAAGGGGAAAATTATGAAAAAATGGGCCTTGAGTTTGGCTACTCTATCCATGTTGCTGTTGGCACCGCTTGGTTTTGCAAACCCAAATTGGAATGATTTTGTAATGGGTCTAAGGGAGCAAGCTCTCACTCAAGGTATTCCTGCGCCACTTTTTGACAAAATTTTCTCTGAAATCCATGAACCAAGCCGGACTGTAAAGGGTCTAGCTCGTTCACAGCCTGAGCATCGATTAACGTTTAGCCGCTATTTGCATTCTCGAGCTGATGGCTATCGTATTGCAATGGGACGTAAAAATTTTGCTAAAAACAAAGAGCTTCTGGAAAATGTAGGAAAGGATTTCGGTGTTGATCCCTGCTTTATAGTAGCGTTCTGGGGTATGGAAAGCAGTTATGGTACTTATATGGGGACTTTCCCAGTTATCAGATCACTTGCTACTCTTGCTTTTGACTCAAAACGGCAGGATTTTTTCCGTAAAGAATTATTTCTGGCCTTACATATTCTTAATGATGGTCATGTCGACATGGCTCATTTTATTGGTGAGTGGGCTGGTGCTTCAGGACAACCTCAATTTCTGCCTTCAAGCTGGGTAGCATTTGCAGTTGATTATGATCGTGATGGCAGGAAGGATATTTGGGGATCAAAACCCGATGTCTTCGCTTCAATTGCCAATTATATGAAGAAAAACGGCTGGCAAACTGGAGAGCCCTGGGCTGTTCAAGTGAAATTACCAGCGAATTTTGATATGAAATTGGAAGGTAAATCCACTGTCAAACCAGTCAGCGAGTGGAACGCTATGGGAGTTCGGACTGAAAATGGTGAACCGCTGCCTAATCCAAACCTGCAAGCAAGTATCGTTCAACCCAATGGTGGTCCGGTATTTTTAGCTTATCCAAATTTCAAGATGATCCTGCGCTACAATAATTCTATCTATTATGCAGGTGCAATCGGTTATATGGCGGATAAGATTTGCAATCGGGTGAAATAGGTCAATCATTTGTGTGTCGCCTTCGCCTAGGGGGGGACGACATACAAAATCGGTGCGCAACTTTTTACTACTTAATGGCAGTGAGGCTCCCGGCCTGACAAAAAGGAGTATTGATGGATAGTTATCTTGATAAAACTGCAAGTTTAACGCCGGCGGCTCGACGCATCATTTGTGAGAAAGCAACCGAATATCCAAATACTGGCGAGTATAATCGCGTCGCAAAACTTGGTAGCTATCTTTGCCGACGTTGTGGATTGGCCTTATTTCGTGCCAAATCACAATTTCATTCGGGTTGTGGTTGGCCAAGTTTTGATGATTCTATAGTGCAAGCAGTCAAAGAAATCCCCGATAAAGATGGTCAACGGATGGAAATCATTTGCGAACGCTGTGATGCCCATCTAGGCCACGTTTTTATTGGTGAATTCATCACTCATAAAAACATGCGACATTGTGTTAATTCAGCGTCAATTGATTTTGTAGCCGATTCTGAAGTGCTTGATACCGAAGAGGCAATTCTTGCCGGCGGTTGCTTTTGGGGCGTTGACTATTTTTTGCGCCTCCTCCCAGGAGTTCTCAAAGTAGAAGTTGGCTATTGTGGTGGAACAGTGTTAAATCCCAGTTATGAACAAGTGTGCCAAGGAAATACTGGCCATTATGAGGCTGCACGAGTGGTGTATGATCGCTCAAAAATTGATTACCACAGCGTATTAAAACGTTTTTTCGAAATTCACGATCCAACCCAAGGCTCTGGTCAAGGCCCTGATATTGGCCCGCAATATAAGAGTGCTGTATTTTACTACAATGACGAGCAGCATAATGAGGCGGGCGACCTAATTCAGCGCCTAAGCAAATGCGGCTATGAGGTAGTGTCTAAACTATTAGAAGTGCAGCCTTTTTGGCCTGCAGAAGACTATCATCAAAATTATTATGAGAAACATTCTAAAGTGCCTTACTGCCATAGGCCTGTACCTCGCTTTGACTAATGAAATCTACTTCGCTTCAGTCCAATCCAACCTAACCCGGTAACTGTACTTTATTTTAACAAATTCTTGGCTAAGGTCTATAATTACCTATGAGTCATTTTGAAATCCGCTGGATTTAAATTGGTTGATAATAATTCAATTTTTCTTTTTTGCTCCACTGAATCATCTTAAATTAAATTTTGAAAACTACTTAAATTAAAAAATTTCGAGCACAAATAGGCACTTATTGAAGATGTAATAAATATGAAAAAATATATTAAAATAGTGATGGGTATTATTTTAGCTTCATTAACGGCTAGCGCAAGTTCAGAGTTGGAAGAAGTTGCGCCTCCTTCGCTTGCAGACCATCTCCACATGAAACGGTCAACAGATCCAGTCGATGGAGGCTGGCTCCCTAATCTTACCGGATTGCCTGATAGAGGCCGTGTTGCAGAACTAACAAACAATGTAATACAACAGATCTGGGATGAGAAAGATGCAAAATGCAACTCAGTCGATTTACGTCTAAGAATGCTAGTTTTTCAACATTTTATGATTCACCAAGAGATTGCTAATGCCCAGAATCATTATTTTGACGAGCAAACTGCCTATAAATGGGCTCACATTCTTGCAATGATCCTCAAAGAAAGCAGCGGTGATTCAACCAATGTCACGGGTATGAGTGGTCGTTCAGTAACTACTAATAAGCCTATAACTGATCTGACAAACTGGAAGGACATGTTAGTCAAAGCTGAACAAAGCCGAATTCATTTGAACTATCAAACTAACTTTGGTCTGACTCAAACCTCAACAGATCGCTTATTCGTGGCCTTCCATTTAGCAAAAGATCAAGCCTTTAATACGGAGTATCTGGAAGGTAAAGAAGGTGCTTCTACGCCAAGAAAAATAGCTCTAAATACTGCAATTGCTATTCGACGATTAATTTGGTTTTACCAAGATTTTGCTCAGGGGCGAATAACCCAGTCGGATACGCGGATCTGGCCTGGAGATCTTAATAAACCAGAATTTTTCGATAGATACAAAATTGGCTTAAATAGGGCTCTTTTGTACTGTGGAACTGGATTTATGTTTAATGCAAACTACCCAAATACAAAGGAAGAACAAGCAAAGCTACAAGAGGCTATGGCCAGCATTGCTTATTGCAAGCTAGGTAATTCACACAGTGGCTATGGCAAAAATGAAATTGACGAAAAATGTTTTGCAGAATGGGTAACCCTATGTCCTGCTTTAAACATTGATATAGCTCACCTTACCCCACTAAGCTACTTTGCAACCAGGGGGGAAAAACCTGTCTGTGAAGGAACTTTTAAACGTATGATTAATCCAAAGCCCGCTAGTCAATAATCTGATAGTAAGTAGCCGGTTAGCGCCTATCGTTCAATAGATCTAGGAAACTCAAGTGACCTTCCCGCCTACGCGGGAAGACACTTGCAGAGTATATTTCTAATCTACAGAACCATTACGACCTAATCCGACTAGGCTTTCTGACTACATTGGCGCTTACAAGGCTACCTTAGATATATATTTATTTCGCTGCCTCAATAAATTGACTGATCCACAATTTTTGTGGAGCCTCTGTTGTTTGTGCAACGGGCTCGACTGTTATAGTTTGCACTAGTGGTGGTTGGAATGGACCACTAGCTGTTGCCCACTGATAGGTTATTTGAAATTGTGACTTATTCTTTTCCTCTGCCATTTTTTTAATAGTATATGAAGTTATCCAAGGGCTTGAGGTTCCAGAAACCCAAGAAGGCTGCCAATAGTCTTGATATTTGTTTTTTAAATCATCTGAAAATAACATGTATTGCACAGCTCCATTTCGCTCCTTGTTGGCTTTAGCGAACAAGTCTGCAACCGCAATGGGTGTATCCGGTGTTAAGGCTTTTTCTAGCATTAAAATTCGAGCTGCATCCGAATCAGCTTGTGAGATGCCTTCTGCCATCCCGGTAGTAGAAAATATTGCCAGGCTTAGCAAGCAGGCTAAATTTAGGATTATTTTTGATAGGTTCATTATCTTTCCTCTATAAGGTTTAATCGGGTTTTTCATCCTGAGAAATCATTTCTGCTTGTTCAGCTTTAAGTATGTTTTCTCGCAACTGTTGCTCATCTAACTGCTTCTGGAAGAAAAGCGCCGCTTGTTTCTTGATATTATCCAATTGACGAAAAAGCTTGCCTAAATGTTCGGCTAGCATCGGTAATTTCTTAGGGCCAAAAACAATTAAAGCTACAAAAAAAGTTAGTAAAAGTTCACTACTATTCATTTTTATTATTATCTTCATTTAATGCACGGCGGAAATTTTTAATTGCAGCGCCTAAATCACTACCAATATTTTTTAATTTATCAGTACCAAATAAAACTACTATTATGAGTAAAATCAATAAAAGCGAGAGGGGTTTAATGCCGGCAAAGCCCATTGTTAACTCCTATTTGTACGGTTAATGAGGCTGATAAATCCACCAATTATAGCCGCTGAGAAAGCAAGTGTTGCTAGTTTATCATGGTGGACTAAATGAAGAGCACTTAAGGTGGCAAAAACTATCATAGCGCTAAAAATTCCTATCCCCAGTCCCTTATACCAAGCTCTTTTTGAGTTGATTTTTTTTCTTTTATTGTGAAGATATTCATGCTCGATTTCGCGTTTTTTCTGTTCTTTGGATAGCTCGAGAAATTCATACAATAGACGTGGCATTTGAGGTAATTGTTCGGTGAAAAAAGGGAGATTATCACGCAGTTGTCGAATAAAGGCTTTAGGCCCCATTTGTTCTTTTAGCCATTGTTCTAAAAAAGGTTTAGCAGTGGCCCAGAGATCAAGTTCAGGATAAAGTTGACGCCCTAAACCTTCTACTGCAAGTAAAGTTTTTTGCAAGAGTACTAGCTGAGGTTGAACTTCCATCTGAAAACGACGTGCAACCTGAAAGAGGCGAATGACAACTTGAGCAAAGGAAATGTCTTTTAGCGGTTTCTCAAAGATAGGTTCACAAACCGTGCGAATAGCACTCTCAAACTCTTCAATACGAGTATTTCTTGGGATCCAACCCGATTCAACATGCAGTTGGGCAACACGGCGGTAATCGCGATTAAAAAAAGCATATAAATTTTCAGCTAAATAACGTTTATCACTGTCATTTAAGGTCCCGATTATGCCAAAGTCAACACAGATATATTGAGGATCTTCAGGATTTAAAGGCGATACGAAAATATTGCCTGGGTGCATGTCAGCATGAAAAAAACAATCTCTAAACACTTGGGTAAAAAAGATTTCTACACCACGCTCAGCGAGTTTTTTTATGTTGATGCCCTGCTCTCTTAAAGAGCTTAGATCCGAAATGGGAATGCCATAAATTCGCTCCATGACCAACACATTTTCGTGAGTATAATCCCAATAAATTTCCGGTATATAAAGCAGTGGAGAATTAATGAAATTTCGCCTCAATTGACCAGCATTCGCAGCTTCACGTTGCAAGTCCAGCTCATCTATTAGATTATGTTCAAATTCACGGACAATTTCCTTGGGCTTTAAGCGTTTAGAACCTGGCCAATAGCGATCGGCGAGCCTTGCTATCGTATACAGGATACTTAAATCGTTTTTTATCGTTTTTAGTATATTGGGACGCAATATTTTCACGACTACTTCTTCACCGCTAGTTAAGGTTGCTGCATGAACCTGGGCTATAGAGGCTGAGGCAAGTGGTATAGGGTCAAATTTTGCGAAGACTTGAAATGCTGAACGGCCAAAGGCCGCCTCAATAATTGCTAGCGCTTGTTCGCTCGCAAAGGGCGGTACATTATCTTGTAACTTGCAGAGTTCTTCTGCAATATCCATCGGTAAAATATCAGGTCTTGTCGATAAGGCCTGACCAAATTTAATAAAAATAGGACCCAATTCTTCCAAAGATTTTCGCAGCGCCTCGCCGCGACTTAGTTTTTCTTTGCGTAACCAATTCCAAGGATTCAAGTAAACTATAAAACGGAAAGGGGAAAAAAGACGAATAGAGACAATAACCTGATCGAGTCCATTGCGTGCCAAAATAGTATTGATATGTAGCAATCTAACTAATTGTTTAATCGATTTCATGATGTACCATTAACTGATTAATATGGGCGTGCAAGCGTTCAACATCGTGAGATAATTTATCAATGTCGTTGAAAAAGTCCTCAACCTCTTCACGAGGGGGAACACATTGTATTTCTTCTTGCAGATATTCACTGAGATTTTGACGAAACGATTGACCCAGCTGTTTTTTGAAAGCGGAGCCCTGACGAAACAGTGAACCGAGCTGGTAGGCCACAACATCTCCAGTAAAATGAGCTAAATGGCCTTCCCAATCAATATCCAATTCATCAAATAGTTTTTTGACCTGTAGTCCCAATTCGGTATCACCAGATAGACGTATTTTATCGTTAAACAAGGAACGCGCCTTAGACGCGGGTAAAAAGCTTAGGCGAATCAGACCAAGCGGACTGGAGTGAATAATGGTATTAGGGTGACCATCATAGCTATCTAGCAGCTCTAATTGTTGCTCTTCAAAACGGAGGTAGAAATTAACTCCAAGCGGCGCCACAATAATTTCCAGCACTTTCCCCTGCAGCGCGCTGATTTTGCTTGGCATTGAGCTATCCAAGGCTAAGGCGTGGTTTATCGCTTTTTGTAGCGCTTTCAGAGAATATTTTTTTATCATAGAGATCTCAATATTTATGGGCGATGTGCAAAGCAACAATGCCGCCGCTTAAATTATGATAATGGCAATCTTCAAATCCTGCCTTTTCTATCATTTGTTTTAAGCCTTCTTGGGAAGGATGCATGCGGATAGATTCTGCTAGATATTGATATGAGCTTTCATCTTGGGCAAATAGTTGGCCTAGTTTGGGTAATATATTAAAGGAATACCAATCATAAACGGGCTTTAATCCAGGAAGGGTTGGCACCGAAAACTCAAGCACCATTAATTTCCCCCCGGGCTTAGTTACACGGTACATTGAGCGCAGCGCTTCCTCTTTATCGGTGACATTACGAAGGCCAAAACCAATGGTAATACAGTGAAAACTATTGTCTATGAAAGGCAGTGTCTGCGCATCGGCTTGAACGAAATCAATATTGCTAAATAACCCTTGATCAAGCAACCGGTTACGGCCGACATCCAGCATTGCTTCATTAATATCAGCTAAAATAACACGCCCTTTTGTGCCCACTTTTTTAGATAATAGCTTAGTTAAATCGCCGCTCCCACCTGCTAAATCAAGCACGTTTTGTCCTTCGCGGACCATGCTTAATTCCACAGTAAAGCGCTTCCATAAATGATGAACGCCAAGGGACATTAGATTGTTCATTAGATCATAGTTTTTAGCGACCGATTCGAATACGGCGCTCACTTTTTTCTCTTTTTCAGCCCAGGCTACTGATTCAAAGCCAAAGTGTGTAGTTTTATCTCTATCGGTCATTGATTGATTCTTAGACATATGTAGATAACATATCTTAACTAATTTAGCCCAGATACCCAATGAATAAGTTATCAGCGTTTTTTCGCCATTTATCATAGGTCGTTATAACTTTAATCAATGGGTTATATTTAAATTTTGTGTGTATCTATTGAATGGATTATTGAATGATTAAGACGTAATAGAAAGGGTCAATCAGTGTGTCGCCAATTGACCCAGTGGAATGACACATAGCAAGTCCAACCTCG
>JACCWL010000252.1 GCA_013697645.1 Tatlockia sp. | reverse complement strand
GTATAGGCGACACTGCTATTGAGACAAAGTCTAAGGCTAACTAGCCCTGATGGTCCTACTAAGCTTATTAGGGCGGGCCCATTCTTAGTAGCTGTAAACAAACAATAACCCGTAGAGGGATTTAATTGGCAATTGAGGATTGAGAAACCAGGAGTTTGTACCTTTATCCCTGCAATGTAAAAAGGCTTGGGAATGAGGGGATTGAGTGTAATAAATAAGTTTGAACCGACCGCAGTCACCACAAAAAATTTACCTGGAATGGCAAAAGTATTTTGGACAAATAGCAAGGTAAGAAAGGTGAATAGGATGACTCGAATTCTTCTCATTATTGTCCTTAAAATTAATTGAAAAAGAGGCTCATTTAAACCTCTTTTTCAAAGATAAGATCTAAATAGGAATCGGCCCTGACAGAGCGATGCCAAAAGGTGTCGGAACAGAACCTGAAGTAGTACAATTAGCTAATTCATTATTACTATCGATAGAGCATACGGACACATTATTTGCACCTACGCCTCCATTAACGACGTAAACTAAAGTGCCCGTGAAGTTAAGCGCAATTCCTCCAGGATTAGTAAATCCGCTTCCTGTAGTAACACAAGAGGTTAAATTACCAACCCCATCTACATCGCATTTGTATACAAGGGTCACAGTAGTAACATATGCAATAGTTCCAGCATTATTAAAATCAAGGAAGCTAGGTCCGCCTACTATTGAATTAGTAGCGAGAACACAACCACTTAAATCGCCATTAATAGCAATAATACATCTTGTAATCTCATTAGTACTGTTATTAGCGATATAAGCTAAAGTGCCGGTTGGATTTATTGCAATGCCACGATAGCCGTTTACTGCACCAATTACGGAAAGAGCGCAGCTCATTAAATCCCCATTAGGAGCTATAGTACATTTAGAAACAGTCGGCACTAGACCACCATTAACGACATAAGCATAGGTAGTGTTTCCGATTGTATGAGTAGTAATGCCTGCAGGCGCCACAAAACCACTTCCTGTTGGAGCACAATTGATTAGATTGCCGTCTGTAGGAAAAAGATTGCATTTCAAAACAGTATTTATTGAAGTAGTGATATAAGCGAATCGGTTTGTTGGGTCTATAGCTACATCAATTGGCGAACTTAAACCCGAGGTTACAGTGGGGATGCAATTAAACAAGGAACCGTTTGCAGCGATGTTGCATTTAAATACCTGGTTTGTACCAAAACTCACCACATAAGCAAAAGCTTGGGTTTTAATCGGTGGCGTGGGTATTATTCCACCCCCAATTAAAACCGTATAATTTTGGCAAGTGTAGGGACTATTTGCATTAAGACAAAGTTGTAGGTCAACAGTTCCAGAACTGCCTATCAGCGTTATAGCTGCTGGTAGACTATTCCCCACTGTAAATACACAATAACCTGTCAAAAAATTTAATTTGCAATTGGCGGTAGGAGATAAGGAATAATCTGGACTCAGTACTCTTATTCCCGCAGCAACATAGGGCAAGGGGTGTGTTGGGACTTGGGTTTTAATGATTAAGTTTAAACCGCTAGCTGCCACCTCAAAAAAAGTTCCTGGTAGGGCAAAACTAGCCTGAACAAACAGCAACATCATAAGTGAAGCTAAACTAACTCGAAATCCTTTCATATTAATATCCTTATTGAAAGGAATTAAGGCTAAACTCCTTTCACAATTATCTTAAAATTAAATGCTAATCGTTAAAACAACTGCATGAGCATAACAATCATTTGTTTTTAACGAGGTTAATATTTGACTATTGTTGGTGCGGAACTCACCTTGACCTAAATAAAAGAAGCGATATCCGAGTTCGATTGAGGCGCTGCTGATTAGATTATTTAATTTAATTCCAGCTCCAACAGTAGCACTAAATTCCGTGTTGGTGTGGCCGAAAAAAGCATTGTCGGGAATAGTGATTCCGCCATCTAGTGAGTTTTCAAAGTAACTATGTGTTCTCATGATGTTAGGACCGATGCCTGCATCTAAGGTTAGAGCATAATTTGAGCTTGGTCTTTTAAGAGTTGCTCTCGCCATAGCATAAATTGGAACATGGGTAACACTGTAGCGATAAGATAGGTTTGTGAATATATCTTCCTGTACAATAACACCTTCAACATGGGTTTGAGCAAGATAGAAAGCCTTAACACCATAATCTAAGGAGAAGGAATTAAAATCCCTTCCATGAATCAAATAACCTAGCCCCAACAGGTAGTTATCATCGGATTTTTTATCTACCGTATAATCATTACCCACTAAAGTTTCAATATCGATATGCTGTTCTTTCCCTGCTCTAGCATCAAAATATCCCACAGAAAAACTAAGCTCGCCGAAGGGCACTGCTGGAGCTACAGCTCCCATGGTTCCGGCCGTCGCGAGGGATGAGCTGAGTACTAATGATATTGTACTTAGTAGTTTTATTCTCTTTGGTTTCATTGAGTTCATCCTTGTAATCATGAAATTTATTCCTTCGAACTTAAAGATTGTATAGAGGTAAGGAATAGTGAGCAACAGTTTTATCTTTACAATGAAGAACTTGAAATATAGTTAATTAGAACCAGCTCAATCAGCCTGAGGCACATAGGTAACATTTGGAACCGAGCACATGGGTAACGATAGGGCTGGGCTACCCGGTTTTTAACATTCTTTCAAAAATATGTTTCGGAAGAAGTAGCCAGAAACGTCCTTTGTTCTTCATATGCTCACCAAGGTAGGTGGCATTTTTGCCCGAGCCCCAATAAATATCACCGCGCATCAGGCCACGAATCGCTCCGCCCGTGTCTTGAGCAATCACTAAACGATTGAATTTTTTATCCGCTTCGCTGTGTTCGCGTGGTTTCTTTGTTGTCAACCATAAGGGTGAACCCAGTGGTATCCATCTTTTATCGATAGCAAGAGAATAGCCCGGCGTTAACGTCATATCTAGCGCGCCCAGAGCCGATGGTTTTTTTAAATCCTCAAAGAAAACAAATGATTTATTGGTATGCAGAAAAGAATTCACATTGTCTGGGTGGCTTTTAAAGTAGCGAAGAATGGACTTTTTGGAGGCATTGGATCTTGTCATAATGCCCTTATTAATAAGCACGCTACTTAATGATCTATAATGGCCGCCATTTTCCCCGGCATAACCAAGATAGATGCTTTTCCCAGTAGTTAATTTAATAACACCAGACCCCTCTGTTTCTAATAAGGATCGTTCTACTGGGCTGTTAATCCAAGCGATCACTGAGGCCTTTTTATTAAGCGCGCCATGATCAATTTGTTCGCGAGAATAATAATGACGTCTAGAAGGCGGCCATTGTAAATCAGATGGCATGCTATAAATTGGCGTATTATATTCCTTCGTTCGTGTTAGGCTGCCCTTCAATTGCGGCATGTAATAACCGGTAAATAAGCCCTCTATAGGTTTTTGATGCGCCAACTCCACAGGATGAAACCATTTAATAAAAAATTCTCTGGCCCTTTGCTCAGAAACTGATTCAACTGTTATTGCATCCCGGCAAGCAGGCTGCCAATCTTTAGCCTGTAAATTGATAAAATGAGAACCTACTTTATGGGATGGAGCCTGTTTTAAGAAGACTGTGCAGGAATTTTGAAATGCCAGTAATGAATTTTTAATATCTGTTTCATTCCATCCAGGCAATTCCTCGAAAGGAACTTTCTTCAAGGCCACGCTATTGATTGTGATCTTTTGCGGTTTTTCTTTTTTGGGAGGTTGGGTTTTAGCTTCAGATTGTACTTTAACCTTGGCTTCGGGTTGCACTTTAACCTTGGCTTCAGATTGCACTTTAGCCTTGGCTACAGAGTTTACCTTAGCCTTAACGTCAATTTTAGTTTTAGCAACTGGTCTAGCTTCAGCTTCCGCCAACATAATAGCGGGTATAACTGAAGTCGCTAGCTTTGAGATTTTTACATCTGTCAAAGTCCAGTGAGTGCTCGATGACGGGTAAACAAACCCTATTATTATGTATATTAGTATTCGTATCATAGCTGGGAAAAATTCTACACGAGATACAATTTAATACAACATGTTTTTTTTATGTGTAATTTTCCTTATTAATCAAGAGGAAAGAGGCACAAAGCTCGGTTTTGAAAAAAAATAAAAACCGCATCCTAAAGTTACAGAGAAAGATTTTCTTTCAATTTAACCAAATAATCGACAGCATTAAAGGCCGCATGATAACCCGAGGTGCAAGGATCTTTGCTCTCAATTTTGCTAGTCAATTCAGCTAGTGAGGCGCCAGAAACAATACCATTTCCAACAGCAATATTATTTAAAGCAAAGGCTGTGAAACAGTCCTGGATATGGGAGGTAAGATATTGATAGTGGTCAGGATCAGTTTTTAATACCAAACCTAAGGCGATATAGCCATCAAAACAATTTTTCTGATGATAGGCGTTGATGATAAACGGAATTTCATAAATTCCTGTCGAGGCAACTTCAATTTGATAATCATGAGATGATTTTTTAACAAGCGCCTCGCAATGAGCAAGCTGCTTCTTAGACAAGTCCTTATGAATCTGAGAAGAAATAATTAATAGGCTAGACATTGGCAAATCCCTGCTTGGCTTTGAAGCGTATTAGATAATCAAGTGCGCGGTAGGCTTCCGTTACTCGCTCACCGTTCTCAACACGAGAGGTTAACACCTCCATCGATGGGGCAGAAATTATTCCATTACCAATTATCAAGCCATCTAGCGCAAATTTTATAAAGCATTCCTTCACATGCTCCCATATGAATTCATAATGATCCGTGCTGCCTTTTAGAAGAAGGCTGAGCGGAAGATAACCAGCATAGGGTTTATTACGATGATAATAGTGAATTACAGTTGGAATTTCATAAGTTCCGGCTTCAACTGTCTCAACTTCATACTTATAGGGCGATTGATCGAGCAGCTCTACACAACTGTCTAACTGTTTTTTAGCCAGATTGTTGTAATAGTTCGACCAAACCACTAAGATCGCGTCTTTTGACATGGTACTCATCCTGTTTTGATAAGTTGCGAATCATAGCAGAAGTTCCAAAATCGGTACATTTAGCTTTTCGAAGTTAAGCAAATAATTGGTAACAGGTTTTGCAAAATTCAGTCACATAGTTGTAATATGCCCGCGGGCTTTACAGCCTTTGGCCTTTGACTCTTTAAGAGTATGGTTTAACACAAGACTAGATTTTTTATCTTATAAGGATTTATATGTCTAATATCTCAATAAAAAAATATAAGTTTCTTATTTTGCTTTTAAGTGTACTTATTTTTCCTATGATCATCGGCCAGTATGTTCCTGTTAATGTCAAAGCGATTAGCTATGCTTTTAGCTTGAGCATGAAATCTGTTCTTGAATTTCTTCTGCCTTATATTATTTTTAGCTTTGTATTCTCATGCCTTTCCAATTTACAAAAAGGAGCTCTCTTTTTTGTATTTTTATTGATAGGTTGCGTATTTGTCTCCAATTTTTCAGCTCTAATGTTTGGTTATAGCTCGGGTTATCTCGGTCTTAATCTCCTGCATTTTACCGCTAAGCCTATAGTCTTTGGACCTCAATTAGAGCCTGCCTGGCAATTTCATTTAACCAAACTGATTTCCAATGATATTGCTTTGCTAATTGGTTTCAGCACCGGCATTTTCTTTTCTTTCTTTCCAAGCCAAAGGGCAAAGTCTGTCGCGACAACCTTAAATAAATTAGCCAATGAGTTTTTAAAGAAAGTGTTTATTCCCTTCCTGCCCTTATTTATATTGGGTTTCATTTTTAAACTCGAACATGAGCATATGCTCGAAACTGCTTTGACTTTATATGGACCGATTTTAGTTTGGGTTGTGCTGAGTCAATGGTCATATATTTTATTCTGGTATCTAGTCGCATCTAAATTTTCGGCTAAAAAATTCTTTTTCTATGTCAAGAACGTACTGCCGGCAAGTTTGGTAGGCTTTAGTACTATTTCAAGTGCGGCTGCAATGCCTGTACTTCTCATATCAACTGAAAAAAATCTTGGTGATCCTGAAAAAGCGAGAATGCTTGTTCCTGCTATTATCAATATTCATACACTCGGGAGTGCAATAGGTATACCAATCTTAAGCTTAGCGACCATCTTAACCTTTGGCTTACCCTTACCCTCCATTTCAACCTTTGCTATTTTTGCCCTTTATACCGCGCTGGCAAAATATGCGGTTGCAGCTGTACCTGGCGGAGTAATTATTGTGGTCGCACCCATTTTGGAGGCGCATCTTGGTTTCTCAAGCGATATGGTTGGCTTAATTACAGCCGTGTATTTGCTCTGCGATCCCTTCGGCACCACAGCCAATGTGACCGCTAATGGCATGTTCCCTATTATGTTCACTAAATTATATGGACGCTTGTCGCAAATTAAGCTACCGGCCTTTCTTGGGGCAAAAGGGAAGGAGGCTGAGTTGCCTGAGCTTTCCTCTGATGTTGGCTGATTTTAAAAAAGCGAAAAAATGAATAGAGATAATCCCTATAATTTGATCTTTGATTTTGATGGCACCCTCGTTGACAGTTTTTATGCTGTTGTACAACAATTTAGCCAGTTAGCCGAGAATTTTAATTTTCATAAAATAGAAAACTCTGAAATAGAGGGATTAAAAAAATTAACTTCGCAGGAACTAATTAAATATTTGAAAATTCCTATTTATAAGCTGCCAAGTGTAATGCAACAAGCCAGAGAAGCATTACGTAATGAAGTACCTAACTTAGCTACTTTCATCAGCCTTCCAGAAGTTCTAACAGAGCTGCATCAATTAAATTGTTGCTTGGGTATCTTAACCTCAAATTCTTCAGAAAATGTGGTTGCATGGCTTAAACAACATAAGCTTAATCATTTGTTTAATTTTATTCATGCTGAATCCAGCTATTTTGGCAAGAAACAAATGTTAAAGAAAATAATAAAAACCTATAAAATGGATTCCTTACAAACTTTTTTTATTGGCGATGAAACACGAGATATTGAGGCAGCGCAAAAATGTAATGTTACTTCTATAGCCGTTTCATGGGGATTTAATACGGAAGAAACTCTTTTAGGTTTTAAACCAGATTACCTTGCAAAAACGCCCAAAGATCTCTTAACAATCATTGAGCGATTTAAGCCTTAATATTTAAATAAATCGGTATCCTTTTCGCAAACGTAGAACGAACCCGACCTTAGCAAAAATTCCTCTCCACAATACCAGTCTGCTCTTCATGATTAGGTTTTTTTGCTATTACCAGATCCATTCTTTAGTGCGGGAATTGCTCAGAACTCTTAAAAATACCTAATTGCTCTCACATTGAAGGATTCATTTTTGTCGTTTCGATCTTGTACACTTGTCGTAAAATTCTGGTTCCAGGCATCAGAAGAGCTATTTTCTGTAGAGCACCAATAAATAGCTTTGTCAAATTGACCTATTATATCTCGATATTGATAAAGTAAATTAAGCTCATACTTCGTAGGTAATTGCCAATCTGTGAACTCTTTTCCAGCCTCATCAAAATTTTTAGGATCAGAAATAGTGTCTTCGGCTACCCACCAGGTGATTGCAACAGCTTGATCAGAGTTAGCGGCTACAAGTCCGTGATTACCCGCGTTATTGGTGTAAATTACTGTTCCGCCCAAAGCTTTATCACCGATTGAATATACTGTAGAAGCTTCTATAGTACTTATTGTGTCACCGGAAATATCAATTCCTAGGCCTGCGGTATAAGTCCCTGCCGGTCCTTGCGGTCCCGTTGCACCTGCCGGACCTTGTGGTCCTGCTGCGCCATTAACACCTGCTGGACCTTGAGGTCCTATTGCACCATTAGCTCCTGCTGGACCTTGAGGTCCTGTTGCACCATTAGCTCCTGTTGCACCATTAGGACCTGCTGGGCCTTGCGGTCCTATTGCACCATCAGCACCTGTTGGACCTTGCGGTCCTGTTGCACCATCAGCACCTGTTGGACCTTGCGGTCCTGTTGCACCATCAGCACCTGCTGGACCTTGCGGTCCTGTTGCACCATCAGCACCTGCTGGACCAGCTGCCCCAGCAGGACCTTGTGGGCCTGTTTTTCCTTCCTCGCCGGCTGGCCCTTGTGGTCCGATGGTTCCAGAAGAGATTTTATTTATTAAATTAATTAGCTCTTTCTTCAAATCCTGTACCCGCTGGTTAACATAAGAAGTAGAGGCTGGGTTGCTGGAGGCGTAGGAATTTCCCATCAGCATAACTAGTAAGGCTGAAATTAGAGTGTTTTTTAGTTTGTTCATTTTGTTGATTCCAATTATGCGGAGATTGAAAAACCTAATAATAGAGCCTGTTCAACCGGTATCTTGCTGATCTGCCCTTTTAGAGTTATTGGATCCGAGCGGAAGTTCGGATTACCGCCAAATACATGTTGGTACAATAAATTCAGATTGACATAGCGGCTTATTTGATAGCCAAATCCCACTTGTACTTCAGCATTCGTTTTAATTAAGTTGTTGACTGTTTCGCGAAAAAATTGCAATTGACGATAGGTAATACCAGCCTTGGCAATAAGTATCACAGGAATCTTATCTGATGGAGCTGATTTTGCTGTTACCAAGAGATCAAGCATTGGCTTTAGAGTTGTTTCAAATGGCAGGCCGCCATACTCATCAACTAGATCTTGTGTAACATTTAGGCGCATATGATTGCCACTTTGGACGCCTGTCTCAAACCCTAAACTAATAGCACGAATATTTGCTAGCTGAACAGCGATACCAAACCGGCCCAATGGAGTCTGGCCATCTGATTGATACATATTTTGATAATTCCCATATCCCATACTCGCAATTAGAGACCAAGGATGAGCGCGTTCGGGGGTTGGTTGGGCAAATACTTGAAAAGAAAGCAGACTAATTATTAAGATTAACCGTTTGATTGAAATCATAATTTCGCAGTCCCTTGGAAAAAATAGTGAGCAGTATAATCCAAGTAAAGCTGAGACACTAGCAGAAAATTCGCCCTGAATTACAAACCAAAAGTCGACTTTGTTGCAAAATTGGCTACCTGGAAAAGAAATTAGGAGTTAGACGGGAAGTGCTCTTTGGATTGACCTACTTGAACTTCATAACAATCGATAATTTGATTAATTAGAGCGGGGAATGTTGCCCTTAGTACAGTTAATTTATCGCTTTTTAACTTAAAATAACCTAATTGCTGTTCATCAGGCTTATAGTCAAGTCTTCCATAAAGATCGTGAATAATTTGATTAAACTGATTTTCTTCGCGCTCTAGATTAATAATATTTTCTTTATATTGGCGATAGAAACCTAGTGCTTCATCATTCAAGCCGACTTCTGCCAATTGCTGTAAGCGAGCAAAGGGAATATTTGCACCATACTTAAACTCAGAGAATATAACAGCGATTTTCCTTGGTTCAGCTTTTTCTTGCATCTTAAGCACTCAGAACAAATTTTGAATAAAATTATGACAGAAGACAATTAAGGAAATCTTAAGTAACCTCATAGCTTAATTTTCGCCCCTGGCTTCAACCCAACTTAGGAAATCATTCATTGCTAGAGGTTTGGCAATGAAATAACCTTGGGCAAGGTCACAATGATGGTCTTTTAAAAATTGAAGTTGCGCTAAAGTCTCCACACCTTCGCCAACCACTTTCATACCAAGTTCTTTGCCAATTTCTATAATTTTTTGGACGCTAACACGCGCACTGTCCTGGCACAGCATATTCTGAATAAAGGATTTATCAATTTTAATTTCAGTCGCTGGTATATTTTCTAATTGTTGCATCATGGCAAAGCCCGTACCAAAATCGTCTATTGATAACTGGATTTGTTTAATTCTTAAACGAGTAAAAATATCCAAGGCATTTGATAATTCACTAAATAATCCGCTTTCTGTTACTTCAAGAATAATATTTTCTGGTTTTAAATCGTATTGATTCAATTTGGCGATAAACTTATCAGGGTAGCTGCAATCATGCAGCGAATAGGGGGATAAATTAAATGAAATAGTAAGGGTATTCTTAATTTTAGAACTAATCTGCTCAATTTCCTCTAATCCCCGCTCTATGACAATCCAACCCAGTTCATCAATTAAAGAAAGCGATTCTAGAATACTAATGAAAGCATCTGGATAAATTAATCCCTTCTGAGGATGCTGCCAACGAACCAAAGCTTCAACGCCTATCACTTTATTGGTGGCAATCTCAATCTTAGGCTGGTAATGCAGAACAAATTGTTTATCTTGAAGGGCTTGTTGCAACTCATTTTCGGAAATAGTGATTGTCTGTTTTTGTTTCACAGCAGATTGAAAGGCAAAAGGTGAGGAGTTAACAAAATTTTTAATCATTGTCTCAAGTTCAGCTATCTTAAATGGTTTTTGTAAACGACCTGCGACAAAAAGCCCGATAGAATGGGCAAAATTTTCAGCGGTTTCCAAAACGCGCTTTTCAACACCACTCATTAAGATGATCCCACTTTGGCAATTCTGCTGAGCAAGGAGCCGCAATAATTCAATACCGTCCATTTCTGGCATTATTAAATCGATTAGGACTAAAGTGATTTCAGGATTTAGTAGGGCTAGAAATTCATTAATATTTGATGTCACTGTACAATTTATGTTTATGCTTTTAGCTGCATGAAAAATAAATCTGCCGACAATCAGGTCATCATCAATCACTAAAAGCTGCGTTTTTTCCAAAATTTAGTCCTTTAAGTTTCTTGGTTAAACCGGTTGTTACCAGCAGATATCCTTCGCAAGGCTTATCTAAATTTAGACCTTCATTTCTAATTCATTCTATAGAATTTCATCTTTTTTGCTAGGTTAAAGAGAAATTGGTTGAATTGACGGAGCATCATAGACCTGCTGGATATGAGTAATATTCTCGGTGTTTTGCTAAAAAAATAGCCTTAGTTGATTGACAAAAAATCTAAATATGGGTAAAATATGTGCTTTATGTTTTTTAATAATATAAATATTAGGGACGCCAATTATATGCAAACTAAAACTACCTCGGATTCAATCAATTCTAAAATCGATGAAATTTTAAGAAAAACTAAAGATATAGCTCTTTTAAACAATAGTTCAGTGTTTGATAACATTAAACAAAACCATCAGGTTTTACAAAAAATTCAAGATGAGCTCTCTCTTTTAGAACCAACTGATTTAGAACAAAGTTCTCTTAAGGTTAAGTTTAAAATTTGTCAGGAAAAAGTACAGCATTTCAACAACCAATTAATCAAATTTAACGAGGAGGCTGAAAAAATAGCCCTGCGTTTCTCAGAAGAACATAATCAAGCCATTGAAGAGTTAATCAGTTTTCATGGTAATGACCCAGACTCCAGATATAAGAGATTAGCTGATCCTAAGGGCACTGGCATATTATTCAATAAGCCAGATTCTAATTTTCAATCGAGGGCTTCCATTCAGCGCAAAACTTGGATAGCTTTACGCCCTAAATTAGAAAATTATTCGCAAACCATCAATTATAAAGCTACTAAACACAACAACTTATCCTTACTATTATTACCAGACGATGCGTCTTTTCTTGATGCTGTAGATTTTGGTCATTTACCTTTAGAGGGTGAAATTGGTTATCTGGCATTTCAACGATTAAAAGATATCGCAATTACTAATAAAGAGCATCGCAGACAAGCCAATCAACTTATTTCTAGTGCCTTTCCTGATATTAAAGGGGAAGGATTGGTATGCTGTAATGAGAGCGCTCTTCATAATGAATTTTATAAACTGGCCATGTATGCGTTGTTAAATCCATCTAAAAAAGTGGCTTGGCTAGGAACGGCGCGCACAGTCGAAGCGGTGAGAGATAAATTACCAGGTGAAGGTATCTACTTAAATCCTTTACCAGAAGAAATCACCTGGGAGTTAAATAGAGCCTGGCTACAGGCTGCTGCACGACTGGGTTATGAATTTAAGCTCGTCGAACAACATTTTCCTAATGTCGAAAAAGCAATTTTATCAGGGGATCCCTGCAGATTAATTACTGAATTGACAAATGAAATACGGTCGGAAAAAAAGGTTTCCCAATACAATGGCAGTTTTTCTCCAACAGCAACTACTCAGGAGATTTTAGCCCTATTAGATATGGGTTGTGTGGCGAAAAAGAATGCGGATAATAGTCTTTCATTGCATCCATCAGCTTCAAAAGAATCACCTACCTTACGCATAGAAAAAAATGCACAGATGCTTGGTTTAAAACGAAATCATAGCACGTCTGATTTCTTTCGAGCAGCACCTTTACCGCCGCTGCCTAGAAGAAAGGAACATTTTATTGCTCCTGAACTCTGCAAGACATTAACATTAACCCTCTGAAATGGCAGGGGCCTTAACCCCGCCTTTATAGTTAAGGGTTTCTAAGAACTTAGGTGTTTTTGAAAGAAGGACTTTTTTTCATCTTCATCTGAAGAGGTACTAGCGGATTCAGAGCGAACATCTTCAGAGAGTCCTGGATGTTTAAAAAGCCTTTTTTTTACTGGCTGAGGAGAAGCTCCCCCCATTCGCTCAATAGTATGTCGCCTTTGTCTTTTGGTAGTTGATAAAGATGTGGATTTTGTAATATGTGCTTCAGCTGAACCTTTAGGTGGATTTAAAGAAATACTACCATCTTCATTTTTTTGCGCTTTACAGCCTACACTCATTAACAACATAATTTCTTGTGGAGTTGCAGTTGGTTCAGTACCGCCATGATATTGTGAATGCATCGTTTTATCTTCATCTTCATCTTCAAATGAAGGACGAATTTCATCAGCAAGAACAGATACAAATTTCGAAACATCACCCGATAATATGGCCTTTTCCACATTGGGGAAATGTTGTTCCACCAATTTTATTTGGTAACCCATGTTAGACGCAGATAATAACCAGGTTCGATTGAGTGCAGCACTCCAACAGTTGTCATCGCAATTAAGATAAGCCCCTTCCCCTGGATTTTTAAGAATCATAGATACCACAGGGCGAGCGCTTCCTATCCAAGCAACTAGAGGTAAATCTTCTGATTTGCAATAATCAGCATATAATTGCAACTTGAGTATTTCAGATTCAAGTGCCTGATAATCACATTTATGAATACTATCTTTCATAAGGATTAAATATTGTGAGATCTTACCTTTTTGTGCTCTTGTGTAAGTGGGGTATTCAGATATTAAGCGTTGTAGAGCTAACATGCCCACTTCACCAGTTAAAAAGAGCTTGCCATCAATAATGCTTGTCAGAAAGTTTGATTTATCAGGTTCAAGTACAAGAGCTAATTGATTATCTGGATACTTCGATGAGAAATTCTTAAAGTTTTGTAGTTCAGGTTTAATAGCTTCCCATATTAAGGCATTACCAACCCCAAGAGCGTATTTGGAATTACCATGAGCAAGGGTTTCATTCTGAGTAAAAAATCCTAACGCCCGTTGTGGCTTATGAGTAGCTGTAAGCAATCCATACAATGCATTTTCTCGAGATTCATCTATTATAATACATTCAGTAACTTTAATTTTAGCTTTACTAGATGCTGAAGGTGTATGCATTGCTAAAAATTTTAACTGGCCCTGTAGCTTTTCTTCCAGCCCTCTAAGTTCCTCAAGATTTTCTCTTACTGTTGGGCTGTCCTTTAATTCATGTCTTAAATCATATTCTAGGTTTAAAAGTTTTTTCATTAATTTATTAGCAAACTCGTAAGGACTATGATGGATAGACGATAAGATTAATGACCCTGTATTTTCTACCAGTTTCTTAGCGAAGTTTATATCAGCTTCTACTTTATCAAGGTTGTTTGGGCCTTCTAACCAATCGGATAAAATTTCAAAGTTTGAGCTGGGCTCTTTCTTTAACTTCATGACTTCACCTCATACAACATAAACACCACCTATATATTTATATTGTACGAACTGTTTATTAAGCAGGCATTAACAGTATGGGGTGATAATGAATATAGAGATTGAGCCTTATCAAATTATGAATAATATTGATGTCAAAAGAATTATTCCCCTTATTTTTTACAAAATGATCTTCAATTGCTTAAAATGTTCAATTTGTTTCTTGATAGACTAGGAAATTGTTGATAATATAGGGGTCTAAATCTGGCTTTAATCTACTAACAGGTGTAATTCATGTGTCCAATACCTAATTAATTAATCGAAAAAATGAACTAATTTTTTAATAGTTTAGACCTAAATCAATTATTAGCAGGTATTTCATGAAAAACCCTTATCTCAGTTTAATTCAAACCGTTTGGCACTATGGAAAATCATGGCGTCCCTCCCTTGTAGCCCTTTATATTGTCTATATTTTTGCTCAAATCTGTATGAGTCTGAATCCCTATCTATTTGGACGAACGATAGATGTAATACAGCATTTTTCTCCGGGAAGGCTTCACGAAGTGGTATTTTGGCTCGCTTTGGGTGTTGCATTTTATGTATTGTTTTGGTGCTTTCATGGACCAGCTCGTATTCGCGAGCGTTTCATCGCCTTGAAAATACAACAAAAATACCGCATCGAAATGTATGAAAAATTAACCCAGCTTCCGTTGAAATGGCATCAGGATCATCATTCTGGCAATATTGTCACCAGACTAAATCGCTCCTCTACAGCCTTATTCCGATTTGCTGGGGATCAATTTATTTACATTGAAAGAATTGTTCAATTTATTGTCTCTCTGGGATTTTTGCTATGGATATCAGTGCCAGTTGGATTGATGAGCTTAATCACTTGTGTACTTTCTATTGTTACTATTTTAATGTTTGATAAACGATTAATTCCCTTGTATCACTCTGAAAATGAAATTGATAATCATATTGGCGCTAATTTCTTTGATTATATTAACAATATGACAACGGTACTTACTTTGCGTCTCGGTGAGCTTACCAAAACCAATCTCTATCAACGCATTCTTTCTGTTTGGCCAATTTATCGCAAAGAAGTGATCATCAATGAAGTGAAGTGGTTCACCATGGGGACTATGCTAACAGCCCTTCAATCACTGATTTTGATTGGTTACATTGTTTATACCCTGCATAACAGTGCATCGTTAATGATTGGATCCATCGTCATGATCTACCGCTATCAAGCAAGCTTAAGTGAGGTTTTCTATGTACTCAGTCAACATTATGGTGAGCTTGTGCAAATGGATACCGATATCAAAGGCATGCAGCCTATTCTTGACGATCTAAACCGCCTTGCTCACAAACCGATAAGTGAATCATTAGCAAAACAATGGCATAGGATTGATATTGAAAATCTTGAATTTCATCATGCTGGTCGTGAAAATCTTCACAACACGATTGATGATATCGACTTTTCGATAAAGCGTGGCGAGAAAATTGCTTTGATAGGATTAAGTGGAGGCGGAAAAAGTACTTTACTTAATTTATTGCTAGGACTTTATACACCCTCCCAGGTTGTGCTAACCCTTGACGGCGTGAAATTTGATACCTTGGAACCCTTACAATCCATCACCACCTTAATACCACAGGATCCGGAGCTTTTTGAAAATACGATTGAATTTAATATTACGATGGATGTGGACTGTCCCCAAGCTGAAATTGATCAAGCAATCTTTCTAGCACGTTTTGACACTGTGCTGAAAACCCTACCCCTAGGACTTAAAACGGATATCCGTGAAAAAGGTTTAAATCTTTCTGTCGGTCAGAAACAGCGGTTGGCTTTAGCACGTGGTTTATTTGCAGCACGTTATAGCTCTCTGATTCTTATGGACGAGCCAACTTCAAGTGTTGATTTACCAACTGAAAAAGAAATTCTGCAGGGTACAATTAAAGCCTACCCTAATGCCGCAATGATTGTTTCTCTGCATCGACTACACTTACTACCGCAGTTTGATCGCATCATCATGATGGAACATGGAAAGATTATAGCCGACGGGGAAACAAAGACCTTATTGCAATCACCAGGCAAGGTCAGAGACCTTTGGCTATCTAGCATTGAAGGGGATTGATTTAAATTGCCAAGTCGCAGGTCGACTGAATGGCAGGACGTAGTGAAGAGCTTAAGGTAGTGCCATTGGACCCTTGGCCCGACCTACGACTCAAGGGCTTAATTCCAAGCTACTCTTTAGTAAGATAGGTTCGCCGATCTTGCATGGTTTCGATGCTATTTAGCACGGTTTGCTGGCAAATTTCACGCATAATTGGAATGGTTGCTAAGGGCTGTCCTTCATGAATCGCGTAGGCTATAAAAAAACAATCTTGCCATATTTTCTCAGATTTTCGTTCTTTTGATCGCACCCATAAGGCGGTCCATAAAAAATGTAAAAGCCATTTTTCACGTTGTTTTTCAAACTCATTGGCAAAGACAGAAACTATTGCATCTTGCAAGGTACAAATCTTTGCCCCTCCTACAAAGCTGCAGTAACGATTAACCAATTTATCCACATGAGCATTTTCGACAAACCAGGACTCTGTAAACCGCTTAGTTTTTAACCAATTTTTTGAACGTTTAAACGAATTTTGCATGGTATCTGCTGTGAAAGGGCTAATTTGCACGGATAAAGTTTCGATCAAATAAGGGATGTCTAACAATTTTGCTTGAAACTGTATACCTAATAATTCTTGAATTTCGAGTAAATGCAAATCAGGCATAGCATCGTTATTGATTGTTATAGCCAAAAAATGACCAGTCATTATCTCAAAATAAGAAGCATCGATTTCCCGTAAACTAATCGAATCATCTAGTGCCTCATCATAGTATTTAGCCACACCACCTGTCTCCAGTTCTGGCGTAATCCAAGCGTCTTTGATTCCAAGTTCTTGCTTAAACAGCAAACCGCAGAGGCGGTTTTTCTTAGCTTTTTTGGCATGGATAAAAATACCCTGCGCGCCTGATCCATCAATTTCACTGGCTTTAATTCTTATTTTAGGTTTTGGATTCTCTTTGCTAAATACCACACCTTTCTTGCGTTGAATTTTTATCCAACGCTCAAATTGCGGCTGATAACTAAGCGGATACCAGTTCTTTATCACCTGCAACCGACTTAATGAAATCGAACTCAGAGTAATTTTATCCATTAATTGGTCAAGTGTCGCAACCACAACTTCTCGAACTTCCTGTTTAGGATGGAGTAAAGTCAGCAAAGCAATATCGTGCCCTTCTTCGATGCTGTAGAGATCAAGAATCAAATCAATGAAAAAGTCTGCTGGCATTGCATAACTTTGCGCAAAAAAATTTTCAGTAATATCAAAAATAGTTAAATCGGATAATTCTTCAATCATTTCCTGCATAGCACTTAGTTGATCTTCGTCGTTATCAGGAGCCGATTCTTCTTCCTGGCTGGTTAGTTCCAGATAGGCTTCTTTCAGTTCACTCGATAATTCAGCGTGCACTTCATAAAAGGCATTTAGCACAGGTAACCAGAAGCCAAGTGTTTGTTTTCCCTTAGTAATGGACTGCGCAATTTTAGACATTAATAGATTAAGAGTCTTGTTTGCAGGCTTATTATCCTTTTCTATCGCAGCTTGTAACTGGGCAACACAGATATCTAAGGCAAACACACAGGCAGAGTAGTAGGCTGGCTCTTCATCCAGTTCCTTTTCATCGAGCTTTGCAATTAAATCAATTAAACTTAAAGCCAGATTAGGGTCATGCAAAAAGGGAGCATAGTGTTGCGGATCAAGCTCTGCACTTTGATCCATCAAGGCAGCCATATCCTTAATCCATTGTTTTAGGTTATCAAGATCAACGGTCATAAATTCTCAGATATTTGCCTTGGCTTGCCCTTATCATCAATAGCAACGTAGACAAAACTTCCTTCTGTCACTTGGTAGTGTTGTCCGCTCTCAGTAAGCATTGCCCAAACCTCAACATTAATTGTCATTGAGGTGGTACCCAGTTTGGTGAGCTCCACATGGCAAGAAACTACATCACCAACATGTACAGGTCTAAGAAAGGACATACTATTGATTGCAACAGTCGCAGCCCGGCCTTTGGATATTTTTTTGGCGAGAACTCCTGCTGCTAAATCCATTTGCGATACCAACCAACCACCAAAGATATCGCCATTGGCATTCGTATCTGCTGGCATTGCTAAGGTTTGAATGGTTAATTCACCCTTTGGAATTTTCATCAGGAACCACGTTTTAATTTGGACAAGGCATCAGCCATAGCGGTATTAAATATCGTTTTCTTAACGGGTGTAGATTGTGGTTTTTTAGCCTGTTCTGGTCTCTTGTTGCTACCTTGGGTTTTAGCCGATTGAACGCTCTTGTTTGCCGGTGTTTTGGGCTTTTGGGTTCTCTGCACAAACGGAGTCTTTTCTTCGGTTAATTTCATGCTCAAGCCAATACGACGTCGTTCTTTGTCTACTTCCACCACTTTCACAGTCACGATATCACCAGCCTTCACAATTGAAGAAGGATCGCTGATATAACGATTAGTCATCGCTGAAATATGGACCAATCCGTCCTGATGAACACCAATATCCACAAAAGCGCCAAAATTAGTCACATTGGACACAACCCCTTCCAGAATCATACCTTCATGCAAATGCGCTATGTCTTCAACGCCTTCTTTAAAGTTGACTGTTTTAAATTCTGGGCGTGGATCACGACCTGGTTTTTCCAATTCCCTTAAAACATCACGGATAGTAGGTAAGCCAAAATCATCGCTGACATAGAGCTCGGCATTCACAGAGTGCAAGAGCTCGCGATTTCCTATGAGTTGGCCAATATCTACCTTGAGATCTGCAAGTATTTTCTCAACTAGCGGATAGGCTTCTGGGTGTACTGCTGAGGCGTCTAAGGTATTTTCACCATTCATGACTCGTAAAAAACCAGCCGCTTGCTGGAAGGATTTATCACCCATGCGCGCCACATTTTTTAACTGTTCACGGCTTAGGAAAGCACCATTTTCATCACGATGCTGCACGAGGTTTTTAGCCAGCGTTTCATTCAGCCCAGAAACATGAGTCAGTAGAGCAGGGGATGCGGTATTGACATCGACACCCACTGCATTCACGCAATCTTCAACAACCCCCTCTAAACTACGTGCTAGGCGAGCCTGATTTACATCATGTTGATATTGGCCCACGCCTATAGCTTTGGGTTCGATTTTTACTAGTTCAGCTAAAGGATCTTGTAAACGTCGCGCAATAGAAACAGCGCCGCGCAAGCTAACATCTAAATCAGGGAATTCATTCGCTGCTAATTCAGAGGCCGAATAAACAGATGCCCCTGCTTCACTGACAACGACTTTGGTCAATTTAAGATCGGGATACATTTTTATTAAATCAGCAACAAGGCGTTCTGTATCACGAGAACCCGTTCCATTACCAATGCTGATTAAATTCACCTGATATTTGGCAGCAAATTTTGCCAGTTCTGCGATCCCCTGATGCCATTCGTTCATTGGAGCAAAAGGAAAAATGGTTGTGTAATCAAGCACTTTGCCAGTTAGATCAATGACTGCAACTTTAACACCGGTACGAATACCAGGATCAAGGCCAATCGTAATCTGCTGACCAGCTGGTGCTGCTAGAAGTAAGTCGCGAAGGTTGCGCGCAAAGACATTAATCGCTTCCACATCGGCTGATTCACGCAGACGTGTTAATAATTCTAATTCAAGCTTGGTGAATACTTTTACTTTCCAAGTCAGGCGCACAGTTTCTAATAACCAAGCATCCGCAGCTCTTTGTTGATCAACAATATTAAAATAAGAAGCGACTCGTTTTTCACCGTAGTCTGCATCGTCTTTAAGAGTTAAGGAAAGTTTTAAAACATTTTCGCGGCGGCCTCGAAAAAGTGCTAAGGCACGATGCGAAGGAATTTTTTTAATTTGCTCAGCATAGTCAAAATAATCAGCATATTTATTGCTACCCTTAGTCTCTGCATTGCCGATTGATTTTAATACGGCATGCTGCCAGAGGTATTCACGCAATTCATTGATAAGATCAGCATCTTCGCCAAAAAGCTCCATTAAGATTTGGCGAGCACCTTCAAGTGCTGCTTTTGCATCTTCAACACCTGCTTCAGCATTAATAAATTGCTCAGCAAAGGCTAAGGGGTCTTGAGTTGGATTTTGCCATAAACCTTCAGCCAAAGGCGAAAGACCGGCCTCTCTAGCAAGCTGTGCCTTGGTACGGCGTTTAGGTCGGTGGGGAAGATATAAATCCTCAAGCCTAGTTTTTGTATCAGCAGTAAGAATTGCTTTTTCCAGTTCTGGCGTCAATTTCTCTTGCTCACGAATGGATTGCAGCACTACTGCACGACGTTCATTGAGCTCGCGTATATAGTGCAAACGTTCAAGAAGCAGCCTTAACTGGGTATCGTCTAAACCTTGCGTTGCTTCTTTACGATAACGAGCTATGAAGGGAACTGTTGCACCCTCATCCAACAAACGAATTGTTGTTTCTACTTGAGAAACTTTGACTTTAAGCTCTTCTGCTATAATTGTAGCTGCCGCTTGTATCTCTTGAGTCATTCACACCCTCATAAATCGTAATAAAAAAACACAGTCATTATATACTGGTTAATTTTCATTTTGCTAATTTTATTGGCTAATCGGTTGAGGCAGGTTTTTTCTCTGATAAAAAAAGTTGTCGCAGTTATCTAATGGCTTGTTTAAAAATAAATCAGTAAATTTGCCAAACATAATCCTCTCTGTGCCGTAAACCTCGCTGAAACAAATGCTCTTTTTTGTCAACTTTAAGACCATTTTCATGGAGACAATTGACGATTTCTCTATCTTTATATAGTACTTTAACCTCAGAGTCGGGGACAGAAAAAGGAGGCCCTTGCAGCTCCGACTCATCGTAATACATTGTTTTTAAAAGAATTTTACCATTTTTCTTAAGCAATTTTAAACAAATTTCCACGTAACTTGGTCTTATTTTTTCAGGTAAAGCAATCAAGGCAGCCCTATCATAAATCGCATCGACTGGGGACATACGTTCAAGATTTAGCGAAAAAATATCGCCAACCCATAGCGAAAATTGCGGTGAAAAATAATGAATTGCGTCCTCATAAACTTTTTTAGTTAGTGTTATTTTATTTTCTTCAGCGAATTGCAGTATCGCCAATTCACTAAGTTCAATACCTATGACCTCAAAACCTTGGGACGCTAGCCAAAACATGTCGACTGATTTTCCACATAAGGGCACTAAGACACGTGCTTTAGGTGAGAGGTTAAGTCCTGGCCAATAGCGCTTTAAATCAGGATTTACAAGCTCTTTATGAAAGGGGATTCTACCTTCATGCCATGAATCAACCCAAAATTGCAGGCCTTTATTCATTCAACTGTTACCGATTTAGCCAGATTTCTAGGTTGATCAACATCCGTTCCTTTGGCAACGGCGACGTGATAGGCGAGCAATTGCAAGGGAATGGTATAGACAATTGGAGCAATCCAAGAGGAGCAAGCAGGTACATGAATGAGTTTTGCGCCATTATCAGACCATGCCTTTGAGTCATCAACAAAGACAATAAGTTGACCTTCACGCGCGCTCACTTCATGCAGATTGGATTTTAATTTGTCTAAAAGTTCATCATTCGGTGCGATTGCAACGATTGGCATGTTTTTATCAACTAAAGCTAGAGGCCCGTGTTTCAGTTCACCGGCGGGATAGGCTTCTGCATGAATATATGAAATTTCTTTTAGCTTTAAAGCGCCTTCCAAAGCAACAGGATACTGAACGCCTCGACCTAAAAAGAGCGCATGCGCTTTATGAACAAACATAGCGGCCAGTGTTTTAATTTCATCACTCATCTTTAAAGTACGCTGACAACAGGCAGGCAACTCTTGCAGCTGGGCTAAGACCGTCGCTGCTCGTTCATCGTTACAAAGGGCCGCAGCGAGCATAAGAAATGCCACAAGCTGAGTAGTAAAGGCTTTTGTTGAGGCAACACCAATCTCAACTCCTGCCCGTGTTAAAAATACACATTCTGCTTCACGCACCAAGGAGCTAGTTGCAACATTACAAATCGCCAAAGTCGTTAAATAATTCATCGATTTTGCCTTGCGTAAGGCTGCAAGCGTATCGGCTGTTTCCCCAGATTGGGATACGCTGATAAAAAGCGTATTATCAGGGACAACCACGTCGCGATAGCGGTATTCACTGGCAATTTCTACCGAAGTTGGCAATTGTGTAAGTGATTCTAACCAATAACGGGCAACTAAACCCGCATGATAACTGGTTCCGCAAGCTACAATATGGATTTGTTTTATTTGATCAAAGAGTGATGAAGCATGTGCGCCAAAGCTCGCACGCAGAACTTCAAGACTTGTAATACGTCCTTCCATTGTGTCGGTTAAAACTTTGGGCTGCTCGTGGATTTCCTTCAACATGAAATGCCTGTAAGGACCTCGGCTTACCGCATAGTGATCACTATTCATAGAATGCATTTCGCGTTCGACAGGCTCTCTCTTTTCATCAAAGAAAGAAACTTGATTGCCGTTAAAACAAACACTATCTCCTTCTTCAAGGTGGATAGTTGACTGGGCAAAGGAGCGTAAAGCCAAGGTATCAGAGGCGATGAACAGCTCATCAATGCCTAAACCAACAACCAAAGGACTGCCTTTACGAATAGCAACCAATTCCTGCGGTTTCATTTGATGAATCACACCAAAGGCGAAAGCGCCCTGCATTTCATCAGCAGCATCTTGGACGGCCAGCAATAAATTCTCATGTTTTTGATAATGGTAATGGATAAGGTGAGCTGCAACTTCCGTATCGGTCTCGGAGGTAAATTGATAACCCAAACCGGCTAATCTATCGCGTAAGGCTTCATAATTCTCAATAATGCCATTATGAACTAAGGCAAGTTCGCCACTGGACATATGGGGATGCGCATTAACCTCACAGGGTTTACCGTGGGTGGCCCAGCGTGTGTGGGCAATTCCGATGTTGCCAGAAATCGCAGTCTCCTGCATCGCATCCGCTAGGGCTTGAACCTTTCCTTGAATTCTTATGCGATTTAAATGTCCGGTAGAATCAATCACAGCAATACCCGCAGAGTCATAACCACGATACTCAAGGCGTCTTAAACCCTCTAATAAGACCTTTGAGATATCACGTTTTGATAAGGCTCCGAAGATGCCGCACATAGATTGCTCCTTGTTTATTCTTCAACTATATTCAAAGTTTAGGATATGGGTGGTGATAGGTAAATTAATAATTGATTTAATTATTTTTTTTCAAAATACGCGACTTGTCACGTTGCCAATCTCTATCCTTAATGGTTGCGCGTTTATCGTGTGTTTTTTTACCTTTTGCTAGGGCAATTTTTATCTTCACACGGTTGTTTTTCCAATAGAGTGAAAGAGGAACTAAAGTATAACCCTGGCGCTCTACAGAGCCAATTAACTGATTAAGTTCCTTGCGATTTAACAATAATTTACGCGTGCGATTTGGATCAGGGGTAAGATGAACAGCTGCAGTCTGCAGGGGTTGGATTTGTGCACCTAATAAAAAGGCTTCGCCGTATTTTATTATCACGTGTGAATCCGATAAATTTATTTTTCCTGCGCGCAGACTTTTCACTTCCCAACCTTCAAGGACTAAGCCAGCTTCGAACTGATCTTCTAAATAATACTCAAACTGTGCTTTTTTATTTTGCGCGATGCTTGCGCCATTTTTGGTTGTCATAAGACACCTGGGATCAAATTAAAAAAAGGCTCAAACAGCCAATTTGGGATTATACATGAATACATTGGCGAAGCTCTATTTTTTGCACTAACATAAGGCCAGTTCAGCTTAAGGAGAGAATCATGAACATTGGTGACAAATTACCTTCACTACAATTTAATGCAACAAATGGCCTGCAATCAAACTTAGATGCTTACCGAGGTAAATGGTTAATCCTGTATTTTTACCCCAAAGATGCAACGCCAGGCTGTACTCAAGAAGGCCAAGATTTTCGCGATGCTTACGCTGCAATTAAAGCACTTAATGCTGAGATTTTTGGGGTTTCAAGAGACAGTTTAAAGTCGCATGAAAATTTCAAAGCCAAACAACAATTTCCCTTCGAATTAATTGCTGACACAGAGGAACAACTTTGCCAACTGTTTGACTTGATGAAAATGAAATCCATGTATGGCAAACAAGTGCGTGGCGTTGAGCGTAGTACTTTTCTTATTGATCCAGAAGGGGTTATAAAACATGAATGGCGGAAAGTCAGTGTTAAAGGTCATGTGGATGAGTTGATAAAAACTTTGCAAAACTTGCAATCAAAATAGCTTGCAAACCTTGACGGAAGTCCTAACCCTCATCACAATGGACGTTTCTCAAAAAGGGTTAGGTCTTGCATGGATATTGAAAAAAAAGCAGAAAAACTATTTGTATTGGACACAAATATTCTAATGCATGATCCCTCAGCTATTTATCGTTTTGAAGAACATGATATCTATTTGCCCATGGTTGTACTGGAAGAGCTAGATAGCCATAAAACAGGAATCTCAGAGGTTGCGCGTAACGTGCGGCAAACTAACCGCATGTTGGTTGAATTAATGGCAAACGCCAGCCATAAAGAAATTGTGGCGGGTTTGAGAATTCCTAGTTATCAAACCACTGATAAGGGCAAGAGCAGCGGCTCTTTATTTTTCCAAACAGACGATTTTGAACCCTTGCGTCCCATTTCTTTGCCAGGCCACAAAGCAGACAATACCTTGCTCGCAACGGCCTTAGGCTTACAAAAGAAACTGCCCGAACGACAAGTTATTATTATTTCTAAGGATATTAATTTACGCATTAAAGCCGGTATTCTCGGTATTCCTGCAGAAGATTATTACAATGACAAAGTACTAGACGACGTTAGTCTTCTCCATAGCGGTTTGCATCTTCTTGATAATGATTTCTGGGATAACCATGCCAAGGATTTAGAAGCCTGGAAAGAAAATGGCAGGACTTATTATCGCATAAGGGGCCCTTTCGTAAATCAATGGAATTACAATGATTGCATCAGCACAATCGATAATGAATTCCAAGCCATCGTTAAAGAACTTACCGAAGGTAGCGCTGTGGTACAACTCGCTCGCGATTACACTCAAGCCAAACACACAGTTTGGGGTATCAATACACGCAATCGTGAACAGAATTTTGCTCTCAATCTTCTCCTTGACCCAGAAATCGATTTTGTGACCTTGCAAGGCTCTGCCGGAACGGGAAAAACACTCTTAACTATTGCGGCTGGATTAACGCAAGTCTTAGATCAAAAACTCTATACTGAAATCATCATGACGCGAGTCACAATTCCTGTGGGCGAGGATATTGGTTTTCTCCCTGGTACTGAGGAAGAAAAAATGACGCCCTGGATGGGAGCCTTGATGGATAACTTGGAAGTCCTTCATGGCGAACAAGAAGGCGGAAGTTTTGGTCGTAGTGCGACGCAGGATCTTTTGCAGAATAAAATCAAAATTCGCTCTTTAAATTTTATGCGCGGCCGTACTTTTTTAAACCGATTTATCATTATCGACGAAGCCCAGAATCTTACGTCTAAACAGATCAAAACCCTAGTTACGCGTGCAGGTCCTGGCTCTAAGATCATTTGCCTCGGTGATATCAAACAGATTGATACACCTTATTTGACAGAAACCACTTCGGGTTTAACCTTTGCAGTCGATCGCTTTAAACAATGGGAACACAGTGCGCATATGACGCTTACTCGTGGCGAACGCTCAAGGCTTGCCTATTTTGCAGCCGAAAATTTGTAGCAACAATAGTAGACCTTTTATACGATAGCTGTATAATGCCTGCCCGAGTTGCTTAGATAAAGGATAATAATGAACACCCCTGCCATTACCTTCGATGACGTTCTGTTGATTCCTGCATACAACCATCATGAATCAAGACGTATTGTCGAGATTAATATGAGCGATAAATTAGATAAGCTTCAATTAGAACTCCCGGTAATTAGCTCCAATATGGATACCATTACAGAATCCAAAATGGCTAATTTTTTACACTCCAAAGGAGGAATTGGCGCTTTACATCGTTTTTTAAGTATCGAAGATAACATCAAAGACTTTAAACGCTGTGTCGGGCAAGTTTTTGTTTCTGTGGGTTGCACTGATGCCGAATTAGAACGAGCAGAAGCTCTTCGTGATGCAGGAGCTGACTTCTTTTGCGTAGACGTCGCCCATGCGCATGCCAAATACGTGGGCAAGACCCTGAAAAATTTAAGACTGTTGCTCGGTGACCGCTGCATCATGGCAGGAAATGTTGCAACTTATGCAGGAGCGGATTATCTTGCATCCTGCGGCGCAGACATTATTAAAGCTGGAATTGGCGGTGGTTCTGTATGCTCTACGCGCATTAAAACAGGCTTTGGTATTCCCATGCTCACCTGCATCCAAGATTGCGCACGCGCTGATCGTTCAATCGTTGCCGATGGGGGTATTCGAACCTCTGGTGATATCGTCAAAGCACTGGCCTTTGGCGCTGATTTTGTCATGATTGGCGGCATGTTGGCAGGCACAGAACCCACCCCGGGGAAAGCAATCACTAAAGAAGATGGCACACAAATCAAACGCTATCGTGGCATGGCTTCTCGCGAAGCTCAGGAAGATTATTTAGGTCAAATGCATGAATGGAAAACCGCTGAAGGCGTTTCAGTTGAAGTACCTTACCGCGAAAATCAAGAAGCTATCATCGCTGACATCATTGGCGGTCTACGCTCTGGTTTAACCTACGCCGGCGCCGATACAATCAAGGAATTACAGCGAAAACTTAATTATGTCCTTGTCACGCCAGCTGGACGCTTGGAAAGCTTGCCTCATAAAATGTTAGAGGGCTAGTTTACATAGGTAGGTCGGGCCAGAATTCATTGTCAAAGTTAAGTTAATCAGCTGCATCACCGTCTTTTTTCGCAGAAAGGATTATATGAATTTTTATTAAAATCAGTGACTTATTTTTATTAATTTCTTTTTATCATGAGCAGCTCCAATATGAATATCAGTAATCTTAATATTCTCATAATAATATCCTGATAAAATACTAATTAATCAATCTGACGGTTTAATAAGAGACTTGCTCATAAATATAAAAAAATTTGTATTTAAACAGTTTTAGTGGAGGCATTGCATGTCAAACGATTTTACATTTTGGACCCCATGGACACCAAAGTTATCTTTTTTACCTACTTATTTTGCTTATAGTTGCCTGTTTGATGACGGTGAGAGAACGGGTGCAGAAATGGGGAAATTCTATATTGAAAATTTTTGGCTTGCAGACTTAAATCCTATTATAAAGCCGGTTGCTTACCTCTTTTCTGCCATCGTAGTGCTTCTTACCGTTCCGGTTTCACTGTTCATTTTTGCTCTTGCATTACCTATAGCACTGATACATGATGCAAAAACTGCTCTTTCCAGTCTAATGTGTGATACGAATAACATTGAAAACACTCCAAGCTTAAGTTAAGAATGCAAATGGGGTCAGGTCTTTCCTTTTGAGAGGCAAAAGGAAAGACCTGACCCCAATTCCCCTTTTGACTTAGCTCAACTTGACAGTATTAATTAAAGGCAGGACTGATCGCCAATTCCTCTTGCT
>JACCWL010000224.1 GCA_013697645.1 Tatlockia sp. | reverse complement strand
ATAAAGCTATTTCAAATTTCGCTGCTGATGACCACTTTTTGTGCTTTGCCATTCTTACCTCCAGTTGGAGGCTATTATCTCTTAAATTTTTACTTTTGTGTGGTCTAAATTATGGGGGTCATTATAGCAGGGCACTCGGCCTCGCTTGAAAAACTCTACCTTCAATTAATGACTGTTTTTGAGGACACCAAACAATCTATTGAGAGTTGGCTTAAGGAAAAAGGTTAAACTTCCTCTGAAAAAGAGTTAAATACTTTTAGAGATGCCATAGTCCGAAATAATCAATTTTGATTTTATTGTTGATGATTATAAACCAATAAGTTAAAAACATTTATTTTACATTAAGATTTCATATTGTATTTGAGACTGTTAACATTTTCTTAGAAACTAAAGATAGGTTGTTGAAATCCCCACTTAACACATTAAGGAAACATTGAATATTATTTTAAAAGGAATAAGGTTTCGACCTAGAACCCATTTTGGCATGATATAATTTACCTTAAGATTAAAGATGACGAGAGATACTATAGAAATCAACAAAGACCTTAGTCCAGGGCAGAGATTGAAACACATTCGATCAGTTTTGCATTTGAGTCGGTCTTATCTACAAGAGAAATACGGCTTGCCAGAGGTTACTTTAAAATCTTGGGAAAATGGAACTACAAAGCTAACATTATCTGGTGCGCAACGCTGTGTAGAGGCGTATCGTAGTGAAGGATTGATCGTAAGTGAAGATTGGATATTAGAAGGTGCAGGGCTTGATCCAAAGACAACAGTTTCCGTAAGCCAGTATTTTTCTACCCCAACAACTCTAGGTCTTCCTATAGAAGATGACGAAATATCTATGATTAAAGATGCGAATGTCTTTAAAGAAAGTCATTCCAATGCGGTCTTAATGATAGTCTCCAATGATGATATGCGGCCATTTTATTGGCCTGGAGATTATGTAGGTGGCAGAATGCGTTTTAATGAGAAAATTGAATCGGCGATTAATAAAGATTGTATAGTTTATCTAAAAAATGGTGAGCGATTTTTTAGAAGGCTAATTAAAAATACTTCAGGGGGGTATAATTTGACTTGCTTAAACCCAAATGAAATTACAACCGAGCCTGTTCTTTATGATGTAGATATAGAAAGCGTAGCTCCTGTTATTTGGCACCGGAAGAAAGATGAATAGATTGGTTTAATTCAGTGATTGCTAAGAATTTTTTAGCATCCGTTTCAACAAGGTTAATTAGGTCCTTTTTAATTAGTGCTATTCTGTCGTGATATCTATTAATAAAATCAAAAGAATTAAAATTAAAAAAGTCTGTGCCAAGCGTGATCATATAATTATATTTGGGAAGTCTTTCCACTAAAATAATTCCATTTTTTATACCCATGCTGGCTCTTTGCTGCATGATATGCTTACCAAAATTATCAATAAAATCAATCTCGCAGAATGGAATTATGCTTCTATTTGTATATAGTGTAGCTTTTCGCACAGGATCAGAATCAGCATAACGATTCTCGATAAAGTGTTTCTGCCATTCAGGTAATGACATTAATGAGATACTTTTTTTTGTGGCAAGATTTTGTATACCAATTGCGAAATAGTCTATTTGTGGAATATCTAGTGCATCAATATAATCAAAAAAAGTTTGTTTAGTCGTATCCGTTACTATTGGCAAATAATTATTTTTGCTCATATTGAGCCTTATTAAAGAAAAATGTAGCAATAAAGGTCACAAATGCAGCGAACATCAAATAGTAAATCGATGCCATTGTATTTTTAAATTGGCTAATTAACAAAAAGCAAATAATCGGAACAAGCCCACCAAAAACACCAAAACAAAAATTGAATGAAAATGAAAGTACAGTACATCTAGTCTCAGGTTTTAGTAATTTCATTAATAATCCAGGTGTTGTGGCTGCATTCAATGTTGTTAGAAAAGCAAATCCATATATAAATAAATGGGTGATATTTAAATAATTCGTGATGCCAAATAATAGCGGATAACTAAATAATAAAAAAAGAATAGAGGCTGTTCTTGCAATCTTAATTCCGCCAAATTTATCTGCAGCAAGACCAATTACTGGAATTATAAGCAATCTCATAAAAAGAGATAAGGAGTTTTCACTGCTTATTTTACTAGTATCAATGTTCAATATTTCATTCAAAAAGTTTGGTAAAAACATAAATACATAATAAAAAGCTGTAGCTGGTAAAAAAGTCAAACCGAAAGCGACCAAGTAATTTTGTAGATTGGATTTGCAAAAACCCCAAGATGAATTGGCCATAACAGGTTGTTTTCTATTGATTTCATTGAAGATAGGAGTTTCAGACATATTCCTGCGCATTAGGAAGGTTATTATTCCGATTGCAGAGGCTAAAATAAAAGCTAGACGCCATCCCCAAGTGATTAAATTTTCATGAGGGAATATTTTGTACCAGAGAGTAGCCACGATAGAAGCTAGGAAAATCCCTAGGCTACCTGTGCAAGATCCAATACTTCCATAAAAAAAAGTACGATTTTGAGCAGAGGTTTCGCAGAGATATACAATGTTATTTGCAAACTCTCCACCTACACATATACCCTGCCATATTCTTAGTAAGATCAGAATAATTGGAGCGAGCACCCCGATTTGTTGATATGTGGGTAGTATTGCAAATAACAGAGTAGGGATAGTAATCAGTATTGGAGTTAGTTTTAGGCTAGCTGTTCTGCCATATTTATCACCTATATGTCCAAATAGCAGTGCACCTATTGGTCTTGCAATGAAACCTATTGCAAAAACTGAAAATGTTTTTAGCATCGCGGTTGATTGTGAAGCGCTTGGAAAATAAAGTTGTGCTATTAGTTGTGCAAAAAATCCGTATAAAGCAAAATCGTACCATTCCAGTACAGAGCCCAATCCGCTTGCAATCTTATCTTTGTACCGTCTCATACAACACGACCTGCGCGAGATTAACTATTGTCCAAGCCTTTTACATCACGTTCAGCAAAAACTTCTTTAGCTGTAGCTGTCCCGTTCAATGCTGCTGGGAATCCGGCATATCCAGCTATATGAGTCATAATATCTATGATCTCTTGTCGGGTAATACCAATATTAAGAGCACCATTAATATGATAAGCCAATTGGGGCTTTGCATTCCCTAACGTTGCTAAAATAGTTAGAGTCAACATCTGTTTGGTTTTCAAATCAAGACCAGACCGATGATATAAATCTCCAAAAACAAATTCTAAGACGTAATTTCCAAGATCCGGGGCTATTTTTCCTAAGCCTTTCGAAATGCCTTGCTCCCCACCTTCCACCAATGTATTAATTAATTTTTTCCCTCTTTCGAGGCGTTCAGAATCCATAAAATTCTCCATAAGATTATTTATCCCCAAAGAGATAATAAAAGTTGACAGTATCTATTTGTAGATAATATTATCCAAACCCGGATAACTATATCACTTGTTAGATAGTTGAAAAAGTAAATTATTGGATATTAATTTGCTACATTTTTTGAAAAAGTAAAAGGGAAAAAAGCAAGATGCTAATTTTAACAAGGCGCGAAGGAGAAGTGATGACTATTGGCGAGGATATTACCATTACTGTTAAACACATTAGGGGAAATCAGGTACGGCTTGGTATCAATGCACCCAGAGAAATATCTGTACATCTTGATGAGGTTTATCAACGGATTAAAGAAGAGACGCCCAAGATAGTTGAAGAAAATAGTTAAAGATTCATTTAATATACAGTCCGGTATCTATTTAAGATTTCTGCAAAGTGCAAGGACATTAGAGTTGTAAGGGAGAGGAATTAGAAATGATTATTAATGATGCAAGGCCCACCTGTTATTATCATCCAATAAAGGTTGTTTTTTTAGATGATAATCGAGCATTTTTAGATGCATTAGATTTAGAATTTAGTACTCAGATAAACATGTTAACGCTCACAAATCCTGATTTAACAATGCAGAAAATTAATTGCCATAGTAACTCTAATACCCCACCCATTTTTAAATTAATGAATGATGTTA